>CAYUDX010000004.1:0-58753 GCA_964443355.1 uncultured Spirochaetia bacterium
GACGCTGTAAAACTGCCGGAAGCCGGCGGAATGGAAAACGAGCTTATTCGCCTGATAACGGATTATTCCGGATCCCTGGACATACTTCAGGATTATGACGACATGGCGCTGGAATCCGGAGGCTTCTCAAAACCCGTATATGAATTGACAATTGAAGACGCCGTTGAAGCGGTTGAAAAAGCAAAAAATGATTATAAAAAAGGCTCGGCCCTGTTTGGCGCCGGACCCGCCTCGAAGTTAAAATCCATAATAGGCGCCATAAACCAGACATTTGACGGGAAAGAGCTCTATCCCACGGCCGAGGAAAAGGCGGCGCACCTGCTTTATTTTGCGGTGAAGGACCACCCGTTCACCGACGGCAATAAAAGGCTGGCCGCGATACTCTTTCTTCACTACATGGCAAAGAACGGCCTGCTGTACACGAAAAGCGGGGAGAAGCGAGTGAGCGACGGCGCGCTCGCGGCCCTGACGCTTCTGGCGGCAGTGAGCAGCCCGAAGGAAAAGGAAACCATGATAAATGTCATTACGAACGCGATAAAGTAACGGACAATTGTTATTTTTTTATCGCGGGTTCAAAGGAATATTGGACTAAGGGCTTTCCCGGGCGGGATAAAAACGCAAATAAAATTCTTGCAAAACCCGGCGGGTTCATTATAATATAGTATCTTGAGCGGCGATGGAAGCCGCGGGAAACAATACTACCGGAGGTGTCTGATGTTCCTTGGTTTCACCGGCCCCAATGCCGCCGGCAAGGGCGAGGCGATAAAGTACCTTGTGGACAACCACAGGTTTACCGCTTTTTCGCTTTCCGACATACTCCGCAACGAACTAAAGAGCCGCTCCATCGAGATAAACCGCGACAATCTCATATCCCTGGGCAATGAACTGCGCGCCAAGGACGGGCCCGCGGTGCTTGCAAAAATGACCGCCATGAAGATAAAGAACATGCCGCAGGCCCTCATAGACTCCATACGGAACCCCTCCGAAATAGAGGAACTCCGCAAGAGCCTGAAAAATTTCATCCTAATCGGCGTCACCGCCGACATAAAAACAAGGTACGAGCGGGCCAAAAGCAGGGCCAGGGAAGGCGAGGCTTTTGTATCGCTTGAGGAATTCAAGGCAAAGGAAGCCAGGGAAAACTCCACCGACCCTAACGCCCAGCAGTTGAACAAATGTTTTGAGGCTTCGGACATAAAGCTGGACAACAGCGGCGACATAAAGGGGCTTTATGCCGCACTGGACCGGATCCTTAAGGAAAGAAACTATGTCCCTTACACAAGGCCCAGCTGGACCGAATATTTCATGAAAATGGCATACCTTGCCGCCGAGCGTTCGACATGCATCAGGCACCACGTTGGCGCGGTAATCGTGAAGAACAATAAGGTCGTGTCCACCGGGTATAACGGCGCGGCCGCAGGGGTAAAAGACTGCACAGAGCTCGGGTGCCTCCGCGACCAGATGGGCATTGCATCCGGCACCCGCCACGAGATATGCCGGGCCATACACGCCGAGCAGAACGCCATAATACAGGCGGCCCTGAACGGGACCTCGACCGAAGGGGCTACAATATATTCGACACATTCGCCCTGCGTTATATGCGCCAAAATGGTCGTGAATGCCAAGATAAAAAAATTCGTCACGTCAAATTATTATCCCGATAAAACATATGAGGAATTGTTCAGGGAAGCCGGGGTCGGGTTCACCACCGTGGACAGGCCGCCCCTGACGATAAATTTCCTCGACTGAAAAAGTCATGAAACGCCCAAACAAAACCATCCTTACCGCGGCCGCGGCCGTGATGCTCCCGGCCCTTGTTTTTTCCGGCAACTTTTCCCTTATAAAGGACCGTGCCGCCTCATACCAGAAAAAATACCTTGTTTACATAAATAAAAAACAAAAAAAGCTTTACCTTATGGACAAAAACCTCAAAATATGGAAAAATTATTCCGTCGCCACCGGCGCCGTCGACGGCGGAAAACTTTACGCCGGCGATTACAGGACACCCTCGGGGTTTTACACTATCGTCCGCGTGTGCCAGTACCATGAGGCGTGGTATATGCCCCAGCTCAGGAAGATAATGGCTCGCTACGACAGGGAGAGCGCGGAGTACAAATATTACCGGGAAAAATACGGCTCGCTTTACGCCAGGCAGGAAAGCAACAGGCGCAGGATATCCGATATGAACTCGGCTTACCTGAGCGCGGGCCAGGGCCACGCGAGATTCGGGACGGACGAGGACCTGGGTTATAATTCCTACGGCCCTGTTTTTATGCTCCTCGATTACCCGAACGCGGCCGACGTTGCCCGCTACAGGGCCGCGAAAAAAGCCGGATCTATACCGGCTGATGAGGACGGGTATTTCCCCGGCACTGGCGGGGGAATCGCCATCCACGGCACCAATGACGGGCCCTCGATAGGGTTCGACGCCTCGTCTGGGTGCGTCAGGATGAAGAACAGGGAGATACTGGAGCTTTCAAATTACGTCAGCGAAGGCACGATGGTCGTCATAGACTGAAAATATAATGATTAATATTTAAAACGGAGGTAAGCATCCATGGCAAAAGTCGTAAAATTGTCCGAGAAGGACAGGGAAAAGTCCGAGAAACTGGATCTTGTAATCGCCGAAGTTGAAAAGGTGATAGTGGGGCAGGAGCCCATGATAAAGGGGCTATTGATAGGCCTTCTGACGCGGGGCCACATACTCCTTGAGGGCGTGCCCGGGCTGGCAAAGACGCTCGCGGTGAAAACTTTGAGCTCCACCATCCAGGCCAAATTTTCACGTATCCAGTTCACCCCGGACCTTCTGCCCGCCGACCTTGTGGGTACGAGGATATACAACGCCAAGACCGGCGAGTTTTCAATATCCACCGGCCCGGTATTCGCCAACATAGTTCTTGCCGACGAGATAAACAGGGCGCCCGCAAAGGTGCAATCCGCCCTGCTCGAGGCCATGCAGGAAAAACAGGTGACCATCGGCGACAGGACCTTCAAGCTCGAGGAGCCCTTCATAGTGCTGGCCACGCAGAACCCCATCGAGACCGAGGGCACATATCCGCTTCCCGAGGCGCAGGTGGACAGGTTCCTTATGAAAGTCGTGGTGACTTACCCGACCATGGAGCAGGAGATAGAGATAATAAACAGGACGACCCACGGCGAAACCGCCGAGGTGGGAACCATCCTGAAGCCGAAGGACATACTCGAACTGCGCTCCATAGTGGATTCCATATACGTCGATGAAAAGGTGAAACAGTACGTCACGGACATTGTCTTTGCCACAAGGAACCCGGAGGATTACAAACTCGACCTCAAGGAGCTCATAGAATACGGCTGCTCTCCCAGGGCCTCGATAAACCTGATACTCGCGGCAAAGGCCCACGCCTTCATGAACGGCGAGGGTTACGTGTCGCCTGACGACATAAAGGCTGTGGCCCACGAGGTCCTAAGGCACAGGCTGATACTATCGTACGAGGCGGAAGCGGAGGAGACGACGCCGGACGATGTGATTACACAGATCATAAACAAGGTGAAAGTCCCATAGAAAATCAAGTACATACAGAGAGTAGATAGGAGAAAGTAGAAAATTCCCACTGTAGGGGCGGACTTATATGTCCGCCCGGAAAGATAAAAACGCGAATGATCTCCAAAGATATCCTAAAAAAGGTAAAACGCATAGAAATAACCACGCGCAAGCTTGTCGATACCGTATTGCAGGGCGAATACCTTTCTTCCTTCAAGGGTCGCGGCATTGAATTCACCGAGGTCCGGGAATACAGCGAAGGGGACGACATACGCGCCATCGACTGGAACGTGACCGCCAGGATGAATTCCCCTTTCGTCAAGGTTTTCATCGAGGAGCGCGAACTTCAGGTGGTGTTCGCGGCCGATTTGAGCCCTTCCCTTGATTTCGGCACAAAGGAGCATTTGAAAAGCGAGCTCATGTTCGAGTTCGTGGCGGCCCTTGGGTTCACCGCCAACATCAACAACGACAGGGTGGGGTTCGCGGGATTCACCGACAGGCTGGAAAAATACATCCCCCCCAAAAAGGGGAAAAAACACGTCTTCAGGATACTCAGGGAAATGGCTTACCATCAAAAGCAGTCCTCGTCGACGGACATCGCCGCATCCCTGCTTTATCTGAGCCATATACTGAAAAGACGCTCCACCATTTTCGTCATATCCGATTTTTACGACAACAAGGATTTTTCCGCGGCGCTGAAGATACTCAGGCACCACCACGACGTCATTGCCGTGATATTGCGCGACGAGCGCGATTACGCTCCGGCCGACATAGGCTTCGCGCCGTTCTACGACCCCGAGACAAAGCAGGAGGTGTGGCTGGACACATCCGATAAAAAAATCGCCGCCGGCATAAGGCGCTCGGCGGAGGCGCGCGACAAAAAAATGCTGGCCTCGCTGAAAAAACTCGGCGTCGACCACATGATATTGAAATGCGGCGAATCATACATAAACCGCCTCATATCCTTCTTTAAGCTAAGGGAAGGCAGGCGGCTGAAATGACCTTTCAGAACCTTGATTTACTGCCTTTCGGTATAGCCGTCTTTGTAGTCTTGCTGGCTGTCATGCTCCTGCGTAATTTCAAATATAGGAAGATAAATTTTTCAAATTTCTCCTCGCTGCCGTCGCGGGAAAAATCCGCCAAATACATGCATTACATCCCGGACGCGCTCAAGGTGCTGGGTGTGCTGCTGCTTGTGCTGGCGCTGCTGAGGCCGCAGAATATCAGGAAGGAAACGCAGGAAAAAATAAAGGGCATCGACATCGTGATGGCCCTGGACATTTCAGGGTCAATGCAGGCCGACGACCTCAAACCCAGCAGGATAGAGGCGGCCAAAGAGGTCTGCAGGAATTTTGTCTCCGGCCTCGAGAACGACAGGGTCGGGCTCGTGGTATTCGCGGGCAAGGCTTTTACACAGTGCCCGCTCACCTCGGATTACGAGATAGTCAAAAGTTTCATCGACCAGGTGGACCTTAATACGATAAGGATAGACGGCACCGCGATCGGCGAGGCCATACTTACCGCCACCAACCGGCTCGAGGCATCCGGCGCATCAAAGGTAATAATACTTGCGACCGACGGGGTCAACAACCGCGGCGTGCTTCCGGTGGAGGCGGCGAAGATCGCCGCGTATAAGAACATAAAAATATACACCATCGGCATAGGAAAAAAGGGGGGCGCGCCCGTCATGTACACGGATAATTTCGGGGTGCGGCGGCAGGGAGTGAACCCTTATAACGGACAGCTGCTGCGCTATGAGGAACCGGACGAGAACGTCCTCACGCAAATAGCGCAACTCACCGGAGGCAGGTATTTCAGGGCCACCAACGAGCAGGCGCTGGGGCAGATATACGACATAATAGGAAAACTGGAAAAGCAGGATATACAGGTGAAAAAATACGACAAGCATGAGGACAGGTTCCAGTGGTTTTTGTGGGCCGGGTTCATACTTATAATGGCCGCGCTGGGGCTGGAAGCTTGGAAATATATAAAGATTGTTGAATAAAAATGCATGCAAATATGGCGCTATGTGGATCGTATGAGCCTTTTTCCGGGTAGCGCCGCCTAAGTTTAAAAGATGGCGGCGGGCCCTCCAAAAGTCTCATACGATCCACATTAAACTGGTTAAAAAATTGTTTTATGAGATTTTAAAACAAAGAGGAGAAAAATGAAATTCGGCAATCCCGAAGCTTTCAGGTTGTTAATAATAGTCGTGCCGCTGCTGGCCTATCTGGGTTACAGGACGCTGAAAGTCTGGCGCAACCTCGGCCTGTTTTTTGACAAAGCCACGGCCCCGAAGATGATCACACCCTTATCAGGCAGGACGACGGCCGTGAAATTCGGTTTGACCGCGGCCGGGGTCCTCCTTATTATTATAGCAATAGCAAGGCCGTGGGGCAAACCCATAAAATCCGAGGTGAATGTCAGCGGCATCGACATAATGGTGGCCGTGGACGTCTCATCCTCTATGGCGGCCACGGATATCAGGCCGAGCAGGATGGAGGCGGTAAAGGCGGCCCTTAAGGATTTTTCGTCATCGCTGAACGGCGACAGGGTGGGCATGATAACTTTCGCGGGCGTGGATTTTGTGCAGTGCCCGCTTACCCTTGATTACGACGCCTACGACCTTATAATAGACAGCCTCTCTCCGGGAATGCTGGCCAAGGACGGCACAGCCATAGGCAACGCCATAAAATCGTGCGTCCAGCGCATGGTGGAAAAGGCGGGCAAATCAAGGGTGATGGTCCTCATCACCGACGGCGAGAACAATACCGGGATGTCGCCCATCGAGGCGGCAAATCTGGCAAAACAGAACGACATAAGGATATATACGATAGGGGCGGGCACTGCGCAGGGCGGGGTGATACCCGAGGGGCAGGATATGTTCGGCAGGACGGTCAATAAAATATACAAAGGCGAAGAGGTCGTCACAAAACTCGACGACTCCGAGCTTAAGGAAATAGCAGGGATAACCGGCGGGAAATATTATTTGATAACGGCCCCGGACATTTTCGCGTCGATAAAGGACGACATAAGGAACATGCAGGAAAACAGCACAAAAAAGGACCAGATGAGCCACGAGGAAAATTACGCGCCGTGGCTTTTGTGGGGGGTTGTTTTCTTTGTGCTTGGGCAGGTGCTGCCCGGAAGAAAGACAGCCTGGGCGGCATCCATGGCGAACCTGATGAAAAAAAAATAACCTATTTAAACGCCTTGTAGACCATCCAAACCGCAATGGAGAGCTGAAGCGTGACCAGCACGGCGTTCAGGAATTTCTTGTCCGCCTTTACCGACACCCTCGACCCTATTATCGCGCCGAAAAAAACCACCACCGCCAGCACGGCAGCCAGCCTGAAATCCACATGGCCGGCCGCGGCATGGCCGGAAAAACCGGAGAGGGCGGTGATGACTATCATGGCCGAAGAGGTCGCCACGGCTATCTTGACCGGCACGCCGAAAACAGCGGTCATCAGCGGCACTTTCATAAAACCGCCTCCTATGCCGACAAGCGACGATATGACCCCGGCGATGAACGTGGCCGGAACGCTGATCCACATGTTCACGCTGTAATTTTCACCGTTTTTTGAAAGGTGTATCAGGCCCGGGAATTTTTTTGGGGTTATTGCCGCGAGCATATTTTTTTTCTGCGGAAAAAGCAGCATGACGGCCGATATGAGCATCGCCCCGGCGAATATTAGATACAGCGGCTTTTCGGGTATCAGGACGGAAAAAAAACTCCCGGAAACGGCGCCGATCACCGAAAAGGGCTCCATCAAAAGCAGAAGGCGCCAGTCTATAAGGGAATTTCTGTGGTACACGAATGCGGCGGTGAGGCTCATTACGAGCATTATGCCCAGGGCGGTGGCCACGGCCGCGTGGGCGTCAAGCCCTGCCTGGAGAAGTATTGGGACGTAAAGGACGCCTCCGCCGAGGCCGAGCATGGAAAAAATGACGGCAACGGCGAATACGGCTATGAACAGAAGGGAATTCAATTATAGCGGCCTCCCGCGCCGTTGAAACGTATCACAAAAAGTTCCACGAACATCTTTACGGAATCGCGCAAAAATTTCACCTTTGTCGCGGAATCGTTGGACCATTCCACGGCGGCTTCCTTGATCGAAAGCTTCCGGCGCTGCGCTATGTAAAGCAGTTCCACGTCGAAACCGAAGTTGAATATGGTCTGGCGCGGGAATATGGCCGCGGCGGCCTTTTTTGTGAAGCTCTTGAAGCCGCATTGCGTGTCGTGCACCATGAGTCCGGTCACGGCGCGCACCATCAGGTTGAAGAGCTTTCCGCCGAATTCGCGGAAATGGCCCTGCGGGACCATCACCTTTGATTCCACCAGGTCGCGCGAGGCGATGACCACGTCGTAACCCTGTTTGTGGAAGGCTATGAATTCCTCGAGATGTTTTATCGGGGTTGAAAGGTCGGCGTCGGTGAACAGTATTATTTCCCCGGAGCAGTTTTCCGCGCCGTTCCTTACGGAATAGCCCTTGCCCATGTTTTTTCCGTTCTTTATGACCCTGACTTTTGCGCCGGCGAACTTTGCCGCGACGGCCGCCGTGGCGTCCGTGCTGCCGTCGTCGACCACTATTATTTCGGCTTTGAATTTTTTCTTTTTGATGAAATCAGATATCCTCTTTAGCGTCCCCGGAAGGCGCTTTTCCTCGTTGAAAGCCGGTATGATAATGGAAATATGTGCCACTTTGCTCTCCTTTATATTGGTTGCCGCGTGATTAATATTATCCTATGGGGCATAAAGTGTAAAGGCAAAAAATAGGGAGCGGGCGCAAAGGCCCCGAGGTTTTAAAAGTTGACAAAGGGAAATTAAGGTATATAATTACACAACCAAAAATCAATATATCATTTTAGAGGAGACAACACCCATGGATAAAAGCAGGCTAAAAAACCCGGCCCTTTCGGATAATGCGCTAAAAGTGCTGGAAAAGAGATACTTTTTAAAGGACGAAAAGAACGAACCCGTAGAGGACGCCACAGGGCTGTTCCTGCGCGTGGCGCAGAACATAGCCTCGGCGGACAAAATATACGATAAAAAGGCGGACACCGACGCCATTGCCCATGATTTTTATTCCATAATGGCTTCCCTTGATTTTTTGCCTAATTCGCCGACATTAATGAACGCCGGCCGCGATTTGCAGCAGCTGGCCGCCTGTTTTGTGCTGCCCGTCGAGGATTCCATAGAGGGGATATTCGAGGCCATCAAGAACGCGGCGCTTATACACAAATCGGGCGGGGGCACGGGCTTTTCTTTCTCGCGCTTGAGGCCCAACCGCGACAAGGTAAAATCCACTTCCGGCATCTCGTCCGGGCCGGTCTCTTTTATGAAGGTATTCAACGCCGCCACCGAGGCGGTAAAACAGGGCGGCACGAGGCGCGGCGCCAATATGGGTATACTCCGCGTCGACCATCCGGATATTAGGGAATTCATCGCCTGCAAGGCCAACGACAGGGAAATAAATAATTTCAATATTTCGGTCGCACTGACCGAGGAATTCATGGAAGCCGTAAAAAAAGGGTCGAAGTACAACCTTATCAACCCGCGCGGCAGGGAAATAGCAGGCCAGGAGGACGCCAGGGAGATATTCGACATGATAGTTGAATATTCCTGGAAGAACGGCGACCCCGGAATAGTTTTCATAGACAGGATCAACAGGGAAAACCCCACGCCGAACGTTGGCGAGATTGAATCTACCAATCCTTGCGGGGAACAGCCGCTGCTGCCTTACGAGGCGTGCAACCTCGGGTCGCTTAACCTGGCCCAGATGGTGACGCCGGAGTTAAAAGTGGATTATCCAAAGCTCGGCAGGATAACGCGCAAAGCGGTCCATTTCCTCGACAATGTCATAGACATGTCCAAATATCCCCTCGATAAGATAACAGAGATGGTGCGCGGCAACAGGAAGATCGGGCTGGGAATAATGGGATGGGCGGACATGCTCGTCCAGATGGGCATATCATACAGTTCTGAAGAGGCCATAAGCCTTGCCGGGGAGATCATGAAATTCATCCATGCCGAGGCGCAGGAAGCCTCGCTGGAGCTGGCGAAAAAAAGGGGCACTTTCCCGAATTACAAGGGATCGGTCCACGAGAAGTCCGGAAAAAAATTAAGGAACGCCACCCTGACGACAATTGCCCCCACGGGCACTCTTTCCATGATAGCTACGTGCTCTTCAGGCGTGGAACCGTTATTCGCGGTGGCATACACCAAGACGGTCATGGACAACACAAGGCTCCCCGAGGTTAACAGGTATTTCCTGGAAACCGCCAGGCAGAGGGGATTTTACACCGACGAGCTCATCATGAAAATAGGAGAGACAGGGAACGTTTCACACGAGCAGGGAGTGCCCGAGGACGTAAAAAAAGTATTCGTAACCAGCCACGACATAGAGCCGGAGTGGCACATAAAAATGCAGGCCGCTTTCCAGAAATATACCGACAACGCCGTCTCAAAGACGGTAAATTTCAGGAACGAGGCAACGAAGGAAGAAGTGCACAGGGTGTACATGCTGGCCTACGAGCTCGGCTGCAAAGGCGTGACCATATACCGCGACGGAAGCAGGAACGAACAGGTGCTGACCATTTCTGTGTCGGACAAGAAAAATGAGGTGGTCCAGGCCGGACTGGAACCGCATGAGATAGAACCCAGAAAAAGGCCGGATGTCACAAATGGCAAGACCATAAAGATGAAAACAGGGTGCGGAAACCTGTATGTCACCATCAACGAGGACGAGAGCGGGTTGTGCGAGGTATTTACCGCAATGGGAAAATCGGGCGGCTGCGCCGCGGCGCAGTCCGAGGCCATATCCAGGCTGGTTTCCACGGCGTTAAGGGCCGGAGTAAAACCGGTCTCCATAATCAAGCATCTGCGCGGCACAAGATGCCCGGCTCCGGCATGGCAGGAGGGCGGCATGGTGCTCTCATGCCCGGACGCGATAGGGATCGCCATGGAAAAATACATTCACGACAAGGAACAGGGCGGGGAAAAGTTCATTTTCAGGCAGCACGAGGAGCATAAGATGTTCGGCGAGACCTGCCCGGAATGCGGCACCACGCTGGAGCATGAAGGCGGCTGCAATGTGTGCAGGGTGTGCGGATACAGCAAGTGCCTCTAGTAAAATTAAAAAGTTAAAATTCAAAACCAAGAAGTGAAACAAAAATGAAAAGTGTGTAAATTTAAGGCATAACTCCTCTCCCCTTGTGGGAGAGGATAAAGGAGAGGGGAAGCGGGACAGTATCACGGCAAAGCAACTACATGGAAACAATTGATTTTTATGATATAATGCGTGCATATTGAGCGAGTAAAATTTTTCCGGGGGTTGAAATATGCCCGAAAATGACGGAACGAACGACGGACAACTTTCTTTCGGCAGGGAAAAAAGGGAATATCCCCGTGTCGTAATGAACGCTCCCGTGCGTTACCGGGTGCTGGGCAAGGAGGAAGGCGAACACGCGCTCGGAAGGTTCGCCGACAAATCCGACCTGCTCGAGGATTACGAAGAATCAGAGACCGCCAACGTCTCCAGGAACGGGACGGCGATTTACACCAACCAGGAAATACCCGAAAGATCCATAATGGCCGTGAACATTAATATCTCTATACCGGGAATAGCGGCCAACTGCAGGGCGCTGGCCGAGGTCCTGCGGAGGGAAAAAAGCGACAACCCGAAGTATTTATATGTGGTGGCGGTAAAGTTCCTGACCATTACCCACCATAACCTGAAAAATTACAAGTTCAAGGAGCTCAAGGAACTGCTGGATTTAAAGGATCCTCTGGCGTAAGGATGCGTCTGATAAAGTTTTCAATGGCCGCTAAAAATAAGATCAAGGGGTAAAACATGACCGGTGACATGAAAGAGGAAATAAAGGACGGGGAACTTCTGGTACCGAAAGAACGCAGGGACTATCCGAGGGTGGCGGTCAACGTCAAGGTGAAATACCGCGTACTCGACAACGACGAGGCGGACCACGCGCTTGTAAAGCACTTCGATCCTGAAAAAATATTCACGGCCTGCAGGGAGTGCGACGTGGTGAACGTCTCCACATCCGGGCTGTTGATGTACACCGACGAGAAAATATCAGATAAAAGCTTTGTGGCCATAAATATGGTCCTGCCCCTGCCCGGGCTGGCATGTTCGTGCAAGGCCATAGCAGAGGTGATAAGGTGCGACAGGGAAAAGGAAAAATACCTGGTGGCCCTTAAATTCCTGAAAGTGATCCACCACGACCTGAACAAATTCAAATACATGACCCTGACCGACCTGCTGGACATCCGCGGCGGGGAAAATATAAAGCTGTAAAAAAACCGCTCGTGCAGGGGCCGGCTTATAGCCGGCCCGGAACCATGGCCTATGTAGAGAGGCTGCTTGCCGCCTCTCAAACCGGGTTATTTTCATCCGCATTCATCCTCCGATTTCACGTGGCGCATTTTTGATCCTCCCATTAGACTTGACATGTGTCTTAGGAGCTGTTTATAATATATTTGTTGGGAAAACAAAGGGGAATAAATGAAAAAATTATTAATGGTGATTCTTATTGCATTTGTTGCTCTAAGTCTGCTCAGTTGCAAAAAAAAATCACCATCAGATCCGATAGCAATGGCAACAATTGCCTATACAGAGCTTGCATCAGTTCCCGGCGGAACATTCACCCAGACCGATGGAACAGTCAGTTTCAACCATACAATTTCTGCATTTAAGATGGGAAAGTATCAGGTAACATATGAACTGTGGTACACGGTATATCAGTGGGCAATAACAAATGGTTATACATTCCAAGATGCAGGCGCGGAGGGAAGTAACGGAAGAATCGGAGCCGCACCTACTGCTGCAAAATATCAACCCGTAACATCCATAAATTGGCGTGATGCAATAGTGTGGTGTAATGCATACAGTCAGAAAATAGGTTTGTCTCCAGCGTATTACTCGGATGCAGCCTTTACCACTCCGGTTAAAAGTTCTGAAAATGGGTCATATGGAAGTAGTGTAAATACAGCATCAGGAAGTTTTGATAACCCGTATGTGAACCTGAGCGCAACCGGATATAGATTGCCAACAGAAGGAGAATATCAGTATGCTGGAAGCTATATTGATGGAACAAACTGGGCTCCGTATAACTATGCCAGTGGCGCCACGGCAGACACTACCAACGAAGCGGCAACGGATCTTGTGGGTTGGGATAATATAAATTCAGGATTGACAACACATGAAGTAGGTGGTTTGGCTTCAAATGCACTTGGAATCTATGATATGTCAGGCAATGTATGGGAATGGTGCTTTGATTGGTATGGAACTTACCCTACTACAGCAACTGCAAACTATACAGGACCTGCCAGCGGAGCCCTTCGCGTGATCCGGGGCGGTTGTTTTGATTATGAAGCAGGAAGCCTTGCACTTGTCGTTCGTGGTAGCACTTTTCCGTATCTCGGACAATCCAGCTCCTTCGGCTTCCGCGTTGCGAGGAATAATTAGAGTTTTATAAACATATATGAAAAGAGGGGGAAAAAATGAGAAAAACATTGTTTGTGTTATTCGTTTTATTAACATTTCTAAGTCTATTCAGTTGTAAAAAAAGTTCTTCGCCATCAGGGCCGGTTGCGACAGCGACAATTGATTCATCCGCGCTTGTATCGGTTCCGGGTAATACATTTTATCAGACTGACGGAACATATGGTTTTAACAATGCAATTTCATCCTTTTATATTGGAAAATATAAAGTAACATATAAATTATGGTATTCGGTATATCAATGGGCCATTACCAACGGTTATACTTTTCAGAACGCAGGCGCAGAGGGCAACGGCGGTACAGTTGGAGCGGCGCCGGATTCGGGAGAATATCAGCCTGTCACAACAGTAAACTGGCGCGACGCTATTGTGTGGTGCAATGCATACAGCCTAAAATCAGGATTGGTTCCTGTGTATTATTCGGATTCCGGTTTTGGCACGGTTATAAAAGATTCAACAAACGGGTCTTATAGCGCGACTACCTGTACTACGGCCGGGTGTTTTGATAACCCCTATGTGAACTGGAATGCGAATGGATACAGACTCCCAACGGAAGGGGAATATCAGTTTGCTGCAAGCTATATAGACGGGACAAATTGGACGCCGTATGATTATGCCAGCGGAGCTACAGATGCGTATACTGATGTAACTGCAACCGTAATTGTAGCGTGGTATGTCGGGGATTGCGGCAGTACGCAGGCTGTAGGAGTAAAAGCCCCTAACGCCCTAGGGATCTATGATATGTCAGGTAATGTATATGAATGGTGCTGGGATTGGCAGGGAACTTATCCTACCACACCGGAAATAAATTACAGGGGATCTTCCATCGGATCCATAGAACCCTTCCGTACGGTACGGGGCGGATGTTACAACTATTCCGCCAAAAATTTGATTGTCGGCCTCCGAGGCGTCGATTTTCCATATTCCGAGGGTAGCAATTTGGGCTTCCGTATAGCAAAAAATAATTAAGGGATTTATCTAAAATTTTATCAAAAGCCCGGGGCGTTCCCCCGGGCTTTTTCATTTATAGTTGCGTCCTAAAGCATCCTCCCTCCACCCAATTTTACATCAAAAAAATTTGCAAAAGCCAATAGCGCGGCAAGCTGTAAAAATTTTTTGCTCGCCTGTCCACCCGGCGGCTTTTCCTCTTTCCCATTTGACTTTAAAAAACCCTTAATATATAATAACTTTACAGGTTTTTGATATCATCATGGCCCTGCCACAGCGGCCATGAACCATATAACTTCGGAGGGCTTAATGAAAGCCATTATTTTAGCAGGAGGGTTCGGAACCCGCTTACGGCCTCTTACGGCCAACATCCCCAAGCCGATGGCCCCGGTAATGAACACGCCCATGCTCGAGCACATCATCAATCTCATAAAAAAATACGGCATCACCGACATCACCATGATGCTTTATTTCCAGCCCGAGGTGATATCGGGTTATTTCAGGGACGGCTCGGATTTCGGGGTGAAAATAAGCTACCTCATATCCGACAGCGACCTTGGCACGGCCGGGTGCATAACCCTTGCAAAAGAGCAGATGAAGGACGACGATTTCATAATCGTCTCCGGCGACGTGCTCACGAACTTCAACCTCGCCGAAGCAATCGATTTCCACAAAAAGAACAATGCAATCGGGACAATCGTGCTGACAAAGACGACCGACCCGCTGCGTTACGGCATAGTGATAACGGAAAAGGACGGCCGCGTTAAACGACTGCTGGAAAAGCCGTCGTGGGGGGAAGTTTTTTCCGACACCATAAACACCGGCATATATGTTTTTTCACCCGAGGTGTTCAAGTTCATACCCGGCGGGGTCGACTATGATTTTTCAAAACAGCTATTTCCCGACCTGCTCGCGAAGGGTGAAAAACTTTACGGATTTACCGGGGAGGGCTACTGGAAGGATATCGGGACCCTTGCCGAATACCGCCAGGTCCATGAGGACATCCTGAACGGCGACATAGACTGCGAGATAAAGGGCGAGCGGAAGGGAAAGATAGGCCGCGACGTGTGGGTGGGCAAGGACGTCAAGATATCGCCCAAGGCCAGGCTCAAGGATTCCGTGGTCATCGGCAACAACGTCACCATAGAGGAAGGGGCCGAGATAGCAAATTCCGTCATCGGCGACAACGTTTACATAGACAGCGGCGCGAAAATTGTGCGCTCCATAATATGGAACAACAACACCATAGAAAAAGAAGTGGACATAAAGGAAGCGGTCATCGGCAACAACAACAAGATACGCTACAAGGCTTACATAGGCGTCGGCGCGGTCATCTCGGACAACTGTTTTGTCGGCAAGGAATCGGTGATAAAGCCCGAGGTAAAATTGTGGCCGAACAAGAAGGTGGACGACTTTTCCGTGGTTTCATCATCGCTCATACAGGGCGAGCGCTGGTCCAACAGGCTCTTTGACATTTACGGCATAACGTCTATGGCCAACATAGAGCTCACGCCCGAGATAGGCGCGAAGATAGGTGCCGCTTACGGCTCAACCCTAAAAAAAGGGAGCTACGTCCTCATATCGCGCGACTATCACAGGGTTTCATTCATGATAGAGCGCTCGATCATGGCAGGCATTCTTTCGACGGGCGTCAACATTTACGACTTCCGCATAATGCCGCTTCCTGTCACCAAATTCGTGGCAAAGACACTGAAAGTGGCGGGCGGGCTCCACATAAGGAAATCGCCTTACGACGAAAAAATGCTCGACATAAAATTTTTCGACGCCGACGGCCTGGACATCGGGCTCGGCCAGGAAAAATCCATCGAGAATTATTTTTTCAGGGAAGAATTCCGCAGGGCCGAGAACGACTCGGTCGGCGTGATATCCTATCCGCCGCGCGCCCTTGAATATTACAACGACGGTTTCATGAAGGCCGTGGATTTCGAGAAGATAAAAAAACGCAGGTTCAGGGTGATAATAGATTATTCGTTCTCCAACGCCCTGAATATTTTTCCGTCGATTTTGGGCCAGCTTGAATGCGAAGTCATAGCCCTGAACGCCTACAACGACGAGAAAAGGCTCACCAGGAGCAATGAAAAATTCGAGGACTCCCTGGAAAAGATAGGCGAAATGGTAAAGACCCTGAAAGCCGACGCGGGCATCATGATAGACGCCGGCGCGCAGAAGATATTCATAGTGGACGATTCCGGGTTCGTCCTGGCGGACGACAACGCCCTGCTCGTCATGTCAAAGCTGTTTCTCATGTCGAACAAGGGTGCAACCATAGCGGTGCCTGTAAACGTGGCAACGGCCGTGGACAAACAGATAGAGGCCGAAGGCGGGAAAGCATTAAGGGTCGGAACGAGCTACCGCGCGATGATGACCGCGGCAAACACGAAAAAGGCCGATTTTGTAATGGAGGAAAAGGGCGGCTATATTTTCTCGAATTTCCAGCCCACCTTTGACGCCATGATGTCCGCGGTAAAATTCCTTGAATACCTTGCGGCATACGGCAAGCCCCTTTCCACCCTGGTGGAGACGATACCTTCTTTCATAAAACTTGTGGACTCCGTTGTGGTGCCGTGGGAAAAACGGGGCCATGTCATGAAGGAGCTCGTCGCGCTAAAGGACAACAACACCGACGGCGACATAGAGGGGATTCAGTTCAGGGACGGGGACTCGAGGGTTCTCATAATACCGGACAACGACAGGCCGGTCTTCCAGATATATGTGGAGGCTAAAACAAAGCAGTCGGCAAGGGCCCTTCTTGAAAAGAACAAGAAATTCCTGAACAGGTTCGTTGAAAAGATATAGCCCGGACAGGAAAAAATATATAGAAATGTGGATGGAAATTTGTTAAATTATAGCGTCTTACAAAAAAGGCTTTGCCGGCCTTTTTTCATTTTTAGGCAGACCAAGATCCGGGAAATGGAGCCGGTGAACCCTCAAGGAGCCGCATGAAAGACACCATTGCAGTTATAGGAAGCGTGAATCTCGACATACTCGTAAGGACGCAATCCATGCCCGAGCGCGGGGAGACAATTTCCGGGGACGAGGTTTATTTCCTGCCCGGCGGCAAGGGGGCGAACCAGGCGGTTTCAATAGCCAGGCTCGGCAAAAAAGTGAACTTTGTCGCCAAAACAGGGAAGGACGCGGTCCCGGGCGATCCCATGAAGAACCTGTCCCACCCCAATATTGATTTAAAATACCTGATAAAAGACGCGAAGATGAACACCGGGATCGCCATGGTCAACACCACCGGGAAAAAGGGAAACAAGGTGACGTGGTACACGGGCGCGAACGGAAGCCTGACGCCGGAAGATATTGAAAGATCCGAGGAAGCCATAATTAATTCATCCATGGTGCTTGTTTGCACCGAGCTCCCCCTAAATACCGTAAAAAAAGCCGTGGAACTCGCAAGAAAGAACGGCAAGAAAACAATAATAAGCGTGGGCGCCCTTGCCGGCAAAAAAAGGGAGGACGTGATGTCCCTTCTCAAGGGGTGCTTCCTTATAGTGATGAACGAAAAAGAGGGCGGCTACCTTTCGAACAGGGTCATATCGCACATGGAAACAGGCAACCTGACTGGAAAGGAACTTTTGGCCCGCGGCGTTGAGAACGTCATCATCACGATGGGCCGCGAGGCGCTTCTTGTGAACGCGGCCGGCGCAGAGGTTTTTCCCGGCTTCGGCGTAAAGGTCGTGGACACCATCGGCGGAGGCGACGCTTTTGCCGGCGCCCTGGCAGTGGCGCTTCTTGAGGGAAAATCCATGCGGGATTCCATAGAATACGCGAACGCATCCGGCGCGATGAATTCCACAAGCACCGGCGCGCAGGAAGGCATGCCGTCGCGTGAGGAGCTGGACAGGTTCTTCGGGTCCAGAAGCGGCATCGGCGGCCATTACAGGGATTACAACGACACCATAAAAATGCTCGAAAAGCGCACGGTTAAAATGCGCGTGAACATCATAAAAATGCTGGGCTGCGCCAGGTCGGGGCACCCGGGCGGGTCGCTTTCCGCGGTCGACGTCATATCAACCCTTTATCTCCACACGATGAACGTGGACCCGAAAAACCCGAAGATGGAGGGCCGCGACAAATTCGTCCTTTCAAAGGGGCACGGCGCTCCGGCCCTGTATGCCGCGCTCGCCGAGGCAGGGTTCTTTCCCGAGGAAAAACTCTGGCAGTTGAGAAAGATAGGCGGCGGGCTTTCCGGACACCCGGACATGAAAAAAACACCGGGCATAGACATGACGACAGGCTCCCTGGGCCAGGGGTTGTCCGTGGCCAACGGGATGGCGCTGGCGGCCAAATTAAAAGGGCTGCCCACCAGGGTGTATGTGATGATGGGCGACGGCGAGATGCAGGAGGGCCAGGTATGGGAAGCTGCCATGACATCGTATCACAGGAGGCTGGACAATGTATGCGCCATACTCGACTATAACGGCCTGCAGATAGACGGCTCCATCGGCGAGGTAAAATCCGGGCTCGAGCCTCTCGTGGAAAAATGGAAAGCCTTCAACTGGAACGTTATAGAAATAGACGGCCACAATTACGAGCAGATAATGGAGGCCTTTGACGCGGCAAAAGAAGCGAAGGGCCTGCCGAGCATAGTTATAGCAAGGACGGTAAAGGGAAAAGGGATTTCCTTCATGGAAAGAAAAGTGGAATACCACGGGGTGGCGCCGACGGCGGACGAAGAGGCGCGCGCCCTAAAAGAACTGGGATGCGGTGAGTGACATGGCAAAAACATCGATGCGCGGGGTTTACGGTGAGACCCTGGTAAAGCTCGGCGCGAAAAACAGGAACATAGTGGTGCTGGACGCGGACCTTGCAAAGTCCACGCAGACTGGAAAATTCGGCAAGGCGTATCCGGACAGATTTTTTGACATGGGCATCGCCGAGCAGGACATGATAGGGACCGCGGCGGGGCTGGCGGCCGCCGGGATGAACCCCTTTGCCTCTACATTCGCGATGTTCGGCTCGGGCAGGCCGTGGGAACAGATAAGGAACTCGGTGGCTTACCCGAATCTTCCGGTAAAAATAGTGGTGACGCACGCGGGCATCTCGGTCGGAGAGGACGGGCCGACGCACCAGGCGTGCGAGGATATTTCCATAATGAGGTCTATCCCGAACATGAAAGTGGTGGCGCCGGCGGATTCGGTCGAGACCGAGAAGCTAATCGAATTTTTGGCGGAATATTACGACTCCCCGGTCTATGTGAGGCTCACAAGGATGAACACCGACGTTGTCTTCGGGCCGGACTATAAGTTCAGGTTCGGAAAAGGCATTGTCATGAAAAAAGGTTCTGACATAACGATAATTTCCACCGGCGTCATGCTTTTTCAGGCGCTCGAGGCCGCGGAAATATTAAAGGCGAACAAGATATCGGCCGAGGTGATTCACATGCCGACCATAAAACCCCTTGACGAGAAACTGGTCGTTGCTTCGGCAAAAAAGACGGGGAAAATAATAACAATAGAGGAACATTCCATAATCGGGGGGCTTGGCTCCGCGGTGGCAGAGGTTATTTCCGAGAGAGCGCCGGTAATGTTGAAAAGGCTCGGTATAAAGGACCTGTTCGCGGAATCAGGGGCGCCCGAGGCTTTGTTCGAAAAATACGGCCTGACGGGAAAGCATATAGCGGCCGAAGCCGGAAAAATGCTGAAGCCTGGCATGGCCAGAAAAATACCGAAGCCGGGAAAAAAGCGCGGGAAATAATCCTTAGTATTTGTAGTTATAGGTCAACTTAAGTTCGTTTTTTGCTGGATTGTAGGAAGTTTTCACGTTCTCGGGGAAGACGAAATGCAGGGACAATGCGTCAATTATTGTATAAAGCAGCAATCCTCCGGCTACGGAAACAACCGTGACGCCTATCGCGTCCTTTTCCATTTCCGTCTCGTTTTCGCGGGTAAGGTCATCGAAGCTGACAGAACCGTAATTCCACCAGTCGCTCTCCATTTGCGCGTATTTTTTGTCCTCGTTTTCCATGTCGTTGTAGGCGTAGAAGCCCCACACGGTAAAGGCTATATCCGACCCTATGAGAACCCATTTCCACGGATTGTCCTGGTGCGTTACCGGCGCGGCCGTCATTGATTCGTCGGTGGTATAGCCGCTTACTTGTTTCAGCTTTTCAATGTACTTTTCCAGGGCTTCGCTTGGCTTTTCCCTTTCCGCGGAGGAGTAATATTTGATGGCCTCGAGGTAATCATTCTGCCCCATGGCGATTTTTCCGTTTATAATATCGGAGCTGTAATCGCAAAATAATTGGGGGGTTATTAATATTGCGAGCAAAAGCATGGCGGCAATTTTTTTCATCGGCATCTCCCTGGTCATCGGCTTATATCATGAACATATTACCACCGGGCCATATAATATTCAATTAAAATTTACTTAAAATAATCTTGTCTTCCCTGCCGATTGTGTGTTATTATATGACATTATTTTTGCGCAAATCACCGGCGGAGAAAACCGCCTGATTATTTCCAGGGAGGATCTTTATGCAGAGAAGGATGCAAATTACGGCAATAATAACTCTTATTCTTATCGTATTTTCGGTCATCAGCCTGAACCCGCCGTTCGACAAAAAAGACAGCCAGGGCAATGTCATTGAAAAGGGAAAGATAAAGCTCGGCCTTGACTTGCAGGGCGGAATGTACCTGAAACTTGCCATTGATACTGACAAAATGCCGGCGAACGTGAAGCTCGAAGAGGCTGTTTCACGCGCCCTTGAGATACTCAGGAACAGGATAGACGCGCTCGGGGTTGCGGAGCCTTTGATAACCAGGGAGGGCGACAAATACATAGTGGTCCAGCTGCCCGGCGTCAAGGACCCGGAAAGGGCGCTCAATATAATAGGAAAGACGGCCCTGCTGGAATTCAAGATGGCGGACGAACGCGACAAGATATCCGAGATGACCGACGCCAGCGGTAACACGGTCGCCTCGAAGATACCCGAGGGAGTCATGGTGCTCGCGGATAAGGAAGGCAACAGGACCCCGATATTCACGAAGGACCTTTTGACCGGCAACGACCTGGTCGACGCCAAGGTGCAGATGGGGCAGTACGGCACGCCGGTAGTCTGGTTCAAATTCTCGCCCGAAGGCGGAAGGAAATTCGCGGAGCTCACCGGCGACAACGTCGGAAAAAAGCTCGCCATAATACTCGACGACAGGGTATATTCGGACCCGGTGATAAAGACCAGGATATCGGGCGGCGAAGGCATCATAGAAGGAAACTTCAACCTTGACGACGCCAAGGACCTCTCGCTCGTGCTGCGCGCGGGCGCGCTCCCGGCGCCGGTAAAGATAATAAACAAATACGTGGTCGGGCCCTCGCTCGGCGCGGATTCCATCGCCAAGGGGCAGAAATCCATAGTGATAGGCGCGCTCGTCGTGGTATGCTTCATGGCTTTTTATTACGGTTTTTCCGGGCTCATTGCGGATTTTGCCCTCATATTCAACGTGCTTTTCGTCCTGGGTATACTCGCCGCCCTGAACGCCACCCTCACATTGCCCGGCATCGCCGGGTTGACCCTTACCATAGGCATCGCGGTCGACGCCAACGTCCTTATTCTTGAGAGGATAAGGGAGGAGATGCGGGCCGGCAAGACCATACGCGCGGCCATAGACGCCGGTTACCACAGGGCGTGGCTCACGATCCTGGACGCGCACATAACTTCGCTCATCACGGCCGCGATCCTTTTCCAGTTCGGCACGGGCGCCATCAGGGGCTTTGCCGTGACGCTTTTCTGGGGCCTTCTGATATCGCTCTTTACGGCATTCTTCATCACGCAGTCAATATTTGACCTTAGAAAACAATACAAGACTTTAAGCATATAACGGAGGAAAAAAATGATTGAAATAATCAAGAACACAAAACTGAATTTTATCGGGGCAAGGAAAGTGACATACATAATATCCACGCTGCTGGTCCTGAACGGTTTGTGGGCCGTTTATAAAATAGCGACGGGCCAGGCGAAGATGGGGCTTGATTTTACCGGCGGCATCAGCGTCCAGGTCCAGTTCAAAAAGGACGTCAAGGTGGACGATGTCCGCGGCGTTTTGAACAAGGCCAAAATGAGCCAGGCCGTAATACAGCAGATCGGGGAGCCATCAGACAGGGTGTTTTTGATCAGGGTCGGATCCCAGGAATTGACCGGCGAGAACGCTTCAGGGACCCTTACGCAGATGTTAAAGACCGGGACCGGGGACAACGACATGTCGGTGCTGGAGCAGAATGAAATAGGCGGGCTGGTAAGTTCCCAGCTGAAGGAAAAGGCGTTTTACGCGGTATTCTGGGCGCTGCTCGGGATACTGATATACATATGGATAAGGTTCCAGTTCAAGTTTGCGGTGGCCGCGACCATTGCGACGCTCCACGACGTCCTGGCGGTGCTGGGCATCCTGGTTTTCCTTAACAAGGAAGTGGACCTCCTGGTAATTACATCCCTGCTAACCATAGCCGGATATTCACTCACCGATACCGTCGTGGTATTCGACAGGATAAGGGAGAACATGAAGCACATATTGAAGACAAGCTATCACGACCTTGTGAACATATCCATAAACGAGGTCTTAAGCAGGACCATAATCACGTCGTTTACGACCTTCTCGGTGGCCATGTGCCTTTTCCTGTTCGGCGGCAACGTACTGCACACATTCTCGCTGGCCATGGTCATCGGCGTCGTGGTCGGCACCTATTCCTCCGACTTTCTGGCCTCGCCCATAATAGTGGACTGGGAGAATTTCGAGAGAAAGAACAGGACCGGGAAATAAAAATCAATTAGCCGGGGTGTGGTTTTATGGCCGCAGTATTATTACCCGCGATCATCTTGTTGAGCCTTGCCTCGGCTTATGTAAAAGATCACATCCTGCGCTTTGCGCTGCTTGTCGCCTGCGACTCGGCATGCGCGTTGATCCTGGCGCCGAGCTCCGCGCTTCCGTCCGCAATAACTTTTTTTATAATCTCCGCATTCATCATGAACGTGATCATAATGACTATCACGCCCGATGAAAAACCGGGTTTTTCATCGGCGGACCTGCCCGCGGCAGTTTTTGGGGCGTTGTCGGTCGCGGCGGTGTCATCGGTTGCCGCCTCCGTCAAACCCGCGGCCCTAAAAAGTCCCGGAGCCGACCCCGCCGTAATATTCATCCTTTTCTGCCTTTTGTTCACCGCGGGTTATTTCATAATTAAAGAGAGCCCGGGCGTGGAAAATGACTGACATATATTTTTTTTCCTTTGAGTCCGCGTTTGTCCTGGTTTTTGCGTTCTTTGCCGCCATAAAATGCGACGTCAAACGCGCCATGATAACCGGGCTCATTGCCGTAAAGGGGGCGATCCTGTGGGCGGTGTTTTCCGGCGGATTTTCCGCCTTATCCGCTGGATGGGCGTATTTGTCCCTCTTTATCGCAGCTCTCGGGGTCATTGCCGCGCTTTCATTTAATGCAAAAACCGTAAAAGGCGCAAAGGGTTTCGCCGTCCTGTGCCTGGGTATCATATTCCTGGCGTTATTGTCGGGCGGCTGCGGGAAAAATAATTCCTCGATGCCGGCGATCGCGGGCGAGTATAAGCTTGATTTTGTCCCGTCAAAGGTCGCCATGCCAGGAAACGACGAGCTATTCGTCGGATCGGAAAGAGGCAAGGCGGTTTACATATACGACACGGAGAATTTCAAAAAAAAATCATCGATCGCGGCCGGTTATATGCCGGTGGACATGGCTTTTTACATGGACAAATTATACACGGCCAACAAGGCGTCCAATACGGTGACGATCCACGACATGCTCAACGGCAAAAGCGTCCAGGCAGCCGGCGGCGGGGAATCGCCGAGCGCGTTGGCGCTGGACCCTTCAAAAGGGCTGTTATATGTGGCAAATACCGGGTCTTCGAACGTCGCCGTGATAAACCTTAAAGGCGACGGATATCCGGTGATAAAAACAATAACCGTCGGAAAATGGCCCGCCGACCTTTATCTCTCGCCGGACAACAGGTACCTTTATGTGTGCTGCAAATACACCAACACGGTCCAGATAATCGACGCGGAAAAAGAAGAGCCGGTATTTACACGCATTGACACCGGGATCTCGCCTTCGGAATTTGTCCCGATATCCGGCCGGGACATCGCCATCATAAATGAATGGGAGTATGCCTACAATCACCAGAGTTCTATAATAATATTCGACAGGATACACTACAACATGGAATACGACATTATGGTGGACGGCGGGATATTTGACGCGGCGCTGTCAAGGTCAAAGAGGTATCTTTACGTGTCGGTGCCCTTAAAGGACAAAATAATATTTGTGGACATAAAAAAGAGGGAAACTGTTTTTGAAATCAAGTTCAAGGATTACCTGCCCAAGTGGGTGTGTGTTTCAAAGGACGGCAGGTCGCTTTATGTGGCGTGCCAGCAATCCAGGGAAATACTGAAGATAGCGGTCAACGGGTTCAGATGATTAACGTGGAAAAAATCATGGTCTGGCTCCCGGCCGCAATTTCCGGGGCTGCGGCGGTGGCCTTCGCCGCGATGCATGTTTTAATGCCGAAGGCCGAGGGGCTGAAAAAGGCCGTGTTCACGGCTGTCTGCTTTGTATCTTCGATTTTCGCCTTCTTTCTTTATATGTACTCCCGGAACTTTTCTGCGGCCATCGCAGGGATATATCCGGTAAGATCCGCCCTTGTTTTTGCCCTGCTTCTGACGGTCACCGCGCCTTTTTGCCTGGACGGGACCCAGGACCGGCTTTTCTATTTTCCGGCTTCAGCCATGCTTTTTATCGCCCTGCTCGGGGCATGTTTCTGCGATCCCATGACGGAAATGCTCCTTTTCTGCCTTTCCGGGGCGCTTTTTTTTGTTTTTTCCGGAAGGGATACTGCGGGCAGGGAAGGGCCGGACACCGCGGCCATTGCCTCGATGTTCTTCTTTTTCCTCGCCGCTTTCATATCGGCCGGGCTTTTTTTCTCGTCAGGCCCGGGAAGGGCCGGGACAATGGCATACACGGGATTTTTGGCGGCGCTCATAGTTTCATCACCTCCGGCTTTTTATACCTTAAGGCGAGGCGACCCGCCGCTATTTGCGTCAAAATTCGCGGCGTCCAGATTTTTCCTGCGGGCAATAACGGCGGGGGCCCAGATAATAATCATGGCGGCCATGATGTCGGGCGGGCAATGGTCGCGCATATACATGACGCTCTTTGCCGGGACAATGCTGGCAATGGCTATGTTCAAGTCCATAACCGAGGAATCATACATATCTTACGCGCTGAGGGACTCGGCAAACCTGGGTTTCCTGGCGTTGCTCTATTTTTCCTGCACCTGCTCCCCGGCGGGTAATATGGCGGCCATGGCCGCTTGCGGGGCCCTGCTTTCGGCCGCGGCTTCATACGAAATGATAAGGGCCAACCCCGAGGAGCTCACCGTGACGGCCCTTAAGCTTGCGCCCTCCAGGGTCAAAAACGGTTTTGCCGGATATATCGCACAGATAATACTCCTTGCGGTGGAGGTCACCGTCATAGCCGCGATAAAAAAGGGGATTGTTGACTCCCCGGCGGTGCAGGCGGCGGCTATAATCAGCGTGGTATTTTACATCCCGGCGGTCCTTAACAGGATATTTTCGATAACCTCTATGTCCATGAGGTTTATTAAAGTTGACGCCATGAAAAAATTAAGTTTTAATGACAGCGCCATAAAGCTTGTCCTATACGGGGCCGTATCAGCGGCCCTTTTTTGCAGGTGGTAAAAAATGTCCCTCAAGGTAAAGACTTTCATTTATCTCTCATGCATCGCGGCGATAACCGTGACCGCCTTCATATTCGCACCTTTTTCGTTCACGTCGATATTCATGGCCGCGGCATTTGTCCTCAATCTCCTGCTTTTTGCGGATAATTTCAAAAAGGGCAAATAAATGGACGACGTCCTGGTATTCGTTCTTACCGCGGCCTGTTTTGCCGTTTTGAACCGCAGGGACCCGTCATTCAGGGTAAAGCCTTCAAAAATCTCGGTGGCTGCGGCCCTGTTTTATCTGGCCCTGACGGCGGCGGCGCTTGCGCTGAAATACCTGGCGCCGGTCCATCTTATATGGTTCTTTCCCGCGGCATGGCTGGCCGTGCTGGCGTCATTCAACCTTATTTACGGCGCCGGTTCCCCGGGATTATATTTTTACGAAATCCTGTTCATTGCGGACACGGCCTCGTTCCTCATGATGCCGCAGGGTCCCCTTACGCCCTATATATTTTTTATCAGCTCGTTTATTTTCCTTCTAATGACGCCGCCGGCCTACCGCGGCCTTCTGGATGGGAAGAACCTTTATCCCTCGTTTTTTTTCATGCTCTTCTCCGTATTTTTTGTAAAAATATTCATCTTAGGCCGCCTGACGCCGTGGATCTCCGCCCCGGTGGCGGTGCTCTGCGGGCTCTTTATTTGCGTCCGCGAATGCGGCTCCATTGAATATTACACCGGGGAAAAGAACCTTTTACCGGCCGCGGCCCTGCTTTATACCTCTTTTTTGGCGCAATGTTTTTTGGCCGCCGTCCTGAAGACCCCGTTCTTCAGGCAGTGAAATTTCGCGCCCGCATTTGCCCGGGGGGGTGTTCATGTGCTATACTATAAGATACAAAGGCAGGTGGCGCTGAAATGAAAAAAACAACGGTCCTTACAGCCGCGCTGTTGTTGGCCTCGGCAATATTCGGGGCGAACGTATCCGTAGACAACACGACACTTATGCATCCATACCAGAGAGACTCCGCTTTCGGCATAAACTTCCTGGGTGAGTGGTGGGATTATTCGCTTTACAAGGCGAATATTTACCGCTTTCAGCAGGCCGGAACGCGTTTCCTGAGGTTCCCCGGAGGCTCGAATTCCAACGAATACCACTGGAACGGCAACGGCGCGTATGACGCGAACAAAATATGGAACAACGCCGGGAGCCCGTTTGTCACGGCATTTTCCAGGGGGTTTTACAACCTGGCCGCGCACAGGGGCTCGCTCTCCGCGGGATACGGAAAATGGGCCATGGTAACCGACGGCGACATGACCACCAGCTGGATGTCATATCCCGACGACCCTTTTGAGCAATGGATATACCTGGACCTGGAAACCTCGGCATACGCCCCTGTGCCATTTGACAGCGTGGTGATAGACTGGGCCGCGCCGTACGCGGCGCAGTTCAAAGTGCAGTACAGCAACGGCAATTATAACGGGCTCGGGCAATGGCTTTACAACGACACGGCATGGAGCGACACTTCCGCGGGCGTGATTTCCGGGACCGGCGGAGAGACAACGGTTAGTTTCAACAGCGTGACGGCAAAATATGTCAGGATATTGATGATATCATCTTCGGGCGCCCATAATCAGTACGCAATAAATGAGATAAGGGTCTATAACGGCGCTTCGCAGATAACAAAGAACGAGGCCGACGTGGGCCAGACCCCGTCCGTGTCTTCATCCGTGGCCCTGGGGGACAATTTTCTGCAGTCCGACACCATGGATTTTGAGGAGTTCATGTCTGCGTGCAGGTCCATGACCCCGACGGCAATACCGCTTATCACCATAAATTTTTACACGGGCACGACGCAGGAGGCGGCGGACTGGGTTTATTACGCCAACACGCACATGGGTTATGACATAAAACACTGGGAGATAGGCAACGAGAACGTCGGCAACTGGGAGGCGGGAGGGCCGTCGCTGCCCGAGGCTTACGCCAGGCGCTATATAATGTTCTATGACGCCATGACGGCCGTTGACCCGACCATAAGCGTGGTGCCGCAGTTCAACGGAATCAACGACCCGTGTAACGTCACCATGAACGCCTCGAACAATCCGGCCGGCAGCGATTATTACATAGACACCTTCCTGAAATACATCGCAGCCAACGGCAGGAGCGACATACTCGCCGGCCTCAGGGGCATCTCGGTTCACAGGTATCCGACATGGGAGCCGGCCAGCGAAGCCGTGGCGCTGGCGCAGGTGGATTTGTGGAACGCCGACCTTCCGCTGCTGAAAAGCTGGGTGAACAACCGCTGCCCCAACCCCTCGCAGGTAAAGACATACCTTACCGAATGCAACGACGGCATCGACAGCGGGTTCACGAACCATTTTTACAACTCCCTTTTTGTGACCTCGTTTTTCCTGAATTATCTAAGGAACGGAGGGGATTACACGTGTTTTTTTGTGACCTTCGGGACCCCGGGCCCGGGGCAGAGCGACAAGACCATATTTTCGGACTTCGGCTACCTTGAGGGAGGCGGGCTGACGGGGGCCCTTAAGGGGAAAACATACCAACCGCGGGCCTCTTTTTACGCGCTTGACATGCTTTACAATGATTTTTC
Source organism: uncultured Spirochaetia bacterium (assembly GCA_964443355.1). Classification (GTDB taxonomy): domain Bacteria; phylum Oederibacteriota; class PGYV01; order PGYV01; family Palsa-1178; genus Bog-1181. The sequence goes on from CAYUDX010000004.1 coordinate 28,316, forward strand.
CGCCGGGGATTCCTTCGGCAATACGCTCGTTTCCGCAACCTCCGACAACGGCGCCCTGAAAGTTTACGCCAATAAAAGGGGGGACAGGAAACTTACCCTGGCCCTGATAAATACCGACAACACAAACACCATAACCGCCAACATTTCGATAAACGGCTTCACTCCGATGGCTTCCGCGGACCTGGTATCATACGACACCGGGGATTATTCGTGGGTGGCAAACGGCACGCAGTCATACGCATCGCCGGATAACCCGCCCGAGCATTCGACGCTCTCCGGGGTTTCAACGGGTTTCTCATACAATGTGGAGCCTTATTCGATAAAAATGATCACCATGTACGACGCTTCCCAGGCGACGCTTGCCCCTTCGGCTACACCCACAATGCTTCCCACATTGACCTATACGCCGACGCCGCTCCCTGGCGGCGGGTCGCTTATCGACGACTGCGAACATTCGGGAACTCTCAATTACTGGGGAGGAAACTGGCAGATATACGGCGACGGGATATCGAGCTATCCGGCTTCATTTAACGGCATGACATGCGACGGCCTTGGCGCCGCGGGATCGTCGTGCCATCTGGACGTAACCGGGACGGTGGTAAATAACAGCTGGGGATTCGGGATAAACTGCCCGCTCAATCCTACGTGGGCGGCCACCGACATATCGATGTATGACGGAGTATTTTTCTACTACAGGGGGGACGGAGCCACAGGAAGGATAGGATTTGTCCAGAGCGACATGCCCGACTCAAATTACGGGGCGAACATTCCCAATACCTCTTCATGGGGATATTACACAATACCGTTCTCGTCGCTGACCCACGCCTCATGGGGGGCCCAGACAGGGACCTGGACGGCAAAAAACATAGAGGCCCTTCAGTTCCAGCCCTCCGGGGCATATTCGGGAAGCAGCGCATTCAGGCAGATGGACATTGATTATGTGGGTTTTTACAAAAATTCCCCGACTTTTACGCAGACTCCGACGGTCACGGCTTATGTGTCGCCTTCCGTCACAAAGACGATGACGGCAACGCCGACGGTTACTTCAACGGCGACCATCACCATTACCGCGACCGTGCAGGCCACGGCTCTGTCGACAAGCCTGGACAATGTTTACGTTTACCCGACGGCTTTCAACCAGGCCGCGGGCTATAACTCGATATGTTTTTACAGGCTCACAAGGCGCGCAAAACTGGCAATTTACGACCTTAAGGGAGAACTTGTCTATTCGAACGAAAGCATTGACACGTCGGGAACGCTTTGCATTCCCATATCGGGGCAGAGGAAATACGCGTCGCTGGCCTCGGGAATTTACATATATGTCGTATCGAACGAAGCGCAGGTAAAAAGAGGGAAGATAGCGATCATACGGTAAATTTAAAATTCATCCGTCTACACCTGAAGGTTACGGCGGACATGGAAACCAAGAATTACAAGTTAAAATTGGACAACCGTAGAACGTCTTATTTTATTGTATGCTTTACTGGCTGCAATCGGGTTTGCCCAAATTGTCTGATTTGCCGGTTGTAATTTTTGGTTTTAAATTTTGACTTTTTAATTTATTCTGCTATACTGACCGCATTAAATATAAAAGGGTTAAGGGTGCCATGGAAAACACAGCTTTATCCGTAAAATTGTCATTTTCAGACGAGGATAATTTAATAAGGATACTTTCGTGCGACGGTTACATAAACCTTGAAACTTATAAAATACTCGCGGGCGCAATGATGCGGCTGCTGGAGAACAGGTTCTACAGGATAGTGCTCGACCTGTCCGGAACGGAATACATAAGCTCGAGCGGATGGGGCGCAATTCTTGGGAACCTGGAAACCGTCAGGGCGGCCGGGGGCGATATAAAGCTTGCCGCAATGAACCCTGAGGTCCGGTTCGTTTTTGACGCCCTTGAACTCGACAACCTGCTCAAACATTTCAACACCGTGGAAGAGGCCGTAAAGTCTTTTGCCCCAAACCGCGGGGACTAATATTAAAACTTGATTTAAACGGTTATTAATCCTATATTATACATATGGCCAAACACACTTTCAGGAAGTTGAAGATCCCGGTTCTTGCCCTGTCCGTGCTGTTATTTTACAGCACCGGGCTCATGGCATATATAGACCCGGGGACGGGGAGCTACATTTTCCAGGTGGCCGTCACCCTGGCTGCCGGCGCAATATTCGGCGTCAAGGTTTTCTGGAAGAACATAGTGAATTTCTTTTCGTCCGTATTTAAAAAAAAGCGCGGCGGGAAATAAACAAAATCATGGACAAAAGCCCCTCTTCATACAAGGACCCCGACGGTTTTGTCTACAGCGCGGGCAATGAGATATTCAGGCAGGTAAATTTCTCATACAGGGAAAATTACGACCTGCTGTTTTCCAGCGGTTTATACGGGAAATTGACCGGGGAAAAACTCCTTATAGGACATGCCGAGCTTGCTGTGCAGCCCGGAGCGTACAAGACCTTAAAGCCTTCCGGGATCCCTTTCGTTTCATACCCGTATGAATGGTGTTTTGGGCAGCTGCGCGCGGCGGCCCTTTTGACACTTGAAATAGAAAAAATCGCCCTTGAAAAAGGCATGACGTTAAAGGACGCCTGCGCGTATAACGTCCAGTTCATCGGAGCTTCGCCTGTTTTCATAGACACCCTGTCGTTCGAAAAATATACGGAAGGCATGCCATGGGCCGCCTACGGCCAGTTCTGTTCAAGTTTTCTCGCGCCGCTTTGCCTGATGTCGTATAAGGATGCCAGGCTGGGGAAAATGCAGGAACAGTACGCCGAAGGAATTCCGCTGGACCTGGCGGCGAAACTTCTTCCGTTCTCATCAAGGCTGAGTCCCGGGGTCATGGCGCACGTTCATCTTCACGCGGCCAGCCGGGCAAAATACGCGGACAGGCGCGACGTGGATTTAAAGGCCATGAAAGTATCAAAGTTCGGACTCTTTGCCCTGCTTGACAGCCTGGCATCCACGGTAAGGGGATTGAAACCGCCCGCGGCGGCGACGCAATGGGAAGATTATTATGGCTCCACCAATTATTCCAGGGAAGGGTTCCAGGACAAAAAAGAGGCGGTTTTAAAAATGCTGGAAGCCGCCGGAAAGCAGGAGATCACATGGGACCTCGGCGCAAACGATGGAATGTTTTCCAGGCTGGCCTCGGGTGTCTCGGGATACACCGTCGCCTTTGACAACGACCACAATTCAACGGCCGAAAATTACAGGCGGGCCTCCGCGGAAAAAGACGCGGGCTTGCTTCCGCTGGTTTTAGACCTTGCCAACCCCTCTCCGGCAATAGGCTGGGAGAACATGGAACGCATGACAATGAAAGAGCGCGGACCTGCGGGATTGGTTCTGGCTCTTGCGCTCGTCCACCATCTGGCGATAACCCGCAACCTGCCCATGGACAGGATCGCCTCTTTTTTATGCGATACCGCAAAGAACCTGATAATCGAATTCGTCCCAAAGGACGATTCGCAGGTTAAACGCCTCCTTTTTTCCAGGGAGGATATTTTTACCGGATACGGCGACAAGGATTTTATCACGGCGTTTGGAAAATACTTTGAGATAATACAAACGCATAAAATAGCGGACAGCGGCAGGATCCTATATCTGATGAAAAGGAGATGAAATAATGGGAAAACGCGCGAAAAAAAGCGCCGCGGTCAAAAAGACCCGGTTTGACGTTTCGGCCATGCCGTTGCACGTACTGTTTCTGGCGGTGTTTCCCGTTATGTTCCTCTACACGGTAAACGCGAAGGAGATGTATTTTTCAACGCTGCTTCCTTCGGCCGCGCTGGCCGTCATAGGGGCGGCTGCGGTTTTCGGCCTGGCTCTGGCGGTGATAAAAAATGTCATAAAAGCTGGTTTTACATCTTCGATATTCCTCCTGTGGTTCTTTTCATACGGACACATATACGGACTAATAAGCGGTCATACCGGGGCGTGGGGACACTATGTGATGCTGCCCCTGACCCTGCTTGCCGCTGCCGCGGCGGTATTTGCCGTCATTAGAACGGGGAAAAAAGACGCGGAGCAGATGAAAGAATTAAATATGTGGATAAATTATATAACATTCGCGCTGGTATTTCTGCTCGGTGTGGAATCTGCAATGAGCGTAATAAACCATGAGAAACAGGATATTACCGCGGGAATTACGTCCAGGCCGTCGGCTCCGGCCGATGGAAAATTTCCGGATATTTACTATATTGTGGTGGACGCGCACTCGCGCTCCGACTATTTAAAGAAAGTTTTCGGCTATGACGATTCCGCTTTCAGGCAGGAGATGAAGGAACTGGGTTTTTATATACCTGAAAAGGCCCATTCAAATTACCCGGCCACGCTTTTAAGCTTTGCCTCTTTTTTAAATTATGACTATCTTGAAAGCATCAATAAACTTGACAGGCAATCCGGCGACCTCGTTATGGTCAAGGACGATATAAAGGCGAAAAAAGGGATACAGTATTTAAAGGACAGAGGCTATACTTTTATTATTTTTCCCAGCGCTTTTACAACAAACGCCATGAAAGCCGGGGCTGATTACATAATGACCCCGCGCGGCTTGAATCCCGAGGAGTTCGAACAGATACTCTCCAGGACAACGGCGCTTTCTGGAATGCTTGCCGTACTGGGCGGAGGAGAACCGCCTGAATACGGCGTGGAGAGGAAAACAATACTTTTTGATTTTAAGGAGCTGCCTGAGATAGCAAAAATGGCGTCGCCCAAAGTGGTGCTTGATTACATTGTGTGCCCGCATCCTCCGTTTATTTTCGATAGAGACGGGAAAAATGTCAAAAATACGGGTCCGATAGACCTTTCAGACGGGGACCACTGCGGCATCCCGCATGATAAATACCTGGAAGGATACAGGGAACAGGTCATGTTCACCGATAAGATGATAATTGAAACGGTCAAAAAGCTGGAACAGAACATGAAAAAAAATTCGATAATCATCATACACGGCGACCACGGCGACGGCGCCAATCTCGACTGGGAGGATTATTCCAAAACGGATTTCGGGGAGAGACTTTCTATTTTTCTGGCGTATTATCTCCCGGATGGAGGGGACAAGCTTCTTTACCCGTCAATATCGCCGGTCAATAATTTCAGGATAATCCTGAAGGGATATTTCAATGAAAAGATAGACCTGCTTCCGGACAGGTCATATTTTTCGAGATGGTCAAAACCCTATGATTTTATTGATGTTACAAAGGATACGCAAAAATAATTGCATAATACGTCACTGTTTATCCTGCAAAGAAACCGCAAACTTTTCCATTTCTTCATCAAAATTATCCATAACAGGCATGTCAACTCCCAGCCTTTTCCCGGAACTTCTCAGGTTATCATATGATTCTTTTATTTCACGGGGGTCACCAAGCGCATGCAGAGAGCTCCTTATAACACTTTCGTTGTATTTGAATAAAAATTTCAGCATTAAAAGGGCGATACTCCTTCCGATTTTTGAATCATTCAAATATACGGATGTTTCAGGGTAGAGTTTTAAATCAACTCCCATTTTATCGATCACCATGAGACATTCTTTAACAGCCAAGAGAGTCAATGTTCCGTTTTTTTTATCTTTAAGAAGATTTTCAATTCCTCCTGATCGGACAACGGGAGGCCAGAGGCCGGCGTTTACCGCGTATTGCACCCGGATGTATTCAAGAATGTTTTTGTGGATGATGGGTTTTAAGCCAATCGATTTAAATAATCCGGTCATTGATTTAAGGCAATCATTATCAAGACCCTGGGTCTGTCCTATATCAATGCTATTATATATCACCGCAATCAGCCTGTTTCCTTTAAACGCGCCTCCTGCTTTCGCGTCGCCATAGATATATTTATTCCGGTCAATAATCCGGTCAATTTCAGAGGTCCCATCCCAGTTCTGAGTCAGAAGAAGATAGTCCGCATTTCCAGTGGTAGGAACAAGATTATTCAAGGCGCTTATTACCTGATAGGGTTTCGTTGGAACAATTACTATGCCATAAGGCTCTCCGTCTGTTGTTGCGGATTCCGTCATCCCGGGACTGTATATATCTTTAATCCGTTTTTTATGGCGGCGACGGTTATCCAGCATATCTATTTCTATGCCGTTTTTGAAATTTTTCGACCTTCCTGATCTTACATAATGCACGACTTTGTGGCCGGCGTTTGAAAGGGCCCATCCATAAATTGTGCCTATAACGCCTGTCCCGACGATTAGGACTTTCATTTTAAAACCTCCGGTTTTATTATTCTAAAGTAACTTGTCAACATCATCAAGGAATAACGCATATATTTTTCAAGATCTATTCCGAACGTTTCGCTGAATCCATCGCGATTTTCAGCCATTTCTGAAAACAAACTGACTGTACTGGATACAAGGAAAAGGGTTCCAAGCTCCTGGTCTATGTCGGGGTTTATGGACTTATCAGTTTTACCTGCGGCAATAATAGCCCCGAATATTTCGAACATCCTCTTCTGAAGTCCTGATATTTTCTGATGGTAGGAACTTTCCTTCTCACGCGTATGAATAAACCGCGCCCTGCTCATTATCAGGAATTGGTCGGGCTCGTCAATGAATATTCTTAAATAAGCCTCGCCTGCGTTATAAAGTTTTTTATCGCCTGAAACATTGCTTTTAAGTATTTCTTCGAACACGTTAACAAGTCTGCTGAAAGTATCAAGTGCAAGAGCAAAATAGATATCTTCTTTGGCGTCAAAATACCTGTAAATTGTTCTCTTGGTAAAACCCGAAGCTTCGGCGATTTCATCCACTGAGGAAAAATCGTATCCCTTTTTTATAAATATTTTTTCAGCTGCTTTGAGTATTATATTTTTTCTGGAATATTTCTTTGTTGCCCTGACTGAGATTTTTGCCATAAACCCTCCTAATAAGGATACTATCAGTATACTTATTTATAATAAAATGTCAAATAAAATTTTGGATTTTATTGAACCTGAATATATCGAATTAAATATAATCTATACGTTTTATTATGAAACACCATCCTGAAACACATGTGTTTCAATTTAAAACACCGTCTATAAGTAATAATTCAATAAAACCCCAATAAAATAAGGATTTCACCTATTGGCACGCCTATTGCTTTATATACAGTAGATATAATTGAATTTCAAATCTATATAACATAATGAAAGCAAAGGAGATGGGACATATGGCAAAAGTAATCGGTATAGATCTAGGAACGACGAACTCCTGTGTGGCCGTGATGGAGGGCAGGGAACCCAAAGTCATTGTCAACTCGGAGGGTAACAGGACCACGCCTTCGGTAGTGGGATTTACAAAAACCGGGGAGAGGGTGGTCGGACTGCCGGGTAAGAGGCAGGCGGTAGCGAATCCCGAGCATACTATTTTTTCAATAAAAAGATTCATGGGAAGGAAGTTCTCCGAGGTTACCGAGGAGGCAAAAAAATACCCGTTCAAAGTTGCGCCTTCCGACAACGGGGACGCCCACGTGGAGATTTCAGGGAAGAATTACAGCCCGCCGGAAGTATCGGCGATGATACTGGCGAAATTAAAGACCGACGCCGAAGCGTATCTGGGCGAAAAGGTCACGCAGGCGGTAATAACGGTGCCTGCCTATTTTAACGACTCGCAAAGGCAGGCGACAAAGGACGCCGGAAAGATAGCCGGGCTTGAAGTGCTGCGTATTATTAATGAGCCGACGGCTGCTTCGCTTGCCTACGGCCTTGACAAGAAAAAGAACGAGAAGATAGTGGTATACGACCTCGGCGGCGGAACCTTCGACGTATCGATACTTGAGATAGGCGACGGCGTTTTTGAGGTTAAATCCACGAACGGCGACACGCATCTCGGCGGAGACGATTACGACCAGAGGATAATAGAATGGCTCGCCGACGAGTTCAAAAAATCTGAAGGGATAGAACTGCGCAAGGACAGGGTGGTTTTGCAGAGGCTCAAAGAGGCCGCCGAGAAGGCGAAGATAGAGCTCTCGTCCACGGCCCAGACCGAGATAAATCTTCCGTTCATAACGGCGGACGCGGCAGGGCCGAAACATCTCGTAATGAGCCTCACAAGGGCCAAGCTCGAACAGCTGGTGGCGGACCTTACGGAGCGCACCGTGGAACCGTGCAGGAAGGCCATGAAGGACGCGGGGCTCGAGGCAAAGGACATCGACGAAGTGGTGCTTGTAGGCGGAATGACAAGGATGCCTTCGGTCGTGGAAACGGTCAAGAAACTTTTTGAAAAAGAGCCGCATAAAGGGGTCAACCCGGACGAAGTGGTGGCCGTGGGAGCCGCAATTCAGGCCGGCGTTCTTCAGGGCGAAGTAAAGGACGTGCTCCTGCTGGACGTGACGCCTCTTTCGCTCGGGATAGAGACGCTTGGCGGGGTTTTCACCAGGCTCATCGAGAGGAACACAACCATTCCCACAAAGAAGTCGGAGGTGTTTTCCACGGCGTCAGACAGCCAGACAAGCGTGGAGATACATGTGCTGCAGGGCGAACGCTCCATGGCCAACGAGAACAAGACCATAGGCAGGTTCCACCTGGACGGCATACCGCCGGCGCCGAGGGGAGTGCCGCAGGTCGAAGTGACATTTGATATAGACGCCAACGGCATACTTCATGTCCAGGCAAAGGACATGGCCACGGCAAGGGAACAGAAAATAACCATAACAGCCTCGTCCGGATTGTCCAAGGACGAGATAGACAAGATAGTAAAGGAAGCGGAGAAACACAGCGACGAGGATAAGAAGAAAAAAGAGGAAGTGGACACGCGCAACCAGGCGGAAAGCCTCGCATACCAGGCTGAAAAGACGCTGAAGGACGCCGGAGACAAGGTGCCCGAGGCCGACAGGAAGGAACTCCAGGAACAGGCCGACAAACTCAAGGAAATGCTCAAGAACAACGCCTCCACGGAAGAACTTAAAAAGGAAACGGAAAAGCTTACGGAGAAGTGGCACAAGGTGTCGACCAAGATGTACCAGTCGGCGGGCCCCCAGGGCACGCCGGGAGCCGACGCCGGAGCCGGAGCAGGGCCGCAGGCCGGACAGGAACAGAAAAAGAACGGCGACGACGTTGTGGACGCGGAGTATGAGGTTGTCGACGAGGAAAAAAAGAAAAAGAAATAAGGTAAGCATGTTATATAAAACCAGTGTAAAAGGAGGCAAGTGAAAGATGAAATTGAAACCGCTCGGAGATCACATTGTTGTAAAGCCGCTCGAAGAAATGGAAGTTAAAAAAGGGGGGATCATCATCCCCGATACGGCCAAGGAAAAGCCGTCAAAAGGCGAGATCATTGCGGTGGGGGCGGGAAAAACGCTCGACGACGGAAAAAAAGCGCCGATGGAGCTCAAGGCCGGGGATAAGGTCATTTATTCCAGGTACGGCGGCAACGAGATAAAGATAGACGACGTGGAATACCTGATAATGACGCAGGATGACGTGCTGGCTATAGTGGAAGAAAAGTAAAAATTTAAAATTCATCCGCCTTCGCTGAAGCTATGGCGGACACGGAAACCAACAAGTGAAGGCAAAAGAACGGAATTAAAAAACTAAAAGTCAAAAAATCAAACGATCAAAACAGGAGGTAAGTTAGAAATGGCAAAACAGTTATCTTTCGGAGAAGAAGCAAGAAGGTCGCTTCAGAGGGGCGTTGACAAACTGGCAAACGCGGTAAAAGTCACCCTCGGGCCCAGGGGACGCAATGTGGTCCTTGATAAAAAATACGGATCGCCGACCATCATAAACGACGGCGTCACCATCGCAAAAGAGATAGAGCTTGAGGACGTTTTTGAGAACATGGGTGCCCAGCTTATCAAAGAAGTTGCGTCAAAAACATCGGACGTTGCCGGAGACGGAACAACGACGGCCACGGTCCTGGCGCAGGCAATTTACAACGAGGGAATGAAGAACATAACGGCCGGAACGAACCCCATGCCGGTAAAACGCGGGATAGAGAGGGCCGCCGCGGCTGTCATCGAGGAGCTTAAAAAACTTTCAAAGCCGGTAAAGGACAAGACGGAAATAGCGCAGGTCGCGACCATCTCCGCCAATAACGACAAGGTCATAGGCACCCTTATCGCCGACGCCATGGAAAAAGTGGGCAATGACGGCGTGATAACGGTGGAAGAGGGCAAAGGCATCGAGACCACGCTTGAAGTTGTCGAGGGGATGCAGTTCGACCAGGGTTATATTTCGGCTTACTTCGTGACGAACCCGGAAAAGATGATCGCCGAGATAGAAAACCCTTACATACTTATTTACGACAAGAAGATATCCAACATGAAGGAGCTCCTGCCGATACTGCAGGAAGTCGTCCAGCAGGGAAAAGCGATAGTCATAATTTCCGAGGAGACCGAAGGCGAAGCGCTTGCGACGCTTGTGGTCAACAGGCTCAAAGGCACATTCTCATGCGTGGCGGTCAAGGCGCCGGGATTCGGCGACAGGAGAAAGTCCATGCTCGAGGACATTGCAATACTGACCGGCGGAAGGGTAATAAGCGAAGAGATAGGAATAAAGCTTGAAAAGGCCGAGATAGGAATGCTCGGGCGCGCCAAAAAAGTGCTGGTCGACAAGGACAACACGACAATCATAGAGGGCGCCGGGGAGAAGAAGGACATACAGGCCAGGATATCCCAGATAAAGAAACAGATCGAAGAGACAAAGTCGGACTATGACAAGGAAAAACTTCAGGAGAGGCTCGCCAAATTATCGGGCGGAGTCGCGGTCATCAACGTCGGCGCGGCCACTGAGACCGAAATGAAGGAAAGAAAAGCGCGCGTGGAAGACGCGATGCACGCAACAAAAGCGGCAAGGGAAGAGGGCATCGTCCCGGGCGGCGGAGTAGCGCTTTTAAGGGCGGGCGAAATTCTCGACAAGCTTACGGGCGACGAGGAAGAAAGGGTCGGCATAAAGATAGTCAAGAAAGCGCTTGAGGCCCCGATACGCCAGATATCGTTCAACGCGGGCGTCGACGGCGGGGTTATAATGGACAAGATCATGAAAGAAACATCGAAGACAATGGGTTTTGACGCGACAGACGGGCAGATGAAGGACATGGTCAAGGCTGGCATAATCGACCCGACCAAAGTGACAAGGTCCGCGCTTCAGAACGCGGCGTCGATAGCGTCGCTACTGCTTACCACAGAAACCATAGTGGCGGACATCCCGGAGAAAAACGAACACAGCCACGGAGCGCCGGGCGGAATGCCGGGTGGAATGGGCGGCGGTTACCCGGAATATTAATCCGGGGCCTTAAGACACAAGTAATATATCCGATTGATATGAACGACCGGGGGCCGGGGCTTTACTTCGGCCCCCGGTCCCAAAAAAAAGGGGAAATAAGGGAACCGTCAAACAGGATTATTCGTCTAAATGTTAATTTATTTTTGCACTTATACCGGAAAACGGGGTGTTTCATATGCCTATAAAAGATTTTTATAAGATCCTCGGAGTGGACAGGAATGCGAGCCCTGAAGAGATAAAAAAGGCATTCAGGACCCTGGCAAAAAAATACCATCCTGACGCCAACCCGGGCTCCAAGGAAGCCGAGGAGAAATTCAAAGAGATCAGCGAGGCCTATGATGTCCTTACGGACAAGGACAAGAAGGCCAAGTACGAACAGTTGAAGGATGCGCAGGCGCGCGGCTTTGACTTTTCCAATTTTAGCGGCGGCCAGCCGTCGGGTTATTCAAGCCAGGGAGGCGGGGATTTCTCGGAAGTATTCGGCGATATATTTTCCGGACGCGGCGGGGCGGGCAGGCAGGCGGGCGGCGGATTTGAGGATATATTCGACATGTTCTTCAACCAGGGGCCAAGGCGCGGATATTCGCAGGAAGGCGCAACCCAGGAAGGCAGGGGGCCAAAGGGACAGGACATTACCGTGCGCATTGAAATACCCTTTTCCCTTGCAATGGAAGGCGGGGAGACCATAGTAAAGGTCCCCAGGGCGGTGGATTGCGCGCGATGCAGGGGAACCGGGGCAGAACCAGGGGCCAGGGTGGAACAATGCCCTGCATGCGGCGGCGAAGGGACGATGCATTTTGCGCAGGGCGGGTTCATGGTCAATAAAACATGCCCCCGGTGCGCGGGAAAAGGCTCCATCATAAATGAATTCTGCCACGAGTGCGGCGGGTCCGGTGAAACCCAGGAAATAAGGAAGATAAGGATACACATACCCGAGGGCGCCGCCGACGGCGATAAAATAAGGATAAGGAACGAAGGCAACATGCGTTCCTGGAACAGGGAGCGCGGCGACCTTTATGTGATATTCAAGGTTGACAGGAGCGAGACCTTCGAACGCAGGGGCGACGACATTTATTATTCGCTTAAGATAAACCCGGCGGTCGCGGTCCTTGGCGGCAGCGCGCAGGTGAAAGTTCCGGACGGGACCATTGACCTGAAAATACCCGCCGGTTTACAGCCGGGCACCAGCCTGAAGGTCGCAGGCCACGGAGCGCGCAACATCAGGACCGGAAAAAAAGGCAGTCTTTTTGTAAAAGTTGACGTGGAAATCCCGAACTCAACGGATCCCGAGGAAAAGGAGCTGCTCAAAAAATGGGCGAAGCTCAAGAACTGGGACCTGAAGTAACGGGAACACTATTCTTATAACGGAGGCTGGCATGATCGAGCTAAAGAATGTAACAAAACGTTTTGGAAGCAAGACGGCCGTCGATTCCATCTCCTTTGAGGTAAAAAAAGGGGAAATAATCGGTTTCCTGGGTCCCAACGCGGCCGGAAAGACCACCACCATGAGGATGATAACCGGATTTTTCCCGCCGACGCAGGGGGAAGTCATCGTGGCGGGCATAGATATGCTCAAGGAGCCGTTGAAGGCGAAGGAAAAGATAGGATACATGCCTGAAAACGTGCCGCTTTACAAGGAAATGGACGTTCGTTCATACCTGCAATTCATCGCCGAAGTCAAGGGGGTGGCCCGCGAAAAAGTCGGGGGGAAAATACAAAAAGCCATGGAGGAGACCGGGCTCGCGAACGTGAGCGGCTCCATAATAGCCAAGCTGTCAAAGGGATACAAACAGCGTGTGGGCCTTGCGCAGGCAATACTGAACGACCCCGAGGTGCTTGTGCTTGACGAACCAACGGTCGGGCTCGACCCGAAGCAGATCAGGGAGATCAGGGAACTGATAAAGAACATGAGGGGCGAGCGCACCATAATACTCTCGACCCATATCCTTCCAGAGGTCGCAATGACCTGCGACAGGGTCATTGTAATTAATCAGGGAAAAATAGTCGCGCAGGACGAGGTGAAGAACCTGACCGACTCGTCTTCAAGGGCCGTCTCTATATATCTGGAAGTTGAGGCGCCCTCCGCCAAAGTGATCCCCGAGCTTAAAAAAATAGACGGCGTTGCCGAAGTGCGCTCCGAAAGCGCGGTGGGCGAAGGCGTGAACGGGTTTACGATAACCACCGACGGCGCAAGGGACGTCCGCCGCGATGTGGTATCCAGGATAATGAAGAACAACTGGGGCCTGCTTGAATTCAGGCGCCAGCAGTTGTCGCTTGAGGACGTATTCCTAAAACTTGTCACCAAGGAGGAACTGTGATATGTTCGCAAGATTCTACGCGCTTTTCAAAAAAGAAATAAAAATATTTTTTTCCATGCCGATAGCTTACGCCGTGATCGCGGTATATACGGCGCTTTCCGGCTATTTTTTTTCGTCCATCGCGGACTATTACGCCTCCATCAGCCTCAGGGCTATGAACCAGTACGCCAGGAACACCATGGACCTGAGCATGGTCGAGGGAATATTCAGGCCCTACTTCCATAATATGGTAGTGGTCATGATCCTAATGGTGCCCCTGCTGACAATGAGGCTTTTTGCCGAGGAAAAACGCGAGGGAACGGCGGAGCTCATGTTCACCTATCCGGTATCAGACATCGCCGTTGTTTCCGCAAAGTTCCTCTCTTCTTTCGCGATTTTCGCCGTCATGCTCGCGGCTTCCTTTGTCTCGTTTATAATATTGAGGATCGGCACGGCTTTCGAGATAGGCCCGGTCTTCACCGGGTTCCTCGGGCTGCTTATGTTAAGCGGCGCTTTCCTGATGCTCGGACTTTTCATATCGTCCACCACCGAAAGCCAGATAGTGGCCGGCGTCCTGTCGTTCGGCGCCCTGCTTTTCTTCCTTGTCATCCCATGGGCGGCGCAATCCGCAACGCCTTTCTGGGCCGGGGTCCTGAAGAACATCGCGGCTGTGCAGCATTTCGACAGCTTCGCCAAGGGCGTCCTTGACACGGCCGACATCACGTATTGCATAAGTTTTTTTGCGCTGTTTTTCTTTTTGACACTGCGGGTACTTGAATCCAAACAGTGGAGGGGATAAAATGAACAGGGAAAAAATGACAAAAATATCCTTTATTTTTGGGGTAACCCTCATAGTGATGGCCGCCCTTGTCGCTACGGTGCGCGGTGAATTCGAACTGCCCACGATTATCGCGGCGGCGCTTGGGGTCGCGGGAGTCGCGGCTTATGTGGCCATTAATTTCAGTTCCGTAAAGGAACTATTTTCCAACAAGGCCGCCAGGTACGGATTCAACGCCTTCATCTACACGATGATGGTCGTGGCCATAATAATCCTGGCCCAGACGATATTCACGATACACTCGAAGACCTTCGACCTTACAAAGGCAAAGCATTATGAAATATCCGACCAGACCAAAAAGGTCCTCGATTCGCTCAAGACAGGAGTGGAGGCCTATCTTTTTTATTCCTCGCGCGCGCCCATACAGCAGGCGCAGGATACCCTGGAACTCTACGCCAAGGAGTCGCCGAAATTCAAGTTTACGGCCGTTGACGCGGACAGGAACCCGTCGATCGCCTCCAGGTTCAAGGTTGACCGTTACGGCGTGGTGGTGCTTTTTAAGCCCGACAACAATGCGCAGGAAAAAGTCGACACCCTGACCGAGGAGGGAATCACCAACGGCCTCATCAGGATAACGAGGGGATCAAAGAAAAAAATATATTTCACCAAGGGGCACGGCGAGCCGGCCATAGACGCGCCGCAGAACGAGAAAACAGGCATCTCCGCCCTTAAGGGGGAGCTTGAGGCTTATAATTACCAGGTGGATTCCGTGGAGCTTTTTTCACAGCCCTCGGTCCCACCGGACGCTTCGATACTTGTCGTGGCCGGGCCGCAGATTGACATATTTGACAGGGAAGCCGCGTCGATAAACGCGTTCCTGAGGAGCGGAGGGAAACTGCTCGTGCTTGACGCGCCCATGGTCCAGCTGCCGAACCTGAACGCGCTTTTAAAGGGCAGGGGCATAAACGCACAGAACGACATTATCGTGGACAAGATGGGAAAGATGTTCGGGGGCGACCCTCTCATGCCCATCATCGCCTCTTACGACCAGCATGAAATAACATCTTCGCTGAGGGTAGCGAGCTTTATGCCGAACTGCCGCTCGTTCGAGCTGAAAAACAGCATCGCAGGCGTGACGCTCTCGCCGCTGGCGCGCACGGGCCAGGGCAGCTGGGGAGAGACGGACCTGGCCGGAGTAAGGAAAGGCACCGTTAAACAGGACGCCTCGGATTTTCCGTCGCCTTTGATAGTGGGCGCGGCCGCGGCAATAGACAATTCCGCGTATAAGAGCGACTCGGACCCCGACACGAACCCTTCGAAAGCGGAGATCGTGGTATACGGAAGCTCCGATTTTATGAACAACACATTCCTCGGCGCCTCGGGCAACAAGGACCTGGCCCTGAACACATTTAACTTCCTTGCGGGCGAGGGCGACACCATAGCGGTCAAGCCGAAGGACAACTCCTTCGAACCGCTGTTCCTTTCCAAGATACAGGGCAGGATGCTCTTTATCATCCCGATCATATTCATACCGCTCCTTGTCACGGCCATAGGCATAGCCGTGTTCGTGCGCAGGAGGGCGTCATGAAGGGAAAACAACTGCTTGTTTCTTTTTTGGCACTTTGCCTCCTTGGAGCCTATTATTTTTTCTTTGAGGTAAAAAAGAAGGATGAGGATGAAAAGGCAAAAAAACAAAAGGAAACGATATTCCCCGGGCTCGACAGGGAAAAAATTTCGCAGGTGCGCCTTTTCGGGAGCAACGGCGAGATAGTCCTGAAAAAGGAGAACGGTTCGTGGTTCATGGACAGACCGTTAAGGGCCCCCGCGGATGCCGCTTTTATCGGGGAATTGACGGGAAAGTTATCCACGGACACTTACAGGGACAAACTTGAAAACGCAGCTTTTCCGGAATACGGCCTCGTCACCCCTTCGGCCGGTGTGGCCCTTACGACGGACCCGGACGGAAAAAAATATGAGATGGATTTCGGGATACCAACAACGACGGGGGAAAATGTTTACGGCTCCATCCAGGGAAACACATCGACGGTGTTCATTGTCTCCGGCATATTGAAGGCCGAGGCGGACAAAAAAATATTCGACTGGCGCGACAAACGCGTGATGGGCAACGTCGACACCCCGGCCGTCACCGGGGTAATATTCGGATTAAAGGACAAAAAATACAGGCTTGTAAAGGACGCGGGCGGTTGGAGCGTTGTATCGGGGGGGGCGGCGGAAAAGGCCAGGGGCGACAGGATAGCCGGCCTTATCGACAATTTGAGGACCGCACAGGCCAAATCCATAGAGGACGCGACCGCGGCGAATCTTTCGGCCAGGAAACTGGCATCGCCGGCCGAGTACATAACATTCATGGAAGGAACGGCCGAGAAAAAATTTTATTTCGGGGCGTACGACAAAAAGAACAACACGGTCTTCTGCAGGGGGGATTACCAGGACGGGATATTTGAATTGCCCGACTTTTTCATAAAAAACATCCAGAAGGCCGACGCCTTTGTCGACAAACGCATTGCGGCCGTGGAGGAAAAGGACATACTCGGGCTCAATGTTAAATACGCGGGCAGGCAATTTACCGCGGCAAAGACAGTGAAAAAAGATGCGCCGCCCGAATGGAACATCAATTCCATGTCCAATATTTCGGGCAAGGAAAAATCCCTTATATCGCCGACTTCGGTATCCTATGCCCTTGTGAACCTGGAGTATGCGCAAAAACTTGACGCCAAAAACCCAGCCGTTGCGGGGCAGGATTACGGTTTCACCGGAGGCTGCGAAATAACGGCTTACGGCGAGAAAAACACAAGGCTCTTTACCATTGTCACCGGGAAAAAGCTGGCCGATAAGGATGAAATATATGTAAAAAACATGGACACCGGCGGGTTGTTCACAACGGGAAGCAAATTCATGACAAGCATCAACCTTCCGGGGCTGGAGGTGAAGTAAAATGAAAAAAGTTTCGGCTGTTTTATCACTGCTCATTTTTTTTGGAACGGTTTGCGCGGGAGCTGTCCAGTACATACCCGCGTCGTTCAAGGACCTCGCCGGAAAGGTCAGGCCGTCGGTCGTCAACATCTCCACGGTTTCCACGATAAAGACGAGCGGCGACCCGCTTTACGACCAGTTCTTCAGCGACGATTTTTACCAGCGGTTCTTCGGGACGCCGAAACAGCAGATGAAGAGGCAGTCGCTGGGCAGCGGTTTTATAGTCTCCCCGGACGGCTACATCCTCACCAACAACCACGTCGTGGACAAGGCCGACGAGATAACGGTGAAACTTTACAACCAGAAGGAATACAAGGCAAAGGTGATCGGGACCGACAGGGACACGGACCTGGCCGTCATCAAGATAAACGCGGAAAATCTGCAGCCCATCCTCATGGGCGATTCGGACAAGATCGACGTGGGCGACTGGGTCCTTGCCGTGGGCTCGCCCTTCGGCCTTGAGCAGACGGTGACGCAGGGCATAATCAGCGCCAAGGGAAGGATAATCGGGGCCGGGCCGTATGACGATTTTCTCCAGACAGACGCCGCCATAAACCCGGGCAATTCCGGCGGCCCGCTGATCAACATGAGCGGAGAGGTGATCGGGATAAATACGGCCATTTCTTCCACATCGGGCGGATATGAAGGCGTGGGATTCGCCATGCCCATAAACATAGCGAAAAAGACCTACAGCGACATAATAAGCTCGGGACGCGTCATACGGGGATGGCTTGGCGTCGTGATACAGGAAATGACCCCGGAGCTCGCAAAGCATTTCAGGGCGAAGGAAGGCGTGCTGGTTTCGCAGGTTTACGCTGGAAGCCCGGCCGAAGCGGGCGGGATAAAACGGGGCGACGTCATTGTCTCGATAGACTCAAAGCCGGTCACAAAATACCGCGAGCTTCAGTCCATTGTCGCGGGTGAGGCCGTTGGGAAGACTGTCGAGATAAAGGTAATAAGGGACGCTCAGGAAAAAACATTCAATGTGAAAATAGCGGAGCGCAATATTGAAAAACTTATGAGCCGGGAAAAGGCCGAGTTGTCAAAGGAAGCAAAAAAAGACCTGGGCATAGCCGTGGGAGAAATAAATTCCGAAGAAGCGTCGCGTTTCAGGCTCTCGGCCACCGAAGGGGTTGCGGTCCTGCAGGTGACGCCGGGATCCACGGCTGAAGCCGCAGGCGTCGCGGCCGGGGATGTCATACATGAGATGGACGGGAAAGAGATCAAAAACAGGGCGGATTTTGACTCGGCATCGGCAAAGGTGGCAAAAGGCGACCAGGTGGTATTGCTCATCGAAAGGGGCGATACAATGGTTTACCTGGCTTTCACGAACGAATAATCAGCCATATTCGATCAACATACAGGGGCCATGGGCCAAAATCCCATGGCCCCTATTTTTATCTCCGGTTTCGTTCATTTCTACGTTAAACGCCCCGCTTCCCCCATTAAGAATTGACAACCAATTCTTAATGATGTATTATATTAAGGAAGAGTCAAACGTCCGGTCAAGTTGCCAACTCTGACTTCCACCATCACAAGACCGGATATAAGGGAAAAAGGGGAAAATGGAGAAACTAAAGTCCGATTCTCTTGTCCAAATCCTGTCAAAATAATTATTTGATATTATATCTGTTTTATTTGAAAAGACCGGCAAAAAGATTCTCCGGAGCTTAAGGCAGGCGGAAAGACAGGGGAAAAAATGGCTGGAATTACCGGGACAAAAAAGGTAAACAGGTCGGGGAACATAAGGGCGGCAAAAACCCTTGTATTTTTCATTATGCTTTCATTCCTTGCCGTATATTTATATTCTGCCGATACCGTAACCATAGATTCAGCCGTAAGCGCAAAGGGAGCCTGTTACATTGCCGGTCAAAATCTTACAATAACAATAGATGCAAGCATAGGAGCGGGCTATGCGCCCATGTCGGGGCTTGTTATAGGGTCATCAGGGCCTCTTGTGTATACCAATCCAGCCCCGGAACCGGATGATTGTTTGTGGGGGCTGACAGGAACAACAGGCAACGCGCCAAACAACTCAAATTCCTGGGCATCTACTGCTACTATTGCAACTGGCGGAGCGTCCGGTGTAGCGGTAGCCGGTTACCAGATGATAGTTCCGGTTCCTGCATCTTACACATTGATCGGGCCAAAAACATTTTATGTTATTATCGGTAATTCAAGTTCAATGGTTACGCTGGGACAGTTTTACAGCAATTCTTTCATACAGGCTTCAATCACACTTCCGGAATGTTCCCTCGACACCCCGACATTCACCCCAACGACCCCGCCCCACTTTTGCAATACCGGCTCGGCCATGTATGGCGCCACCGCTATCGTGTGCGTCAATATTTTAAACTCCACCCCGACATTCACCCCGACCTATACGCAAACTTACACAAGGACATATACCCCTACTTATACATCGACTGCCACATATACTCCCACATATACGCAGACATACACAAGGACCGCGACGCCGACGTATACGGATACGTCGACTTACACCCCCACATACACCCAGTCTTTCACGTCGACAAACACCCCGACCCCGACGGATACGCCCACATATACGCCGACATACACGCAGTCGTTCACTTCGACATTTACGCGGACCTCGACCGACACCCCGACATACACGCCGACATACACCCAGTCATTTACCCCGACCTATACTTCGACATTCACGGCCACGCCCACTTATACCGTCACAAAAACAGAGACGCCGACCGTAACCCCGACAAACACGGTGTCATCCGACACGCCGACCAATACGCCGACTTACACGCCGACTTTCACGGCGACGCCGACATTTACGGCAACGCCGACTTATACTTACACATATACCATGACGTCCACTTATACAAACACCAACACGCAGACCGCGACCCCGACGGTGACCCCGACATATACGGCCACGCCCACCATTACCGTGACCACGCCTTATTCTCCGACCGTTACGCCGACCGATACGCCGACATTCACCGACACGCCCACTTATACCGCTACCCCGACGCCTTCGGACACCATGACCGACACGCCGACATTCACGGCCACCCCGACTTATACGGACACCATGACGGTGACCCCGACAAATTCTGCTTCATACACGCCCACAGACACGCCTACTTACACGGACACACCCACATTTACCGATACACCGACTTATACATTCACCACATCGCCCACATTCACGTCCACCGACACTTTTACGGCCACCGACACCCCGACATATACCGCGACGCAGACTTACACCCCGACATATACCGTGACATATACGGCGACCGATACCGACACACCCACGGATACGCCGACATATACGCCGACATTCACCGACACATTCACATCGACGGACACATATACCATGACCGCCACGCCGACATATACGCCGACATTCACCGATACTCCGACGTTTACGGCCACGCCGACTTTTACCGACACCCCGACTGTGACCCCAACGCCGATACCGTATCCTTACATTTTGACCATCAGCGCCTATAACGAGGCGGGCGAGCTTGTAAAGGTGATCGCCACGTCGCCGGTTTCCTCGGAATTCACCTCGGCGTATATGCTAGTAAGCGGCACGGTCGTGGACCTTTACGACCCGTCGGACGGCACCCTGCAATTCAGCCTTCCCGGACTCCGGGGGCCCGGACAGGAGAACGGAACGGGCATGACCTTCACGTGGAACGGCACTACCAACGCCAACCAGGTGGTTGCGCCGGGCAATTATTACATTAAGGTGAGCACGACCGACACCTACGGGCATGTCGATACTAAAATTGAGGACCTGCAGATACTTTATATACAGGAATACGTGGACGTGAACATATTCAATTCCGCCGGCGAACTGGTCCGCAGGCTGCAGGCGCCATATAACGGGACCTCGGTGGTCAGCCTGGGCGTGGACGACGTCCTGCAGGTTGGAAAGGACATGAGCAATATTATCATAGGATACGCCCCCGGCAACAGCAACAGCATGCAGTGGGACGGGAAGAACAGCGAGGGCGAAACCGTATCGTCGGGCACATATGAAATACAGGTGGTGATCCAGACTAGCCAGGGGACAAGGATCATGGCCTCCAAGACGGTGGTGGTGCTCGACGCCGCGGTAACCGATATAATTTCGGAGATTAAATTAAAGCCGAACCCGGTCGTTGTGACGGATTCCGCGTCGAAAAAAGTCGTTTTCCAGTGGGCGGCATCGGGCGACGGCACGGCCGTGATACATATTTTCAATAAGACGGGGGAGCTGGTCAGGATCATTAATTCCACACTTGCGGACGGGGTCGCCGGCATATCCTGGGACCTCACGACCTCTTCCGGCAATGACGTTTCAAGCGGAATTTACGTATGCGTAATAAGGGCCGTGCAGGATTCCGGCGGGACACAGACGAAAATAATAAAGATGGCGGTAATAAACAAATTTAACGGCCAGTAGGAACAAAGCACCCCGTTCTTCATCCGGAAACCGCGTTTAGAGCGTGGTTTGCGCCAAAAAAACCTTGAAATACGTTAAAAAGGTATTATAATAAATGTCAGATCCGGAGGGCCGGATCAATCAAGCGAGGTGAATCATGCCAGAGGGACAAATTTACATAGAAAAAAGAAGGCACAAAAGGGTTGATAAAAAGGTTACGGTATCATACAAAGTTGTATCAATGCCTTCGGAGATAGAAAAGATAAAATCCGCCGCGGAGAAGAACGAGACCGAGACGACCAATATAAGCGTGGGCGGCATACAGCTCATAAATGACCACGGGCTCAACCCGGAGCAGATACTCAGGATAGAGATAAAGCTGGAAAACGCAAGGTCCGCCATAGTCACTTTCGCCGAGGTAAAATGGTCGGCAAAGGACGACAATATAAAAAAATTCAGGACGGGCATAGAATTCCTTGTCCTGAAGGACGAGGACAAGAAGCTCATTGAGGAAATAGTAGGATAACCGGGAATACAAAAAAAACACGAAAAATAAAATATTGCCGCACGGTACCAACCGCATTAAAGCGGATAATTTTTCAGCCCTGATTCCGGCCGGTTCCAAAAAAATCGATCATTTCCAGGAGGATAACCATGAATTATTTCAAGACATTTTTGTTGATGGCGGTTTTGACCGCCCTGTTCGTCTGGCTCGGCAATTATCTCGGGGGTATGAACGGCATGATGTACGCTTTCGGTTTCGCGGTTCTGCTGAACTTTTTTTCATACTGGTTCTCGGATAAAATAGTTCTGGCCATGTACGGGGCAAAAGAGATAAAAAGGGAGGACAACAAGGTTCTTTTCGTCACCGTCTCAAACCTTGCGGTAAAGGCCGGGTTGCCCATGCCCAGGGTTTTTATAATTAATGACTCCATGGCCAACGCCTTCGCCACCGGACGCGACCCGGAGCATGCGGCGGTGGCGGTCACATCGGGCATCCTTGAAGTGCTCGACAACAGGCAGCTCGAGGCGGTGCTGGCGCACGAACTTACGCACGTTAAAAACCGCGACATACTAATCTGCACCATAGCCGCCACTTTTGCCGGGGCCATTACGATGCTTGCCAGGATGGCTTTCTGGTTCGGCGGCAGCAGGAACGACAACAGGGGAGGCGGGGCGGGGGGCATAGTGATGTTCATTGTGGCGCCGATTGCGGCCTTCCTGATACAGATGGCGGTATCGCGGTCCAGGGAATACGCCGCGGACAACGGCTCCGCCCAGCTTACGGGCCAGCCGCAGGCGCTGATTTCCGCGCTTGAAACCCTTACAGCAAGCGTAAAAAGGAGGCCGGCGGGCGAGGAAGTCCAGCCGGCAACGGCGCATATGTTCATAGTGAACCCTTTCAGCGGGGACTTTTTTGCCTCGCTTTTTTCAACGCACCCGACGCTTAAGCAGCGAAAGGAAAACCTCGAAAAATTCCGCCCAAATTAAAAACTTAGGATTCAAAACCAAAAATTACAACTTTTAAATTCAAATTAAAAAGCAATTGGTGGCTGCGGATGCAAGGACTGAAAAAATGTATTTTAAATATTACGTTTGTTTTTCATTGTTATAATCGACGCACCGAGGATGTTTGAAAGTTCTTTTGCTTCCGTTCCAAGACCTTCAAGTTCCGAACCGTTGCAATTTGAACGTTCCCTCTTCGATATCAAAGATCTTTGATCCTGATTTGAACATTTACCGCCTCCTTATAATTTGATATAATTCTATTATTGATTTGAAAGTTTGGCACTGACTTTTTACTTTACTGGAGGCTCCATGTCCCTTGATTTCCGCGAGATCAGTTTAAAGATACTCAACGATGTTTTCACCACCCGCCGCTGGGCCAAAGAGAACATTGAAGCCAACATCAAGGACATCGACGAGGAACACAGGGACATCAAAAAAGTCTACGAGCTTGTATACGGGGTGCTGCGCAATAAAAGCTACATTGATTTTTACCTCTCGTTATATATCCAGAAACCCGCTGACGATATAACCCTTATGAACATCCTGCGAATAGGTTTTTACCAGATAATGTACATGGATTCGATCCCTCCATACGCCGCCATCGATGTTTCCGTTGAAATGACGAAAAAGCGGTCGCACCCCAAAGCCTCCGGGTTCGTGAACGCGGTGCTCAGGAACGTCCTTCGCGAAAAAGGGCGCGGCATCAGGCTGCCGGGCGAGGGCAAGGCGGGAGTCAAGGAGCGGATAGATTATTTGTCCGTAAAATATTCCTATGAAAAATGGATGACGGCATTTCTGGAAAAAAATTTCAGGGACGGCGACGTTGAGAGCATCCTGTCCGCGGGGAACGTAAAGCCTCCGGTCTTTTTAAGGGTCAATACCCTGAAGACAACCGCCGATGATGCGGCAAAGGCTCTTGCAAAAGCCGGTGTGGAAAC
The DNA here is from genome assembly GCA_964443355.1 of uncultured Spirochaetia bacterium. GTDB lineage: Bacteria > Oederibacteriota > PGYV01 > PGYV01 > Palsa-1178 > Bog-1181. The sequence continues at coordinate 52,460 of CAYUDX010000004.1, forward strand.
AAGGGAGATAAAGCTGTCAAAGAACTGCCTGCTCGTTGAAAAAGGCGACCCCATAAACACACAGGCCCACGAGGAGGGTATGTTTTACGTCCAGGACCTCGCATCGCAGCTGCTCGGAGGATTTGTGGACGCCAAAAAGGGCGAGGCCATAATAGACATAGGCTCGGCGCCGGGAGGCAAGGCCGCCAGCTTTGCCATCGATTCAAGGGGGAAAGCCGGCATTGCCGCGGTTGAGCCCAATGAAGTAAGGCTGAAGGTAATGGAACGTAATTTTGTGCGTCTCGGGATTACAAACGTGGAATTCATAAAACACGACGCGACCGTCGACATTCCGGCTTTCCGCGACCGGGCCGACAAAGTGATTGTGGACGCGCCCTGCTCGGCCCTGGGCGTGATACGAAGGCACCCTGAAAAAAAATGGTGCCTGACCGAGGCGGAACTGAAGGAATTCCCGAAACTGCAGGCGGAGATATTGAACACCGTAAAGAACTGGGTGAAAAAAGGGGGGTGGCTTTATTACTGCACCTGCACCATAAACCCGGACGAGAACGCGAAACTGCTCGATAAATTCATGGACAAAAACGACAACTTTAAATTATTCGACATAACAGGCGGCGGCCCCGGGATGAAGCCGTACAGGCGGGGGAAATATTTCGTTTCATTGCCGGGAAACAGGGACAACATGGACGGATTTTTCATGGGCATGATGAAAAGGGTGAAATAATACCGGAAGGCGGGATTAATGGCAGGAAAAAGTTTTAATGCGCAAGCTGTATTTTTTAATGTTCTTTTGACAAAAGAACAGTAACGCATTCGGTGGCGCGGCGGTCTTGCATGCCCGTGTAACGCGGCATCCACGCTCCTGCGCTGCGGTAAAAGTTCGGTATGTCCAATGAGAAATCCGATTGACAATTATTTTATGTTATGATATATTTCCATCCACGATCAGGGGCGAACAACAAAATTGCCGAATATATTCTCTATACACTTATTCGTTGCGGGGTTAAATTTTGCGTACCAAATTGTTTGGGCTGTTTTTTGTATGCGTTTTTACGTTTGCCGCGGTCAATGCGGCAGGCGCTTCCTTTTCCAATTCCGGGAAAGAATTCTGGCTAACATTTCTTGAACCTGTATATGCGCAGGGGCTTCCTTATAATGACATAACCCTTAATTTTGCAAGCCTGTCAGGCGCGAATGTAACGGTGGAGATACCGGGGCTTTCTTTCGGCCCGACGACCGTATATGTCGCCCCGGGAACGGTCTATACATTCGCAATACCCGGCGCGGCCGTCCCTGGCATGGACGACGGCGTCAGCAACGTGGGAATACACGTTACTTCCGATTCGGATATAGTCGTCTACGGCTATTATAATAAATACTGGCTTTCCGACGGATATATAGGAATACCTGTAAATTCACTTGGAACCAGCTACTACATACCTTCATGGACGGCGTTTAACAATTACGGCGGCGTAATGACCGTCGTCGCGACGCAGGATAATACAAAACTTACCATAGTGCCTTCCATCTCGACCACAAGCGAAACGGCCGGAGTGGCGTATTCCGTCAGCCTTAATAAAGGGCAGGTCTATCAGCTTTGCAACACCAACACATCTCCCGTCGACAACAGCCTTGAAGGGACAAGCATACAATCAAATCTTCCGGTATCCGTGTTCAGCGGCACAAAATGCGCGGAGGTGCCGGACGGCGCGGCCGCATGCGATTATTTGATCGAACAGATCCCTTCCGTTGACAATTGGGGCAGGAATTTTGTAACGGGATCTTTTGCCGATAAAAGCCAGGGTGATTATTATCAGATAATAGGCTCGGCGAACGGCACCGCGCTATATATAAATTCCGTGTTGCAGCCGGTATTAAACGCGGGGCAGGTGTTTAATATAGGGAATTTGGGGAACTCCGTTATTACCGCAGATAATCCGATACTTGTGACACAATTGATAACCGGAAATTCTTACGATACCGGGACCCAGGCGACCCAGTTATCCGACCCGTCATCGGCTGTCATCCCGCCCCTGGACCAGTACTCAAATTCATTTATTTATGAAACGCCGCCCGACATTCAGGAATATAATATCGAAGTCAATTTTGTGAACATAATAGTCCCTTCTTCGTCAACCGGCGGCGTTGCCATAGACGGCGCTCCGGTGCCGGCCGGCAGCTTTGTCCCGGTCGCGGGCAGCTCATATTCCACGGCCAAAATAGCCGTAAGTTTCGGGACGCACATAATAACATCCGCGGCGCCGGCGCAGGCTCTGGCATACGGGTACGGTTCGGCAAATTCCTACGCCTATCATCTTTCGGCGAATTTTACGCCGACAAGCACATATACGCCGTCGTTCTCCTGCACGGTTACAATGACGGATACGCAGACTATCACCGCAACAGTGACGGAAACTATCACCATGACCGTTACGCCGACGCTGACCGTTACTTCCACCATTACTGAAACCCAGACCTTGACCGCGACGCCTACCATAACGCCGACCATTGCCCCCACCATCATCAGGCTTGGGAAATCCTGCGTTGAAAAAATAACGACGACTTCAGACACCCCCACAGGCATGGACAATGCCTATCCCTGCCTTGGAGGGGACACACCGGGGCTGTATGTTGTGACAAAAGAGGGCAATATTGACGTCCTGGGAACGGGTAAGTCCATAACCGACAAACTTGACATGCAGGTAAAAAGAAGGGCTGGGGAAGGCGCCCATGAATGCATGGATGATATAGGATATTTCAGGCCGAATTTCAGGATAATAAATTACGGGACAAAACCGATAGACCCGGCAAATCTTGTGGTCAAAATGTGGGTGTACATGGATACGCCGGATTCTCCGAATTTAATGAGCAATATGAACCTAACAATTTTCCCGAATTACGCCAACAAATCCCTGCCGCAGCTTTTTGTCACGACTTCATATTCCGTTGTAAAGGCATGGCCGTATTGTGTCGTGGGGGGCAAAAAAGCCAATTATGTCATCGAAATTCATTTCAACAGCAACGGAGGACAGGCCATACCTCCGGGCGGCTATGCGGATATATATGACACCAGCATCCAGAGAACAACGGCGGGCTGGTCGCCTTTTGACGCCACCGGGGATACCGGCCACGGAACCGCGGTGATAAAATGCGACGATTATTCAATGATACTGCCTTACAGCCAGGCTCCTGATTTTTATGAAGACCCCCGTTTCGGTCTGTATGAAAGGGAAAATGGCGTCGATACTCTTGTTACTGAATGGAGCTCATCGGGCGAACCCGACATAAACACGGGAGTTGAGCCGTGCGCGAGCCCGTCGGCCGGCGTGAATTCCTACACAACGGTATTTACCGCGGGGACGAAATTAAATGCCGTATCGTCCGTATGCTCCCAGCCTTCAGCCACGCCTTCGGCGACGGTTCCGGAAACGGCCTCAAATCCCGCTTACGCCGTCGGGGATGGAGGAACATTGCTTTACAATCCGGGTACGGGCGGCACCGCCGACTGGCACAAGGTTGACCTTACGGCGGCACTTGCTTCCGCCGGATGCGCCGGAGCAAACCTGACGGCGGTCAATGCATATTCTTCGGACGAAGTCATAGTAGTCGGCGATAACGGCCTGATCCTAAAGGGTTCCGGATATTCCTGGTCGGTTGTGCAGGGCTGCACAATTCCGGGATTTACATTTAAGTGTGTAAAGAAGCTCCAGAACGGATATATAGTCGCCGCCGGATCGGACGCGTCCGGCGGAAAGGCGTTTGTGTCGGCAAATGACGGGGCAAGCTGGTATTCAGGGACAACATCCGCCTACGGTTATAACGCAATTTATGACGCGGGTTACGCGCTCGGCAACGGGCAGGCATGGCTGGCGCAGGATTCCGGTTATGTCACGAAGATTTCCTACACATCTTCCGGAATATCATTCGACTCTCCGCTTAATGTGGGAACAAACAATAATTTGCTGGCAATTTCAGGCAACGGCGCAACTGATATCGATATAGTCGGACAACACGGCGTTTATTCCCAGTATACGTGCCTGTCGGGCAGCTGTGTGTGGAAAACGACGGATACCGGGCTTGATTACGACCTTCAGGCGATATTGAATGTAAACGGGTTGATATACATCCCATGTCCCTGCGGGGCTGTTTATAAAGTCATAATATGCGATACTCCGACCGTGACGCCGACATTTACCGACACGGCGACATTTACCAACACGGCGACTTTTTCATCGACCCCCACATTTACGGCGCGGGCAACATTTACGGCCACACCGACATTCACAAGTTCCGCTTCCGCGACATCTTCGGAGATGCCCACAGCCACCTCCACATCCACTCCTTCGGCAGTATATACGGCAACATCAGGCCCGGGAAATAATTATACGCCAACACCGGTTCCCACAGGCGTTGGCACGGGCGGGCCGGGCCAGGGAGGATGGGGCCCGGGCAACGGCACGGGAACAAATAAAGGGGGGATAACATCCGGGGGCATGACCGCAACGGCCGTGGCCGCAGGGACTTCAATAATGGAGGCTACCATAACATGGACCCCAACGGTTGCTTATGCCGCCTCCTATAACGCCATGTGCTGCAACAGGTGCTGCACTTCGTCCGGAAGCTCCGCGCTCAGCTGGTGGGCCGTCGGTAATAACGGGCTGCTTACCCGCACTATAGACGGAGTAACAACGGTCATCCCTCTGTTCTATAACGGGGTGCGAGTCACTGAAAATCTCAGGGCAATCGTGTGTTTTACTAACAATGAAGTCTGGGTTGCCGGGGACAACGGATTTGTGGCATACACGACGGACGCGGGTGCGACATGGAACACAATGTACGCATATAAAACGCCGGCTTATAACACTGACACGACCAATGATTCGAATGTGCTGACCAGGCCGCAGGGTATCGGGGATTTCACGTCGATACATGTGTCCAGCGCCGGGCAGGGTGCGGTTTATTTTACAAATGATCTGGGTGAAATAGATGTCTATAACAGGGATTCAAACGACTGGATCGGGCCGGTTGCCGTAAGTTCCTTCGGGCCGCTTAACGATATTATGGCAATAAACGACGACGAAATGATAGCGGTGGGTAACGGGGGGAAAATATTTTACTGGAGGCAGGAATCCGGCACCGTGGTGGTGAACTGGACGGAAATAGACCTGCCTCCGGCATCGGACTATTTTGCCAATTCGCTTGCGGATGTGTATGTGGGCGATATAACTTCGGGATGGAGCAATGTCAATTTTACCGATGTGGCAGTATGGACCCAGAATGATGTGTATATTGTGGGAAGCACGGGAATAGTGCTGCACATGTACAGGCAGGGGAGTTCGGGAAAATGGACAATAGTGCTGGATGCCCTTGGTCAGGACGGGTTGCCGCTGGCAAAGAACACATTAAACAGGGTGAATTTTTATACTACAACCGTTAATGGAATGACTGTAACGCTTGGCGGCGCAGTAGGAAATAACGGGACAATATTGTATTTTAATCAGGGATTATGGGGCATCGTCCCGCCGCCAACAACCGGGCACATAGTTGATTTTTGCGGTGACGCAATATGCACGACAACGGGTATCAGCGTTTATCCCGGATTGTTCAGCACCCCGACACAATTACCGACCGGCACATTTACGCTGACCAATATTTACACACACACGGCAACGCCTACTTTCACCGCTACATGTTCTTTCACTGAAACAGGGACAGCCACGGGAACCTTCACTGCAACGCCGACTTTCACTGCAACGGGTACATCCACATCAACAGGAACAATAACGGGGACGTTTACTGCAACATCAACCTGGACCGTGTCACCGACCTTTACGGCCACACCGACAATAACAGAGACGTCGACTGCAACATCAACCTGGACCGTGTCACCGACCTTTACGGTAACACCCACCATAACAGAGACATCGACTGCAACGCCTACGTTCACGGCGACACCGACCTTTACGGTAACACCCACCATAACAGAGACATCGACAGCAACGCCGACGTTCACGGCAACACCGACTTTTACGGTAACACCCACCATAACAGAGACATCGACTGCAACGCCGACGTTTACGGCAACACCGACTTTTACGGTAACACCTACCATAACAGAGACATCGACTGCAACGCCGACGTTCACTGCAACACGGACTTTTACGGTAACACCTACCATAACAGAGACATCGACAGCAACGCCGACGTTCACGGCAACACCGACCTTTACGGTAACACCCACCATAACAGAGACATCGACAGCAACGCCGACGTTCACGGCAACACCGACCTTTA
>CAYUDX010000004.1:58853-131869 GCA_964443355.1 uncultured Spirochaetia bacterium
CCGACGTTTACGGTAACACCTACCATAACAGAGACATCGACTGCAACGCCGACGTTCACGGCAACACCGACGTTTACGGTAACACCTACCATAACAGAGACATCGACTGCAACGCCGACGTGGACAATAACACAGACATCAACAGAGGGATTGACAAATGCCATAACGATTACAGAAACGGCCACTTTAACAATTGAATGTACAATGGGATGGGAGAATGTGGGGACGCCTGGATTCTCGGCGGGAAACGCACACTTCACTTCGTTATTTGTCTACAATGGAACCCCATATATTGCGTTCAGGGACAACATAAATATGGAGAAAGCAACAGTCATGAAATATGACGGAAACAATTGGGTTGATGTCGGGATTCCCGGTTTTTCTGCTTCCAACGCTGATTGGATCAATCTATATATATATGAAGCCACTCCGTATGTGACTTATCAGGATTATGCTTTTTCACAAAAAGCGACAGTGATGAAATATGACGGTGCAAATTGGGTGACGGTTGGAAGCCCTGGATTCTCGGCAGGCCAGGCAGTGTATAATACGATTTTTGTTTATAATGGCATACCATATGTGGCATTTGAGGATGTTGCCAACGGAGGCAAAGCAACGGTAATGAAATTTGACGGCACAAACTGGACATATGTGGGGGCACCGGGATTTTCCCAGGGCCCGGCCGCGTATACCGCAATAAATGTTTATAACGGCACCCCTTATGTTGCATATGAAGATGATTATTATTCGTCAAAAATTACGGTTAAAATGTTCGATGGAACAAACTGGGTAAATGTCGGAAATCCGGGATTCTCAAATGGAGGAGCCGGGGGAGTCAATTTAGTTATTGATAAAGACGGGACAATGTACGCGGGATTTGCCGATAATTCAAATGGAGGCAAAGCTACGGTAATGAAATATCAGAATGGCAGCTGGGTGAACGTCGGCAATGCGGGATTTTCCGCCGGAACGGCTAATTTCCCGTCCCTGTTCGTCTATAACGGCACCCCGTATATGGGATATTTTGATTCGGGAAATTCAGGGAAAGCCACTGTAATGAAATTTGACGGATCCAACTGGGTGGATGTCGGCAATGCGGGATTTTCCGCCGGAACAGCCAATTATACATCCATGTTTGTGGATAACGGTATTATATATATCGGCTATATGGATGGCGGGAATTCAAACAGGGCAACAGTAATGAAATTTGACTGCGTTACCGCAACATCCAATACAGCGACAACGACGGCAACTTTTTATCCCACATCAACTTTTACCGGGACAACGACATTTACGCTTACAGCGGCAATAACATCAACAATTACACTTACATGCACTGCAACGCCTACATTGACGGCAACTCCCACGGCAACCGAAACATCAACCGCGACCCTGACGGATTCAATTACGTCCACGGCAACAGGAACAGCCGATGCGACCGGGACTTCCTCCGCAACATTGGCGTCAACCGCGACGGCGACTCCCGAAGCCACTTTGACTCCGTGCATCGTGACAAACGGTGTTTTTCAGGAAAATGGTTTTGGGTCCGGAACAGGCATGGCCATTGATGCCGGAGGCAATATTTATATCACCGGAAGCGGAAACGCGGGAGCGGTAATATGGAAATACAGGCCTGACGGAACTATATATTCGGGTTTTGGCACAGGCGGAATTGCGGCGGCGGGGATATCCGGGGCCGCGGGACATGACGTAGCCATTGACTCCTCCGGTAATATTATCATGGCGGGAATAACGCCGACCGGCATGGGCGTCTGGAAATTCGACACCGGAGGCAATTTGCTCTGGTCGTATCTGATGACGAACGGATATGAGGCAAACGGCCTTGCGATAGACACGGCAGGAAATATATTGGTCACTGGAACCACCGAAAAACAGGTGAATTCCAACATGACATTATGGAGGCTTACTCCGGCAGGCATTCTGGACGGTTCGTTTAACGGCGGAAGCGTGGTTGTGGATGCCCTGACAGGCGGCGTTGGAAACGGGATATTACTGGATGGTCAGGGAACAAGTTATAACATATATATTACGGGGGAGAAAGACAACGGGGCGAATACCGGGAATATGGTCCTATGGGAATACAATTCGAACGGCGTCCGGGTTGCGGGGTTCGGGGCCGGCGGATATTTGATCGCAGGAGATCCGGCCGGGGCCGCCGCGGGAGTAGCGGAAGATTACGGACTTAAAATAGCGCATGACGGTATGGGAAATATCGTTGTCGGCGGTTACGCCATGCAAAATAACGGCGAGCCTGCCGCGGCATTATGGAAGTACACCGGAACCGGCAATGCGGTTACGGCATTTGGAATCAACGGTTCCCTGATATCGACTCCAGGAGCGGCCGGGCATGGGTTTATAGGGTATTCCATGGCCGTGGATGGCTGCGGAAGGATCATCGTGGCGGGCAGCGAGTTTACCGGCACCGGCCAGGGACAGGTGGGTACCTTTGTGTGCAGATTTGACATAAACGGCGATCCGGACGCGGCATTTAACGGTGGAAATAATTACATGGATTTCAATTCGTTGTTAAGTACGAGCGGCTCGGGGCTTGCCATCAACGGAAAAAATATTTATTTCAGCGTTTCGGATTCCAACAATTCCTGGCAGATAGGCGCAATGGACCTTCTTGACAATTGCAGCTGCCAGCCTCTGCCGACATCAACTGCACCGGTATTTACGGCAACGCCCACATTGTCGCGCACATCAACCGCGACTCCGACCGTTACAAGCACGGCGGCAAGCACGCCGCTGCCGACTACCACTGCGTATGTTGAGGTTTATATATCGGACTCGATTAATAACAGGATAGAAGTATTCGACGGCAACGGAAATTATTTGAGGCAATGGAGCAGTTCGTTCTATTCGCCAATGGGCATAGCAATAGACAATAAATTATCAAGAGTTTATGTCGTCGACAACGGGAACCAGCAGATACAGGCGTTTGATTTGTGCGGAAATTTTATCACGGCTTGGGGCTCCCTCGGCAAACTGAACGGCCAGTTCAATTTCCCGACGGATGTGGCCGTGGATTCTTCGGATAATGTCTATGTCGCGGACCAGGGCAATCAGAGGGTGCAGATATTCGACAGGAACGGTAATTATCTGGCCCAGTGGGATGTTTCAACGACCACCATGGGAATAAGCATCGATAAGAACGACAATGTTTATGTCACGAGCGCCGACGGGGCTGAAGTCATGAGATTTAATACGGCCGGGACAAAGATCACCCAGTGGCATATTGCGCACAGGGCTTATGGCGTGGCAAACGATGCGGCGGGAAACGTTTATGTCACCAGCTTTGACCCGGGGCCGGGGACCGACCAGGAATATATTTTTGACCAGAACGGCAATATGATAACAACATGGGAAGGCGTCGGCACGGGTCCCGGTGAATTCCTGAATTCTTTCGCGGTGGATGTCGGAAGCAATAATATGGTTTATATTGTGGACCAGGACAACAACCGTATACAGGAATTTGATACGGCCGGAAATTACCTGAATATGTGGGGGACGCTTGGCGCCGGTAACGGGCAGCTCAATCATCCATTGGGAATTGCGATTTCAAACGCAATTCCGGCGTGCGCGGCCGCCACGCAGTCATTTACTCCGACGCCGACCGCAACCATGACTTTAACAACGACCGCGACATTCACATATACAATGACTCCTACGGCCACGGCTTCGCCGACATTCACTTTTACGGCGACAGCGACCATAACGCCCACAATGACATTTACCGCCACAAATACATGGACTCGTACGGCAACGTCAACGGTAACAAGGACGGTAACGGGCACTGTCACAAGGACCGCCACGGCGACCTTTACCTGCACGGCAACCCGTTCATTTACGGCAACGGTCACAAAGACAATTACCCCGACAGTTACGGCCACATTTACGCCGACTGTCACTCCGACCCAGACGGCCGGATTGAGCCTGCAGTATTATTCCAACGGCGAGCCCACCCCCGGTGACAATACAATATATATAGATATAAAGGTTATAAACAATACCGCAACGGCCGTAAACCTTTCAAGTATTACCGTAAAATACTGGTATGAAAAAGAGGGAACGGCGGATGAGATCGCGGAATGCGACTGGGCTTCCGCCGGTTGCGGTAATATAAACAGGACGATTTCAACCATCAGCCAGAGCGGGCAGAACCGCGTTCTGACGCTTGCGTTCACATCGGCGGCGGGCGCCATACCCCCCGGCGGGAACACCGAAATGAAGCTCCGTGTGCATAAAACAGACTGGTCCGTATACGATGAAACAAACGATTATTCATACGGAGCCCAGCTTGCTTATATTGACTGGACAAAGATGACCATGTATTCCAACGGCGCGCTGATATGGGGAACCGAGCCGGGAGGAATGGGAGCCCAATCGGTTTCAAAATATAAAAATGTTCCGGGATTGGCCGACTCAATGAGCGAAGAGAATGTGTATAGTTATCCGAATCCTAGCGCCGGCAGGGTAACAATAAAATTCTCCGCGGTCGAGCCCGAGGATGTAAAGATATTAATTACGGACATTGCCGGGAACGTTGTATACCGTAAAATGTTGAACGCTTCGGAAGTTTCAAAAGGCGTCAACGGCGTCGTATGGAACGGCGTGAACGAAAACGGCAGGAATGTCGCAAACGGAGTGTATCTGCTTATAGTCCAGGCTGAAGGCAGGAAAGTGATAAAGAAAATAGCGATAATAAAATAATTATTTATTCAGCGCCCTGAACATTTCCTGGGCCTGTTTGTCTCCTGGATAAAGCCTCAACATTTTATTCAGAGTTTTGACGGCCGAATCCCTGTCGCCGGATTTATAATACGCGAATGCCAGGTCCATGTATGCGTCCCTGTTCCTGCCTGAAACATTAATTGCGCGTTCCGCAAAAAAAACAGCTTTTTGAGCGTCGCCGCCGGCTCCACAGGCGGATGAAAGCCATGTGAGCAGGTCATAATTGTCCGGATTGTCCTTCAGCGCGATTTCGAATATATCGGCCGCCCTGGCGTAATTTCTCACCGCATAATTGGCAAATCCAGCGGCTTTTACCGATTTCAGGGAATACGGTGACAACTTATACATGCTTTCTCCTGCTGCAAGCGCATCCGGCTTCATGTTTTTTGCGGAGTAATAATCATAAAGGAAATAATCGACATTATATATTGCGGGATCAAGATCAAATACCATCCTGTAATTATACGCCGCCCTATCCGTATCGCCGGATTTTGCGAGCAATTGAGCGTACAGCAGGTAATTGTCCTCGTTCCACGGGTCCGTGCTTACGGCCCTCTGCGCCTGAATTACGGCGGCCCCGGTATTGTTGAGAATTCCGCCGTCCCTGGCATAGCCGAGATAATAATTTGATGAAAGCTGCACAATAAAAAACAGGGCCATTATAACGCAAAAAGCGGCCGCAATACCCGAAAATACGGCCGTAATCCTGCCGGCGTGAATATTGCGGAGCTCGTAAGTCCCGTTGTTTTGGACGGATAATGACATCATGGCATAAAACAGGGCGGCTGTCGGCGTTATACTGAAAGGAAAATTAAACATTGCGTGTGCCATTATTGCGCAACCGCCCGCCAGAACGCCGCCTGATATGTATTTGTCGCCGCGGTTGTTCTTCAGCCCCTTAAAACCGGAATAAACGAAGATCCCGAGCATTAGATAGAAAAATGCGGCCCCGATCACTCCGTATTCTGCCGGAAACTGAAGGAAATCGTTGTGGGCATGGACGGACCCTATAAAGTCGACCTGCTTAAACAGGGCGGCGTCATGATATTTGGAAAGGTAAAAAGGGTATACGCTGTGAAAATTACCGGCGCCCGCGCCAAAAAGGAAATTATCTTTTATCATGTATAAGGCGCTCTGCCAAAGGTGCAGCCGCAGGTTGATCGAATCCTCGTTGAAATTTACCATATTCTTTATCCTTTCGGACCCGTTCCTGTCTGCAAAAAAATAAATGGAACCCGCGGCGACAATGACCGCAAGTCCCAAAGCCATTGCTTTGATATGTTTTCCGTCCTTGCCGCTTTTATTGATTGCAAGGGCGGCAAAAAGGACGGCAATTGATACAAAATATGCCACAAGTGCTCCGCGTGTCTGCGTTATAAAGAGGGCGGCCGTCAGGATGAGCGCGACGCAGATCATTAAAAGCATCTTCCACCCGCGGAGAGGAAAAATGAGGGCATATGAAAGCGGGATCAGCAGGACCATGTGCCCCGCAAGAAAGTCGGGGTTGCCCAGTGTTGAAGACGCCCTTCCGTTAAAATTCGTCTGCCATGATACAGGATCATGGCCGGAGGACTGAAAAATCCCGTAGGCCGCCATGACCACCGCCGGTATAAACATTGCGGCAAGGATCTTCCATTTGTTGTCATCCTCTGCGGCGGCATAATCAAGGACAAAATAGAAAAAAGCGAAATAAAGGAAATTCAACGCGACCGTGTTAAGGAACGAATACAGGCCGTGCGCCACAAAAATTCCCAGGATGTTCGCGGATATAAAACCGGCAAAGACAATGTCAAAGGATGTCTTAAAGAAAGAAACGTTCCGATAAAGAAAGATCCTGAACAAAAAAATTGCCAGAAGCAGGGAAAGGCAGAATTTGAAGAAAAACTGCTCCACCGACCAGAAAACGCCGTTGGCGTGGACCGAGAAGACAAGCGGCGAAACAGCAAGTGTAAGCAATAATAAAATATCGGATGCCTTTTTTATCAATTTGTCTTTTTCCACATCGCCCCGCAGAAATATGAATTTTTGAATCTGTAACTGGAATTTTATCATTGATGAATGCTTTAATCAATACGCAAAAAGGAGGTTGAACGATAGGGAATCAATGCAATAAATTGAAAAATATCGCGCAAATCAAGCGAAATATGATTGAAGTATATTTGGCCATATAAATAATGCGTTTATTGGAAGATGATTTAACATTTTCCCGAAACCTTTTCCGCCAAAACGCGTCTAAAATTAAGCGTTTAAACGCACAAATATTTGACTTTAACGTGAAATAAAGATATAATGCTTTTACTTGAATTAAGAACGGGATTTCTTATGGTGAACCGGCGCTGGACAGGGAGATAAGTGTCTCCTTATGTTTATTATTTGAGGGAGTAAATGAATATCAAAAAACTGATACTCACAGTCGTCACAGTGCTTTTGCTCCCCGTAATTTCTTTTTCCGCAATTAATGTAAACATCAATTCCGGAAATCCTACAATGCCCTTCCCGCAATTCATTAATTATGACGCGGGCGGCGCGACATACACCGTTTATTCACTTGCCGATGCCGCACATACCGCAACCGGGCTCGCGCTTCACCAGCCTGACGGGGTTTCTCTTGCAGAGATGGAGCAATGGATAAGGGATGCATGGAAGATACACTCCAATGAGTTCAGTTATAACGGCACTGTGACCTACCAGAACGCAACCGGCGGCAGCGTCACGGTAAATCTAATCCAGGATTCGTCCTCGCCTTATTGTTCGGAGGGGCACGGTTATGCACTGCTTGCCGCGGCGCTTATATGCGACAAGGACGCATTCGACGGGCTGTGGTGCTTCCTTAATGAAAATGTGGGATTTTACAATACATATAAATATTCCACCGGAGTATGGCTCCCGCGCGGGGATAATTACGGAAACCATATACCGGGATGGCAGCTTTTAAACCAGGCCCCGGGCAATAACGCGGATTCGGCCACGGACGGCGATGATGATATAGCCATGGCCGCCCTGCTTGCGTGGAAACAGTGGGGTGACAATTCCGGTTATTACGCCGCAGGCGGGACCGGCCCGGTAAATTCCAACGGTCTGCCGGAGATACAATACAAGCAGATGGCCCTCGATATGCTCCGTTTTATGGTTGAAAAGGATGTGGACCTGAACGGAAAATACACCAGCGGAGACATAGGTTATGACGGATATCATAAAGGCGGGAATACCTGGCACGAGGCAACACCGTGGTACACGGGGCCGGATACGCTTGAATTTGGGGGGCCGCAGACCCAGGGCTGGTTTGACTATGCGGCGCCGGCTTATTTTCATGCATTTGGAAACGTGCTCCAGGCAAACGGATATCCTGTTTGGGATTACAATCAATACGCGAAAGGCGAGGCTTCGGATGACTGGTTGATGGGTCAGCTTGCCTCAAATGCCGCCTACAAAAACACGACTGCGGGGCAGTTTACGGTAACAGGCTCGACCGCCACGTTTTTCAACGCAAATATGGGCGGCGAGGATTTCCGCGCGCCCTGGAGGACGGGGCTGAATTATTTGTGGAACGGCAACCCGGCCACTTCATGGGACCCGGTCAACCACGTTACAATAACGGCAAGCAATCAATATGAGTATAACGCGGCGATGAAGGAAGCGCAATTTGTCGGCAATCCTCAGCTTTACGGCACTGGGGTCGGATGTGAGAGTTACGGAAGCAGTCCCGTGACATATCAGGGAGTGGCTTCACTGCAAAATTATAATCTCGACGGGACAAAGCAGGCGGACAACTGGCACGTTGTTTATGAACTCGCGGCGCCTTCCGCTGCGGTGGTTGCGTCCCAGAATTTTGACGAGATGGGTGAATTATTCAGGGAAATCGCGATAAACTGGGACCAGGTGGGAGGGACCGATAATTACCTCGGGAGCATACCGCATTATTTCCACGGATTTTTCAGGCAGCTCGGACTCATGGTCCTCACCGGCAATATGCTCAACCCCGTTGACTGGAACCCGGAGCCCAACATGAGGGTCTTCACCTCGCTGAATAAAACTTATTCCTTTACCGGGGATACGGTTACTTTCTGGATAAATTACCGCAATTATGGTTCCATCGACGCAACGGGCGTACAGATTATTGACACCCTGCCTTCGGCTTTTTCCTATGTTTCAACCGGAACAACCGGAGCGCCTTCTGTTGCAGGACAGGTTGTAACATGGAACATACCGGCCGGCGTGCCCGGACTGCATAACCAGAATTATTCCGCAACGGAAGGCGGGGTTACCCTGGTGGCCCAGGTAAAAACTACCGCCGCACAGGGACGGTATTGCAATTTCGCGGATATTTCCTGCACGAACGGGACGGGGTCCACGTCGTCCCCGTTTCCCAACGATATCACCACCATTATGTGCAGGACATGCGTGGATATAGTTGCGGCCGCCCTTACCATCACAAAAACCGCGGGCGCCAGCACCACTTACGTCGGGCAGACAATAACCTATACCATTAATTACTGCAATTCCTCCACGGCGGGCTGGATAAACGGGGGACGATCCGGCATTAATTTTTCTTTCGGCTTAAAATCCCTGCCGGGCGCGGCTTCCGGAGACCTTGATTTCTACCTAAGGGCAAATCACGAGGCGGCAGAACCCATGATAGACTGGGCCAATTACAGGTTCTCATATTTTTTAAATTCGCCTTATTCGGGATCCAACTGGACGGTAAGTTATTATAATGCGGAAGGCTTTAATTCAACCCCGCCTTTAATAACCACCGAATCATTCGCGGCGTGCAGCCCAACGGCGTGCAGTGACGGGACCGGTTCGTGGAATCAGAGGGTAATGCTTCAATTTGGGAATTTTGGGACTTCCACGGCCGAACCCACACATTTCCTTTTCTGGAAAACAGGAACGCCGTCGGCCATTCACTTTACCACACAAACTTATCCCTTCTTTCTTGAAGCCGACGTAACCGCGGCATGGGCGAACCAGAACTGGACAGACGACTGGTCCCAGCAGGCTGCTTGGGCGGTTACCGGCCAGGCCGGAGCTCTTTTCCCGATAAGCCCCGACTGGACAAGGGGGGACGGAACCTCGATTCCCGTCACAAAAATAAATAAGGACGCTTGTGAAGCGGAATCCAACACAGTAACCTCCGTTCTTATCGAAGAATGGGACGGATACACCTGGCGCAGGGTTTTCGGGAACGGCCCCATGCCCGGCCGCGAAGTTGACAACGTCCACGTGATAGATTCCCTGCCCACATATTTAAGTTTTGGCGGGGTTGTTTCGGCGCCGGCCGGGGTGACATTTACCCCGAGCGGAAAGTCGCTTGACTGGAACATAGGGACCCTTCAGGTGAACCAGTGCGGGCAGATAAAATACTGGGTCAATGTGCTGAGTCCGGGCTGCCCTGCCGGGAACGGCACCGTGGAGAACAATGATTCGTATATTGTGGGAGATAAAGAAGCGGCGGTATACTCGACGGTAGGGGTGACAATATTATGCGGCTCGCCAACAAATACCCCGACTTTTGGGGCGTCGTCCACTTTTACCCGCACGCCGACATATACAGCCACATTTACCCCGACGGCAACTGCAACATACACGGCGACTTCGACGGCCACGTCAACTGGGACGTACACGCCGACGAACACTTCGACATATACCGGGACGTCGACGCCGACATCCACGGCGACATATACGATGACGCCGTCAAATACGGCATCGCCGACATATACGTGGAGCGCGACGAATACGGCGACGCCGAGCGCGACGGCCTCGTCCACGTACACGGCCACGCCGACGGATACAAAAAGCGACACGCCGACGCTGACGGTGACGGACACGGAATCGTCGAACACACCGACGGACACGCCGACATATACGGCCACGCCGAGCGCGTCGCCGACATACACCTCGACGGGGACGCCGACGAACACGCCGACGGATACTGGCACATATACGGCGACAAACACATATACTGATACGCCGACATATACGGCGACGTCGACGATGACGGAGTCGGTGACATACACAAAGACGGTATCGTCGGATACGCCGACGTTCAGCCCGACATTCACGAACACGGTGACGGAGTCCCAGACGTGGACCGCGACGCAGAGCGCGACTGAAAGCGCGACGTATACAAGCAGCGAGACGTCGACGGATACGCCGACGGCCAGCTACAGCGTGACACAGTCCGAGACGCAAAGCGCGACGCCGACTTACACGCAGACGATGACGTACACGGACACGCCGAGCCAGACCGAGACGAAGACGGACACGGCGACATGGACTGATACGGCCACGTACACAAGCACGGCGACGTATACGGCGACATACACGGTGACGTCGACGCCGATGCCATCGCCCGTGGACCTGGACAGGACGCTGACAACGACGGGAGAGGCGCCGAAAGTTGGGGCAATAGTCACGTTCACGATGCATATAGAGAACAGCACAAACGAGACGGTAAATAACATAGAGATGTGGGACACGCTGCCCCCCGGAATGTCATATACCGGTAACCCTGATACGGCGGAGACTATTCAGCCGACTGTAACGGGGAATTACCTTAGCTGGGACCTTACGATAGACCCGTCGACGGGACTGCCATTTTCGCTCGGGCCGCATCAGATGGTGGACATAGAGTTCACGGCTGTGATAACTGACATAGACCCGGCAAATATGCCATTTACTGATTCCTTCGGAGTGGATTACAACGACCCGATGTGGACGCCGGCGATAGGGAAGCATCCGCCGCTGTATTCGAAAGATTCGTTCTATCCAGAGGGGGACCCTGTTGTATACCCGAACCCGTACGACATATCGTCGGGGGAACCGCTGATATTTGAGAACGTGGTGCCGGGGTCGCTGATACAGATATACACATTGTCTGGGGAGAGGGTGGCTGCGATACAGGCGCCATCGATAAAGGTGACGTGGGACGGCAGGAACGGAATGGGAAGAAAAGTATCGTCGGGAATATATTACTTTGTGATACACAACCAGTCCACGGGCCAGGTAAAGAAAGGGAAGCTGTTTGTTGTGGGTGGGAATAAGTAAAAGTAAAAAAGGTAAAAGGGCTGACCAATAAGTGCAAGTTAAAAGTTTATAAGTTGTGCTTATTGGTTTTGCGTTTTAACTTTTAAAATGAAGGGAAAAAGGGATCTTGAAAAAAATTGTATTTGTTTTAGCCGCAATTCTAATAACCGCCTCCTCCTCTTTCGCGGTATTTACGGCCAATATCAATTCTTATTATCCCCTCGCTTCGGGGCCCTCGATGCCGTTCCCGCAGTTTAACAATTACACGGCGGGCGGCCAGCAGACATTATATACCCTGTCCGACACCAATCACCAGCCTGACGGCGTGGCCCATGCTGAAATGGAGAAATGGATCAGGGACGCGTGGCAGATATATCTTAACGGATTCGTGCAGGCGGGCAATACTTCCGTAACATACCAGCTTCAAAACGGCACGCCTGTTTCGATACCGCTGTGGCTTGACAGCTCGTGGATGCATACGGCGGGAACCGGCGTAAGCGAAGGCCACGGATACGCCCTATTAATGGCAGCCATAATGGGCGATAAACAGGTCTTCGATTCATTGTGGTTCTGGATAAATGAAAATGACCTGTTCAATAATGCCATGGTATATTCAACGGGCACAGTTTACAATCCGGGTTATAAGGATGGGGCGCAGGTTCCGGCATGGGCGGGGCAGGGTTCGGACGCGGCGACGGACGGAGACGAAGACATTGCAATGGCGGCTTTGATAGCCTGGAAACAGTGGGGGGATAATACGGGATATTACGCTCCCGGCGGGACCGGCCCTTTAAACACTAACAATGAACCGGCAATTCAATACAAACAGATGGCCCTTGACGCAATAAGGTTCCTTGTGGAGAGATCAAACGGCCCGGACCACACGAATGCCGTAAACGCGTGGGCAACGGGGGACATTGGTTTTGACGGTTATCATAAGAGCGGCAACACCTGGGCGGAACTTACGAATTATGTAACGGCAAGCACGACCGGTTCCACATGCGGCCCGGTGAACGGCCCCGTGGTTCAGGGCGCGATTTCCAAATGGTATGATTACGGCGCTCCCTATTATTACCGTACTTTTGCGAACGCCCTTATAGCCAACGGAGATCCCGAGGATAATGCAAGCACGCTCACGTGGTGCAACGGGACCGCAATCGGGAACTGGAACGTCAGCCAGTTCCAGAAAGCCGCGGCTTCCGACATATGGTTGCAGTCACAGCTGAACCTGCTGACTTTCCCGGTCGCCGGCGACGTCCAGGTTGCCGGAACAACGGCTGTTTTCGGCAACGACAATGAAGGCGAGGATTTTCGCTCCATCTGGAGGCCGAGCCTCGACTATTTGTTTAACGGAAATCCGGCCCAGTCATGGGCGGCCGCAACGCATACAATTAATGCGGCTGGAAACCAGGATGTGTATAACGCTGCGATAAAAATATATAATTTCTACAAGACATATTCAACATGCTATCAGCCCGGCACGTATCAGCTGAATTTCAATATACCCGAGATGATATGGAGCAATTACCTTACAGGCGGGACTCCGCAGGACGGGGACCATATTCCGTATCTTCTGGGATCATCCACGGCTTCGGTCGTCATTGCCGCCAATGTCAATAATGATTTTCTTTTTATGGAAAGATGGTTCAGGGAATTGTGCACGTTATGGGACACGCAGGCCGGGACGGACGGCTCGCAGATAGGCACCGGGGTGCAGGCCGGTTATCTCGGGCAATACGCAAAGTACTTTCATGAATTCTTCAGGCAGCTCGGCCTTGTGATAATAACCGGAAATTACAACGACCCCGGGCACTGGAACCCGCAGGCAAACATGAAGATTTACAAGGCCGTCGACAAGACATACGCTTTCCCCGGGGACCTTGTCACATACTGGCTGAACTTCAGGAATTACGGATCTGTTGACGCGTCCGGAGTCGTCATAACGGATAATATCCCGGCGGGTTTTACATATGTATCCGCCACCGACACCATGGGAAGCTCGCACAGCTCAGGCGGTTCCACGGTTACCTGGACAATGCCGACGGTCCTCGGGCTCCATACGCAGAATTATGCAACTTCAGCCGGAGGGGTTACGCTGGTTGTAAGCGTGAACAGCAACGCAGCGCAGGGGCGTTATTGCAGTACGGCCTCGATATCGTGCTCCAACGGGACCGGATGGACGACCAATAATTTTCCCAATGAAGTGTCGTATATAATGAAAAGGAACTGCGTTGATATAGTCCCGGCCGCCCTGACCATCACAAAGACGGCTTCAGTCGCATGGGCAAAGCCAGCGGATACGATAACATACACGATCGATTACTGCGATTCGTCTTCGGCCGGATGGCTGGAAGGCGGAAGGTCCGGGGTGATATTTTCCATAGGCGCGGTAAACAATTCCGGAGCGAAGGATTTTACCTCAATTGTAATGCGCGGCATGCATTCGGCATCCGAGCCGTGGATCGACTGGGGCAATTACAGGCTTTCATATTTCATTTACGGACAGGGGCAGGGTTTTGCACTGCATGAAAACCGGGTGGAAGGGACCACGGGCATTACCGTCACGACTGAAACCCTCGAGCCCGGGTGCACCGATATGGTCAACGGGACGGGCTGCTGGGACCAGAGGCTTATAATACAAAACAATCCGTCGGTTTCAATGCCCACGCATCTATTGATGAAATTTTTCAATAATTTGCCGAACATGCATTATCCCGACGGGATATTGACCTATGGCGGGACAGGGACGCTGAATCCACTTTTGTTCCAGCTTGACCTGTACACTTCTCCCGATGTCACCACGCATGACTTTACAAAGGACTATTCGGCCCTGCCGTACACGGGAACTTACGCTTATAAGGATTCCGGCGACAATGCGCCGACATGCATTTTGTATCCCATAGGCCTTGATTATACCGACGGCGACCCCACAACACCTGGGGTCAATGTGCCGAAGATAAACAGGGATTCGTGCGATGGAACAAACCCCATGATCACAAACGTCCTTATCGAGGAATGGGACGGCTACTGCTGGCGCAGGGTTTACGGGAACGGCCCGCAGCCGGGAAGGGAAGTCACTAACGTCGTGATAACGGATTCCCTGCCCGCGAACCTCAACTGGGGCGGGTTTGCAAGCACAAACACGGTGGCGGGGACTTACATTCCGGGGACAAGGACAATGTCATGGACCATTCCCAGCATGCTGGTCAACCAGTGCGGGGAACTGAAATACTGGGTGACCGCGGGCGGCAGCTGCCCTTCGGCTGTGACTCTTTCAGCCGTGAATACGGCATTTATAAAGGCGGACCACGAATCACCTGTGGCCGATTCGGCAACGGTTTCCATCAGTTGCAACGCGCCGCCGCCGCAGCTCGCCCCGTCTTCGCTTACAAAAACTGCGGACAAGGCAAATTACAATACCGGCGACAACATTACATATACCATTAATTACACGAACAGCGCCGGGTCCGTGGCGGATTCATCGGCAGACCCAACCATACTTTCGTCGGGAACAAACTGGACCCTTGACAGCGGAAGCGCGGACACTTACGGCGGCGGAGGAATAGTGCTTCCGGCGGCGGCAGGCAAATCGCATTATAATTATTCCAACGGAATAAACGGGGAAATACTCGCCAGCGTCAACATGACGAATAATTCCTCCAATTTCGGGATATATTTCAGGAACACAATGGCCTTCACCATTCAGATAACCGGTGTTGGGACGTCATGCCCGATAACAATATGGAACGGAACAACGGCGGTGGCCACGGGTACCGTGGCTTTTTCCTCCCTTAATATAGATTTGAGGGTGGATTTGACGGGTTCTACCATAAACATTTATATAAAGGACCGTTCCGCTTCAAACTGGAACGTGCTTCCCACCATTTCATACACAACGGCGCCCATTACCGCCGGGTATGTGGGCATAATGAGCGGCAATCCGGCCGGCGGAGCGGCTTACGGCGGCCATACTTTCGTGGCGTGGTACACATCCATGGACACCGCTTTTAACGTGCTTTTTTCCGACGCCGTACCCGGAGGGATAAATTTCACCTCGGCCTTTAATTCCGGCACTGTAACGGCGGGAACCATAACTTGGCCCCTGATAACCATGATGACGGCTGGGCAGACGGCTGCTTTTTCATGGGTAGGCTCGGTTACGACCACATGCACGGATGTCTACAATACCGCTTACGCGGTCCCGAGAGGCGTGACTTATACCGTAGGCGACCGCATGTCGGTTCATGTCAATTGCGGTGCGACGACGCCGACCTTTACGCCGACAAAGACGGCAACTGCAACATACACGGCGACTTCGACGGCCACGTCAACTGGGACGTACACGCCGACGAACACTTCGACATATACCGGGACGTCGACGCCGACATCCACGGCGACATATACGATGACGCCGTCAAATACGGCATCGCCGACATATACGTGGAGCGCGACGAATACGGCGACGCCGAGCGCGACGGCCTCGTCCACGTACACGGCCACGCCGACGGATACAAAAAGCGACACGCCGACGCTGACGGTGACGGACACGGAATCGTCGAACACACCGACGGACACGCCGACATATACGGCCACGCCGAGCGCGTCGCCGACATACACCTCGACGGGGACGCCGACGAACACGCCGACGGATACTGGCACATATACGGCGACAAACACATATACTGATACGCCGACATATACGGCGACGTCGACGATGACGGAGTCGGTGACATACACAAAGACGGTATCGTCGGATACGCCGACGTTCAGCCCGACATTCACGAACACGGTGACGGAGTCCCAGACGTGGACCGCGACGCAGAGCGCGACTGAAAGCGCGACGTATACAAGCAGCGAGACGTCGACGGATACGCCGACGGCCAGCTACAGCGTGACACAGTCCGAGACGCAAAGCGCGACGCCGACTTACACGCAGACGATGACGTACACGGACACGCCGAGCCAGACCGAGACGAAGACGGACACGGCGACATGGACTGATACGGCCACGTACACAAGCACGGCGACGTATACGGCGACATACACGGTGACGTCGACGCCGATGCCATCGCCCGTGGACCTGGACAGGACGCTGACAACGACGGGAGAGGCGCCGAAAGTTGGGGCAATAGTCACGTTCACGATGCATATAGAGAACAGCACAAACGAGACGGTAAATAACATAGAGATGTGGGACACGCTGCCCCCCGGAATGTCATATACCGGTAACCCTGATACGGCGGAGACTATTCAGCCGACTGTAACGGGGAATTACCTTAGCTGGGACCTTACGATAGACCCGTCGACGGGACTGCCATTTTCGCTCGGGCCGCATCAGATGGTGGACATAGAGTTCACGGCTGTGATAACTGACATAGACCCGGCAAATATGCCATTTACTGATTCCTTCGGAGTGGATTACAACGACCCGATGTGGACGCCGGCGATAGGGAAGCATCCGCCGCTGTATTCGAAAGATTCGTTCTATCCAGAGGGGGACCCTGTTGTATACCCGAACCCGTACGACATATCGTCGGGGGAACCGCTGATATTTGAGAACGTGGTGCCGGGGTCGCTGATACAGATATACACATTGTCTGGGGAGAGGGTGGCTGCGATACAGGCGCCATCGATAAAGGTGACGTGGGACGGCAGGAACGGAATGGGAAGAAAAGTATCGTCGGGAATATATTACTTTGTGATACACAACCAGTCCACGGGCCAGGTAAAGAAAGGGAAGCTGTTTGTTGTGGGTGGGAATAAGTAAAATTTAAAAGCCAAAATGCAAAACCAAGAATTACAATTAAACAATTTAAAAGTAACGGCAATAAATTGTTGCAATAATTTATCCTGATTTCAGGGTTTGTAAGTTGTAATTCTTGGTTTTGAATTCTAAATTTTGAATTTCTATGCTATCATAATCCAAAACAACCATAAGGGAGGCCTTTATGACCCGTTCAAGGAAAGCGCTTTTGTTGATTGCTTTATCGGCGTTATTGTCCGGAATGGTATTTTCCGGGTGCGGGAAACTTGGGAACAAAGTCACCCTGCGCTGCGCTTTCTGGGGCGACACGTCGGAAATAGAAATAATAAAAAAGAGCGTCGAGGAATTCAAAAAGGCCAACCCTGGCATAGATGTAAAGCTCGAAAGACTTCCTGCGGGCGACCCTTATACCGAAAAGATACTGACACAGATAGCCGGAGGCAACCCAGTGGACGTCATGTTCGTGAACGCCGAGCAGTTTTATATATACGCAAAAAAAAGCATACTCCTGCCGCTGAATGATTTTGCGGCAAGGGACGGCATGCGGCTGGATAAATTTTATCCGAAAATAATTGAAAAATTCACCGTGGACAATAACCTTTACGTGCTGCCGCGGGATATCGCGCCGGTCTGCGTGGTTTTCTATAACAAGGAAATATTCGACGCCGCCGGGGTTAAATATCCCGACGCCGGCTGGGACTGGGATAACATGCGCGACCTGGCGGTAAAAATGACCAAAAAAAACAAGGACGGATCCACCACCTTCGGCTATGCCGACGAGTGGGGTATATGGGAGCCTTTTGTGATGTCCAACGGCGGAAAACTGGTGGACGACGCAAAAAAACCCTCAAGGTGCCTGCTTGATTCACCCGAAGCGATGGAAGCGCTCCGGTACAGGCACGACCTTATTTATAAATACAGGGTTATGCCTTCTCCGTCGCAGTTGAGCGCAATGGGCGGGGTCGGAGCGGCAGACCTTTTTGTAGGCGGAAAAGCCGCTATGTTCCTGTCGGGAATATGGAAGACGCCTTACTTCAGGCAAACGGTGAAATTTGACTGGGACGCGCAGGTATTCCCTAAGGGGCCGAAAGGCGGCCGGGGCTGGCTTATAAGCGGCGGCGGTTATTCAATACTGCGCACCACAAAACATCCGGAGGAAGCGTGGAAACTCCTGACTTTTCTTGCCGGAGAAGAGGGACAGAAAGAGCTGGCACAGACCGGGCTGGCCCAGCCTGCGATCAGGGAAATAGCAAAGTCAACGTCGTTTCTGGACGGAAAACCGCCCATGTCAAAAAAATTCCTGCTGGATGCGGTCAATTACGGAAGTTTTGCGCCGGACACGGACAAATGGCAGGAGTCGCTGAATTCATACATCTTCCCGGCGCTCGACAAGATATGGGCCAACGACAAAAAACCGCAGGATGTCATGCCGGAGGCGGTAAAAAAGGCAAACAAGTTAATTGATGAGTTTGAAAATTAAAAATTTAAAATTCAAAACCAAAAATTACAGCCTGCAAATTATAAAATCATGACAAATTAACACAGTCAATAAACGAGATAATTTCAAATTGCTTTGATTGTAATTCTTGGTTTTACATTTTGACTTTTTAATTAATTTTCGGCAAAGCCGAAAATTAATGGTGCGGATAGAGGGATTTGAACCCACACAAGCTTTCGCCCACTAGAACCTGAATCTAGCGCGTCTGCCAATTCCGCCATATCCGCACGTGGATATATAATATAAAATATGCGGGATAATTGCAAGGAAAAACAACCCCTATTTTGCTTCTAAATGGCAAAAATTTTGTGTTATAATCAGCCATGATAAAAAAGGATGAATTTTACATGCAAAAGGCCCTGGACCTTGCCGGACTCGGGGCCGGGCATACGAGCCCGAACCCGATGGTCGGATGCGTGATAGTCAGGGACAACAGGATAGTTTCCGAAGGCTGGCACAAAAAAGCAGGAATGCCGCATGCCGAGGCCGAGGCCCTTTCAAAGGCCGGAAAAAAAGCCGCGGGAGCCACCCTTTACGTCAACCTCGAGCCCTGCTGCCATACAAATAAAAAGACCCCGCCATGCACCGACGCCATAATAAGGAGCGGGATAAAAAAAGTCGTGGCCGCAATGGTCGATCCCAATCCGGACGTCAATTCCAGGGGATTTTCGGTCCTTGAATCCGCCGGGATAATGACGACAAGGGGGGTGCTTGAAAAACAGGCGGCATACCTGAACAGGTTTTTCATAAAGAATGTGACAAAAAGATCGCCGTATATAATAATGAAGGCGGGCATATCGCTTGACGGAAAAATGGCCCTTTCCAGCGGGGAGTCCCGGTGGATAACAGGTCCCGAATCGCGGGAAGACAGCCAGACACTGCGACTGGAGTGCGACGCCATCGCCGCGGGCATCGGCACCATACTTAAAGACGACCCTTACCTGGACTGCAGGGCCGACAAAACAAAAAAGATCAAAAAAGTGGTGTTCGACAGCCGGGGCAGGATCCCGGTGAACGCCAATATTTTCAAAAACTCGGCGCCCGGGGATATTTTTATATTTACATCCTCGATGGCGCGTAATAAAATAAACGCACTGATAAAGCGCGGCGTAAATGTCGTGGTCCGGGAATCGCGCGGAGGCATCGGCCTTCTAAAAGCGTGCGATGAACTTTATGCGCGGGGCATACGCTCGATGCTGGTGGAGGGCGGCGGAACTTTACACGCCTCGTTCCTGGGGGAAAAACTTTACGACGAGGCCTGGCTTTATATGGCGCCGATCTTTATCGGCTCCGACGGCCTTTCGCTCACGGGTCCGATGGGACTCAAAAAACTGGCGGACGCGGTCAATATAAAACACCATGAAGTAAAAAGGCTCGGTGACGACGTATTGATAAAAGGAGAGATAAGCTATGTTCAGCGGTATAGTTTATGACACCGGAAGGATAAGGGCGGTAAAGTCTTCCCCGGGCGGAGCGAAAATAATAACAGTTTCGCTGAACCGCCCGATAATGAACCGTGAAAAGGGGATGTCGATTGCCGTCGACGGCGCATGTTTGACCGCGGTCTCTTTCCGGGGGGCCAGGGAATTCTCCGCCGACGTGAGCCAGGAAACATTAAAATGCACCACGACCGGGTCCAGGAAACCCGGCGACGGGGTGAACATAGAGTTCCCTTTGACGGCGGATAAATTTTTGAGCGGACATATTGTCCAGGGCCATGTTGACTGCACCGGAAAGGTGATATCTCTCAGGAGCGCGGGGCGGGGAGCGGTCCTTAAAGTGGGTTACCCCGAGCAATATTCCGGGTATCTCATAGAAAAAGGATCCGTAACGGTTTCCGGAATAAGCCTGACCGCTTACAACGTCGGCGGGTCTTCGTTTACGGTCGCGGTAATCCCGGAAACACTCGCGTCCACGACGGTTAAAAACTTGAAAACAGGCGATGAAATAAACCTTGAATTCGACCTCATAGGGAAGTATGTGGAAAAATTCATAAAAAAGGGAAGATGACATGAGGATAAACGAGCCGTTTCGGCCGCTGGGCGACGACGACAAGCCGAGGCTGAATAAAAACAGGAGAATAGCCGGGAGAAAAGGGGCGAGAAGCGTTGGCCGCGACATGGTGAACAACCTTAATTTTATGAAAGAACTGGACAACGCGGCCGAGGAGCAGATAAAACTTTCACTGGACCAGCTTATTGAGGAGATCAACGGACAGGCAAAACAGCTTGCCCACCACAGGACGTTCGAGGAGCTGGATAAATACAAGAAAATGGTCAAGAGTTTTATGGACCAGGCCATCAGGAAAATATACACGGTAAAGGTATCGGATTCGTCAAAACTGATGATAAACAGGAAAAAAGTATATATAATAGTGGATCTGGTGGACAAGGAACTTGAAAAACTGACCAAAATGATGCTTGAATCGCAGGCGGACAGCCTTGATATACTTGCGGCCCTGGACAGGATACGGGGCATGCTGGTTGACATGTATTCTTAAACGCCTGAAAAATGCGGGATGAAAAATCTTAAAGGAGCCGGGAAATGACCAAATTCAAATTAGCCGCCGTTGAAGACGCAGTGAAGGACCTGAAAAAAGGCAGGATGATAATAGTCGTGGATGACGAGAGCAGGGAAAACGAAGGCGATTTGATATGCCTTGCGGAAAAGGTGACGCCCGCGCACATTACTTTTATGGCAAAGCAGGCCAGCGGGCTGATATGCCTGGCATTGGAGCGCTCCCAGGTGGAGCGGCTCGATCTGGACCAGATGGTCGCCAGGAACAGGGAGTCTATGAGGACCGCATTTACCGTATCCATCGACGCAAGGGAAGGCGTGACAACCGGGATATCGGCGGCGGACAGGGCGCTTACAATAAGAAAGGCCGCTTCAAAAAAAGCAGTGCCGCATGATTTTGTAAAACCGGGCCACATATTCCCGCTTGACGCAAAACCCGGAGGCGTGCTGGAACGCACCGGCCATACGGAGGCTGCGGTGGACCTGGCGACTTTTGCGGGCGCGGATGTTAAGGCCGGAGTGATATGCGAGATACTCAACGACAACGGGACCATGGCGCGCATGCCCGAGCTAAAGGTTTTTGCACAAAAGCACTCCCTCAAGATAATAAGCGTCGAGGACATAATACGCTACAGGCGGGAAAAGGAAATACTGGTTGAAAAACTTGTGGAAACGGACCTGCCGACAAAATACGGCGATTTCAGGATAATGATATATACGGACAAGCAGGCGCACGACCTGCATGTTGCGCTTGTCAAAGGCGATATCATGAAAAAGGACGACGTGCTGGTAAGGGTTCACTCCGAATGCCTCACCGGCGATATTTTCTCTTCGCTCAAGTGCGACTGCGGCGACCAGCTTCACGCGGCGCTGGACAGGATAAAGCACGCAAAGAAAGGGATACTTTTATATATGAGGCAGGAAGGCCGGGGAATAGGGCTTGTGAACAAGATAAAGGCGTACAAACTGCAGAACGAGCAGGGGCTTGATACCGTGGAAGCCAACAAGGCGCTTGGCCTTCCGGTCGACATGCGCGATTACGGGATAGGCGCGCAGATACTTTACGATATCGGCGTGCGCAGCATGAGGTTGATGACCAACAATCCCAAAAAGCTCATCGGGTTAAAGGGCTACGGGCTCGAGATATCAGGAAGGGAGCCCATAGAGATAAAGCCGAACAGCATGAACAAGAAATATCTGATGACAAAAAAATCCAAGATGGGGCACCTGCTCCACGTATAGATCATTGATGGAAATCAATTATTTCGGCCTTTTGCGTTCGTACGCGTCATGGGCAAAAGCAGGCAGGTGCGTAATCGGGGAGCTGATGCGCTCGGGCGACAGGGTCCATGTTTTTGAACGGCGAGGTTTTTTATACGACGCCGGATTCGACCTTGGCGGGAGTATCGAAGGAGCCCTGACAAGGACCTTCCCCGCGGAGGCAACGCTTACCTTTGAACATCCCGTGAATTACCGCCATATCAAATCGCCGAAAAAATACGGCATGCTGGTTTACGAATCCACCGTCATACCGCCCGACTGGCCGGCCATAATAAACAATTGCCTGGACCTCGTTTTTGTCCCGTCGGAATTCAACAGGGGGATATTCTCTTCGGCCGGAGTTGCGGATGAAAAAATACGGGTCCTGCCGCACGGAGTGGATCCGGCGATCTATAACAGCGCGGGACGTCCGCAAAAAAAAGACAAATTCACATTTTTGTGCGCCGCAATGCCGCAGAAACGCAAGGCTCTTGACGTGCTGTTGAAGGCTTTCACCGAGGCCTTCGGCGGGAAGCCGGATGTGGAACTGGTGATAAAATTTCCGTATGAACCGGGCAAATCCGCTTACGATGACCTGTCAATAATGGAATACCGCGGCCGTAAAAACATAAAATTCATATTTTCCGGGCTCCAGGAGGAGGAAATGGCCGGCCTTTACAGGAACGCGGATTGTTTTGTGCTGGCCAGCAGGGGTGAAGGTTTCGGCATGGTTTATCTTGAGGCCCTTGCGTGCGCCACGCCTGTCATAGCCACCGGCTGGGGAGGGCAGACGGATTTTCTCGACGATTCCAATGCGCTGCTTGTAAAATATTCCATGAAACCCGCGGGAAGCATGCAATACGGAAACGAAACCGGGAATGGGTTGATGGCCGAGCCCGACCCGGACGATTTAACGTATAAATTGAGGTATGCCGTGGAAAATCACGGGATGATGATGGAAAAAACAGCGGGTTTTGATAATTCAAAATATACATGGGCAAGGACGGCTTCCACTCTTAAAACATTTATTTAGCTGTAAACACTGGGGGAAATGCGGATAGAACAAATTGACAAGCTTCCTTTTTGCAGTATAATAATTATACATACATTGTGTTTTGAGAATGCTTGCGGGGGGTTCATTTGTTTTTTTTGCCCCCATAAAGGGTTCAATTATGAAAAAAAACGGCAATAATTAAAATGCCTTTCACCGGGGAATTCACAAAGTTTTCAAAAGACGGATCATTATGACCGTAAAAGCGCTCCTGATAGAAGACAGCCCCACTGACGCAGTCCTGATAAAAGAGAACATCCGCATGGAAGGCGGGGGCGAGTTTGAGATAACCGTGGCGGGCACGCTAAAAGGCGGAATTGAAGCCGGAGAAAAATTTGACGTTGTGCTGCTCGATATGTGGCTGCCTGATTCCGACGGAATAGAAACACTGGTGAAATTCAGGGGAGCCAGGACAAAAGTTCCGGTGATAATAATAACGGGCCTCGATAATTCCGAGATGTCCATAAAGGCCCTGCAGGCGGGGGCGCAGGATTATATAGTAAAGGATAACCTTGACGGCAGGGTCCTGATAAGGGCGATACGCTACGCCATGGAACGCAGGGCCATCACGGATTCCCTCGAAAACTCCCGCGTGGACCTGCAGCATGTCATTGACGGCGCGCCTATCATGATGTTCGTGGTGGGGCCCGACATGCTCGTAAGGAAATGCAACAGGGCTGTTACCGGGTTTACGGGGGTGGAAGAGGCCGACGCTTCCGGTAAAAGGCCCGGGGAGATCCTGAAATGCGAAAATTGCGTAAATACGCACGGCCGCTGCATGGAAACGCCGTTGTGCAAGAAATGCCCGCTTTATCTTTATTTCAACGAAGCGTTCCTGACTGGCGAGAGCTTTTACAGGATAGAGGTCAAGAAGAACCTTTTGTTGAACGGCGTGTCCACCGAATATTATTTTTACCTCTCGGTTGTCCACCTGGAATATAATTCCGAAGACGCACTTCTCCTTTCCCTTGAGGATATAACCATGAATATGAGGTACTCCGAAAGGCAGCGGGAAACCCTGAACAAGATGCGCGATCTGGACGCCATGAAAGCGAATTTTATTTCCATGATATCCCATGAACTGCGGACGCCCGTGACTTCCATTAATGGGTTCCTGACCCTGATGATGTCCGGCGTCGGGGGCTCACTTTCAAAACAGCAGTCCGAGTTCGTTGAAATATTAAAATCAAATTCCGACAGGCTGCTTAACCTCATAAACGACATACTTGACATGTCAAAGATCGAGTCCGGGACATTTCCCGTGGACAGGCACACCAGCCACGTTGACGCCCTTCTCGACAGGATAATCAGGGAAACCGCGGGGCTTGCCTCGAAAAACAATATAAAACTTGAAAAAGAGGGGATATTAAAGGCTGTCACGGCGGACCTGGATGAATTCAGGATAATACAGGTCATGACCAACCTTATCGGCAACGCGGTAAAGTTTTCACCGGCCGGATCCAGCATAATAATAGGGGCAAGGGAGGCGGGATTTGACGAAATCCCGAAAAAAGCCGCGGCCTCGTCCGGCCTGGACATAAGGAGCAATTATCTTTTGATGTATGTCAAAGACAGCGGCTCCGGGATAGAAGAGGCGCATATTGAGAAAATATTCGACAGGTTCTACCAGGCCAGCCACAGCGACAACAGGATCCTGAAGGGCGTGGGGCTCGGGCTCAACATTTCAAAGAACATAATCGAAGCGCACCACGGGACAATTTGGGCCGAATCCGCAGGCAAAGACACGGGCTCGACCTTCAAATTCGTTATACCGTTATAACCTAAAAATAGCCTTGATAGCCCGGCGTTTTTAGGTTATATTAATATATAAATATGGAGGCTTAAATTGAGAGGAACAATAACAAGCATAAGTATCGCCGGCATGCTGAGGCTGCTTTGCAGTTACGGGAAAACAGGCCTTCTTAACGTCGATTCAGGCAGGATAAAGGGGTACGCCGAGATAAACCGTGGCGAGCTCTCCGACGTGAACCTGGAAAAGTCAATCGGCCCGGCAAGGGATAAAAAGCAGGCGCTTATACAGTTGCTTCTGGCCATAGAGGAAGGCTCTTTTTATTTTGAGGAAAAGGAACTTCCCGCGAAGAAACCGCTCGGGCTGTGCGTGGAGGCCCTTATCATAGAAAGCGCCAGGGAAATATACACGGCATACCTTGATAAAATAAGCGTAAAAGACATCCTGTTCCCGGAAAACGAGGTCCTCAGAATTGCCAGGCTTCCACGGGACAAGTCGATCACAATAAATATGACGTTTGAGGAATGGAACCTGCTTGCGGGTTTTAACGGCGACAATAATATAGCGGCGGTTTACGAGAGTTCGGGAATAGAAAAGTCCAGGGCGGAAGTCATGCTTTATGGCCTTGTTTCCGCGGCCCTGCTGCGCAGGCTGCGTTTTAAAATACCCGAGCTTTCAAGGATAGCCAAGGAGAACCTGGGCAACATAGGCTCCGCTATAGTGGACACCGAATTCGCCAAACAGAAGATAGACAGGACAAAAATGGGCATGAGGTCTTTTTTAAGCCTGCTTAACGCCCTGGAAGAATCCTTCTCCGAGATACTTGGCAGGACCAAAGCGAAGGAAATAATAGAAAAAATATGGGCGGCCACAAAATGACGCGCGGCAATATTATAAGGAGACTATAATGACCGACGATCTGATACAGCTTTATATAAACGCCGCGGCAGTCGCCAGCGGGATATTTTTCTGGGCCGGATTTCTCGTGTTCGGTTTCATTGCAAGGCGATACAGCGTGGTATTTAAGAGGGCGACTTTCCACACTTCCCTCATGATAGCGCCCTCGGGCATCCTTCTTTACGCCGTTCTCATGATGATAAAATCATCGCCGATGATAAAGGACCCGGCGGCAAATATGATAATCCAGGGCGCGGCATGCGGGCTGCTTTTTATCTCCGCTGTTTTTTGCCTGGCCGGGATACTGAAATTCAACAGCCTGATAGACGAACTGTTGAAATACAAGGAGCAAAAATGAAATTCGACGTGGTCCTTTACGAGGCGGGGCTTTTGACGCTTATTGCGGCGATAGCGATAATAGGCGTGTCGCTTAGAAAACTCACCATGATAGTCAGGGAGAAAAAATTAATCTGGCTGCTTCCCGTGTTCGCCGCCGCCGTGCTGGCAGTATCACTGGCGTCGCATGTTTACGCCAATTTTACCATGCTCCCACAGCTTTCCACAAACATTAATGCCCTGTCGCAGGCGGCGGTTGGCCAGGACAGCGCCAAACTGGAGCCTTTAAAGGCGGCGGTCGCCTCGCTTAAAGCCGGGCTTGTGTTCTTAAAGGCACTGTCATTCACATGTTTTCTTCTGGCCTCGGCAATGCTTCTGGCCAGCACTTCCATATACTTACGATGGATATCAAAATAAGGAGGAACATTTATGGCTGAAAAATCAAGGATCCTGGTGGTGGACGACGAACCTGACATAGTAAAGATAGTGAAAATAGCCATGGAGTTGGCCAATTATGAGATAATCGAGGCATACAGCGGCGAAGAATGCCTGGAAAAGCTGGCAAAAGGGCCGCTGCCAAACCTGGTGCTTCTTGATATTATGATGCCCGGAATGAGCGGTTATGAGACATGCGAGAAGATCAGGGAAAACAAGTCCTACAACGGAATTAAAGTGGTAATGCTTACGGCAAAAGGGCAAAAAGGGGATGCCGAGGAAGGCCTTAAAGTTGGGGCCGACGATTACATCATCAAGCCCTTCGACCCTTATGAATTGATAGAACAGGTAAAAGAGATACTGGACAGGTAAAATACCGGGGCAAAAACCAACCGTTTGGCCTTTTCAGCCTTTACAGGGTTTTTTATTTATGATATTATACGTCCATTGTGCGTAAAGCACAAAATTAAAAACGCTGGGGTTCTCCGAATAGCCGACGAAATCCTGGCCGTTTAAACAAAAAAAAGAAAGGATTTGGTGAAAGAAATGGCTTTAGTGAACGAGAAAAAGAAGGAACTGATCCAGAACTACAAGACGCACGAGAAAGACACGGGTTCACCCGAGGTACAGGTCGCGCTGCTGACAACGAGGATCAACGATCTCACCGAGCATCTAAAAAAACACAAGAAGGACCTGAGTTCCAGGCACGGGCTTTTGCAGATGGTCAACAAGAGAAGGCGCCTGCTTGATTACTTGAAGACAGTGGACTACGACAGGTATAAGACCCTGATCGATAAATTAAAACTAAGAAAGTAAGGTAAACAAATGGCACAATACACAAAAGAATCAGTGGAAATAGCCGGGAAGACGATCACGTTCGAAACCGGAAGGATGGCAAAGCAGGCCGACGGGGCCGTCATAATGACCATCGGGGAAACAATGGTGATCGCGACGGTGGTGGCGGCCAAAGAGGCAAAGGAAGGGCAGGACTTTTTTCCGCTTACAGTCGAGTACAGGGAGAAATTTTACGCCGCCGGAAAAATTCCCGGAGGATTTTTTAAGAGGGAAGGCAAGGCCCGCGAAAAAGAGGTCCTCACATGCCGCCTTATAGACAGGCCGTTGAGGCCGCTTTTTCCCGAAGGCTATTTAAACGAGGTCCAGATAATAACACAGGTGATCTCGTTCGACGGCATCAACGATCCGGATATAATCGCCATTATAGGGTCGGCGGCCGCGCTTGAGATATCAGACATACCTTTCGACGGGCCCGTGGGCGCCGTAAGGGTCGGCAAGGTGGACGGACAGATAATAATCAACCCGACCAACGAAGAGATAGAAAAATCCTCGGTTAACGTCGTGATCGCAGGCACCGAAGCCGCGGTAACCATGATAGAGGGCGAGGCAAAGGAATTGACCGAAGAGCAGATGCTAGAGGTCATACTGGCGGGGCATGCCGAGATCAAAAAGATAGCGGCGTTCGTAAAGTCCCTCAAGGCAAAAGCCGGGAAACCGAAGCGCGAAGTTGAGATAAAGAAGATCGACGAATCCGTAAAATCAAATGTCGTTTCACTTGCGCAGGCCGGAATAGCTAAAGCCATGAAAGAAAGCGACAAATTGAAACGGCAGGACAACATCGAGGCCGTCAAGGTTGCGTGCAAAGGAAAACTCCTTGAAGAATACGGAGCGGAGAAATTCGAGGAAAAATTAAGGGACATAAAGTCCGTCCTTGAAGAGATAGAAATGAACGTGCTGCGCGACATGATAGCCAACGACCACATAAGGCCGGACGGCAGGAAATTCGATGAGATAAGGCCGATCGAATGCGAAGTCACCATCCTTCCGAGGACGCACGGTTCGGCGCTTTTCACAAGGGGCCAGACGCAGGCGCTTGTAATAGCGACGCTTGGTTCCGACGAGGACGCGCAGTCGCTCGACGACCTTGAAGGCGAATCCAAGAAGGCCTACACGCTTCAGTACAACTTTCCGCCGTTTTCAGTAGGCGAGGTCAAGGGTATGAGGGGGCCGGGCAGGAGAGAGATAGGCCACGGCGCGCTTGCCGAAAGGGCTCTCAAAGCCGTAATTCCCGACAGGGAAAGCTTCCCTTACACCATCCAGGTCGTATCCGATATCCTTGAATCCAACGGTTCTTCATCGATGGCTTCCGTTTGCGGCGGAACGCTGGCTCTCATGGATGCCGGAGTTCCCATAAAAAAAGCCGTGGCGGGCATAGCCATGGGGCTCATCGAACAGGGCGGAAAATTCGCGATATTGACGGACATCCAGGGAGCCGAGGATCATTTCGGCGACATGGATTTTAAGGTTGCAGGCACAAAGGACGGGATCACCGCCATACAGATGGATATCAAGATCAAAGGCGTAACCCCTCAGCTTATGAAGGACGCGCTTGAGCAGGCAAGGAAAGCAAGGCTTTTCATACTCGAAGAAAAGATATTGAAATGCCTGCCGGAGCCCAGGAAAGAAATGTCACGTTACGCTCCGAAGATGAAGATACTCACCATAAACAAGGAAAGGATCAAGGACCTTATCGGGCCGGGCGGAAAGAACATCAAGAGGATAGTCGAAGAGACCGGCGCGAAGATTGACATAGAACAGGACGGCTCCGTTAAAGTATTCGCGGCAAACGCGGATGTGCTCGAGTTGGCAGAGGAAAAGATCATGGAAGTGGCCGGCATGCCGGAGATAGGCAAACTTTACCACGGGGAAGTCATCAAAATAATGAATTTTGGCGCGTTCATCGAGATAACGCCGGGAACCGAGGGGCTCTGCCACATATCGGAACTTTCCGAAAGCCGCGTGGCAAGGGTCGAGGACGTCCTTAAAGAGGGACAGATGGTATGGGTAAAGGTAAAAGGAGTGGATGAACGCTCCGGAAAAATATCCCTTTCCAAAAAAGACGCGGATAAGGAAATGTTGAACAAGTAAATATGAAAAGCTTTCACCTTGCCGGGAATTTTGCGCCGGTCGCGGACAATCTGGCATTTCCCGCCAGGATAACGCAGGGTGAAGGGACCATAAACAGCATACAGACGGGGCCCGGAAGGGCTCCGTTTCTTTTTTCGGGAAAGTATGTCCTGAAAAAATACGGACGCGCGCTGCTTGAAGCGTTTCCCGGGATTAAGACGGCTACTTTCGGAGGCGAGGTATGGCCGGGGGAGCTTTACAGGGTCAGGCGCATCCTCGCCGAATCCGGGGCGGATTGCCTGCTGGCTTTCGGCGGGGGAAAGGTCATGGACCTGGCCAAACTTGTAAAAAAAGACATCCCGTCCCTGAAACTTATCAACATTCCGACATCTGCAGCCACATGCGCCGCCATGACCCCGGTCGCGGTTATGTACGATAATGACGGCGCGTATAAGGATACAATAGATACCCCGGTGGCCGATGAGGTCATAATAGACCATGAGATATTTTATGATCTGCCGATGAGTTTTTTTGCCGCCGGTGCCGTTGACGCTCTCGCAAAATTTTATGAAACTGCCGCGGCCGTGGGCGCCGCCGGAAACAACGGCGGGATGCTTGACGAGGCCGTGCTGAACATGGCGCTCTCCTGCAGGGAGAGGGTAATAAAGACCGTGACCGGGGGATGGGCAAGGCAGGACAGGGAGCTGAAAAGGGAGCTTACATGGCTCAACGTTGTCCTGGCCGGCCTAATTTCCTGCCTCGGAAAAAACACGATAACCGGGCTTATGGCCCACGCCGTAGCGCACGCCCTTACTCATGTAAGCGGGGCAAAACGTTTTCTACACGGCGAACATGTTTCACTGGGGCTTGTCATTCAGGAAAGCGTATTCAGGAACAGGAAGAATCTCGGAGAGATAAAAGAGATGGCCGGCATAATGGACACGCCCGTGAGTTTTTCCGGCGTGGGGGTGAAAAAAGCGGAGATAAAAACATTTTTTGAGGCGTATAACGCCATAGAAAGGCGTGAAAAAATATCTGTATATGCGCCGGAAAAACTGATGTATAATAAATTGAGCGCATTTTTTTGAGTTTTTAGCTTATGCTCCGGTGTGGGGGATAAATGGGCGACGACATGGAAGAAAAGGGAAAAAAAACCGCTGAAGGCGGCTCAAAGCCCGAAAAAGAGGGCGGAGTCGAACTTATTATAGAGGAATTAAAGAACAGGGAAAAATTCATCAATGTCCCCAAAACGCTCCTTAAAAAGGAAGAATGGGGGATGCTCACCGTATTAAACCTCCTTTTAGCCGGGATATTTCCGGCATATTTTGTTAACATACTTCTCATATCATTTTTTACCGAGGTCGGCCATCTTTTTACCACTCACCTTACCGAGGTCGAACGCAAGCGGCTGATGGAGTTCGAAAAGGAATTCTCCCGCGGTTATGAATTCGAGAAAAAAGAGATGTGGGGGGATGCGATAGGCGTATACGAATCCATAATCCCCAAATACAAGGACAATCCCAAGATCGCGGCCATTGCCATTCAACGAATTGATTGGATCGAAAAAAATCATGCGAACAGGGGCGTATAAATGTACTGCGGGAACTGCGGGGCTATGGCAGGGGCCGGCAACAAGCACTGCCGCAAGTGCGGCAAGCCGATAAAATCAAGGGATTCCATCATAAAGGACATTTATTCGGGCTTTAAGGAAAAAAAGTACGACATACTTCCCGGGCTTATAAAATCCATCGAAGACGAGATTTCTCCCGACATGGCGGGAAGGTTGAACGGAAACCTTGCGTTTGTCAGGGGAAACTACAGGGAAGCATATTCTTTTTTTGAGGCGATAGCGCCAAAAAAAAGGTCGTGGGAAGATTTTTTTAACATGGCACTGATAGATATTTCCACCGGGCTTAACGCGCAGGCCGCCCAAAATTTGAAGGTGATCCCGGAAATGGAGATAGACCTGCCGGGTTCCATGCTTTATTCAGGGAGATATCCCGGGAAAAAACAGCTTTTTGCGGAAATATACCTTTACCTCGGGGTGATATATAAGGACCTTAACGACAGGAAGAACGCCGTCAGCTCGTTTGAAATGGCGCTGAAGTACGACCCGGGTAGCGAGCTTGCAAGCGCCAACCTGGGGGATATTATGTTCGCGGAGGACAATTATGACGGGGCCATTAATTATTACAGGAATGCCCTGAGGGTCGGGGTTGACGACCTGAAGAAATCGCACGTGTACAACGACCTCGGCCTGGCGTACCTGAGAAAAGGGCTCATTGACGAGGCTATGGGAAGCTTTAAAAAGGCGATATTCCTGAACTCGGACAATAAGAACGCCGTTTATAACCTGGGGTTGATTTATGTCAAGAGCGGCATGCAGGACCGGGTAAAGGACGATTACAAGGAGTTCCTGAAACATGAGGGCGGCGTGGATATAGTTTTCAACCTTTCCCGTTCCATAATGGACGTTGCAAAGCATGAAAATTCCGGCGAAGATTCCGGCATGGGGCTTCTCGGGACGGATGATTCCATAAAAAAAGTAAGGGAAATGATCGCAAAAGCCGCGGCTTCCGATTCGACCGTATTCATTCACGGCGAGAATGGGACCGGAAAAGAGCTCGCCGCCAGGGCGATCCACGCGCTCGGCAAGAGGGCGGACAAACCTTTTATAGTGGTCAACTGCGCGGCAATGCCGGAAACGCTGCTTGAATCGGAGCTCTTTGGATATGAAAAGGGGGCTTTTACCGGCGCATTAAGGGATAAGCCTGGAAGGTTCGAGCTTGCCGACAAAGGAACGGTATTTCTTGACGAGATCGGGGACATAACACCTTCCATGCAGGTAAAACTGCTGAGGTTTGTCCAGGAAAAGGAATTTGAAAGGGTGGGAGGCACAAAAACACTGAAAGTCGATGTCAGGATAATTACCGCCACAAATAAGGACATCAAAAGCCTGGTCCTGTCGGGGGCGTTCAGGGAGGACCTTTATTACAGGCTTTATGTCCTTCCTCTTTACATGCCGCCGCTCAGGGAACGCGCCGCCGATATAATGTTTTTGGCCGGCCATTTTCTGCGCGAATTTTCCGCAAAGAACCGGAAGGAATTCAGGGGTTTTTCGGCGGAAGCCGAGGCCATGTTCAATTCTTACGGTTGGCCCGGCAACGTGCGGCAGCTTGAGAATGTGATCGAGAGGATAGTCACCATATATGAAGGGCCGGAGGTGAAAGCCGAGTACCTGCCCGAGGAACTATTAAAAAAGCCGGAGCATTCGGCGGTTTTCCGCGGCGCCGACGAGGCAAGGATAATAATGGATGCCCTGAGGTCGGCAAAATATTCCAGGACGAACACCGCAAAAGTTTTGGGCATATCAAGGGTGGCGTTATGGAAAAAAATGAAAAAATTGGGTATTAAATAGCACGTTAACAAAGTTAACAATATGCTAACCAAAGGTTAACACATTTTGATCTTTCCAGGCAATAAAAACCCTATAAACTATAGCTTATTTATTTCGGCATAACTATTGCTTTATATATATCCCAGAGGTGATATATGACATTTGAATGCACGGTTAAAAAAGGACACGCAGGCGCGGGAAAATATAATGAAGTAAAAATACTCATAAATGCCAACGATATCATTACGGCAATGAATATCGCGAAAAGTTCCGGAGGCGTCAAAAAAGGCAGGGCCTACGACGCCGGCCAGTCGATAATAAGCATAAGACAGGTAAATTAAAAAAAACTATCGTCCGGTCATTTTTCCAATTCTATGTAATAGCATAGCGCTTTTGAGTTTTCATCCGTCTTAATTATGACCGAGTTGCCGCCTGCGCGCGTAAAATTCCCGTATTCCCCTTTGATATAGTTATTGGCGTCCAGGGTATATACCTTTGCTTTCCTGAATTTTGAGGTTATTATTGTGCAGGTGGAATAAACCGGCTCCAGCAGTATCGGGGCCGTCCCTCCGTAAATGACCGATGTGTGCGCCTGGTCGTAACGGGAGCCGCTGTTATCCATGCGCGCCGCCGTCGAAAGAAGGAACTTCCTGGATTCAGCCAGAGGCTTGTTGTCCAGCGAGGTGAGGAATATGGCGGCATAAATATTCGAGGATTGTATCCTTAAATTTTTGAACCTGAAAGTCCTGTCCGAGCTCAGGAAACCCGCCGCGCCCTGTATGTCGTCCGCCGCTATTTCAAACACCCCTTTCTTGAAATTCCAATAAAGTTCCTGCGTGGAGGACAATGCCGCGTCCTTTTTAAGCGCCGGTGAAATGTCGCGCCTGGCCCTGTCCATGTCGAAAGTTTTGGATGAGTTGGCAAGCAACGGGGCGTTGACGTCCCCGTTGACCAGGGCAAACGACGACTTCTCGGATGAGAGCGCGCTTTCCGCCGGGACATAGGTTATGATCCTTTCTTTACCTTCCTTAACGAACCCGCCGCGGAATATTTTTACAGCCGGGTACCAGAACGCGAGCGTATCGGGCCAGACGGAAAAATCCGTAAAATGTTCCAGGCTGTTCTTCCACGCGTAGTTCGAGAAGGAGAACTGCAGCATGGCGTCCCAGCCGTTGAATGCGGCGTAAGAGGCAATTATGACCGGATATCCCGCCCGGAATTCGTTGGGCAGCGGCGAGTTGAACTCGCTGCAAGTGAAGGGAAGACCGTCCACCCTCTGGTGGGCAAGCTCCACAACGCTGTTTTGTTTTGCCTTTATCATAGGATTGTCGGTAAAGGAAATATTCTCCTGCATTGTCCAGCCGCCGGACGGATGGTCCCAGTATGTGTGGCGGTCGATAAAATCCTCGCCGGCGTTGGCCATGAGGTCGGCGTCGCTTTTCTCCCAGTGGTTGGAACCGGCGACCAGCGCCCTGGTCCCGAGAGATTTTATATATGAGTGGAAGTCCCTGAAAAATGCGGTTTCAAGCCCGTAATAAAATTCCCTCGTGTCTGCGCAGCGCCCGTGCGAAGCGCATCCGCCGGTCTTGTCCCAGGAATCGTCATAATTAAAAGAGGCGCGTTTTACGGTGGCCCGGCTAAAATCCTCCCCCGGGGCAATATCCGAGTCGTTCGTCGCGCCCCAGGCGGACCTTAATTTGTCCATGGTGGCATACTTTGATTTCAGGAAAGTGTTGAAAAGCCCGTCGAGTTCCGATCTGAAACGCGCAGGGACCGCGGAGTTTTTGTCCATGTAAAAAATGGATGACTCATTTACTATTTCCATCAAAACCACGGCATTCTCGTCCTTATAGGCGGTTTTTGTATACGGGTTCACGTGGCCCAGAAGGGCGCTTATGTAATCCCTGGTCAGCGACTGCAATTTTGCGTCAAAAAATATCACTTCCTTGAAACCAGCGGGGATGTCGCTGAAATCATCAACCCCGTCCTCTTTCACCGCTTTTCTGTGCACCAGCATGTCCATGAACACATATATGCCGGCTTCCTTAAGCTTATAAACAAGGTAATCGAACTTGTCCAGCGAATCCGGGGAAAAAAGCCCCTTTGAACGGTCGCCGGCGAAAAGGTTGGGTTCCGCCCAGAAAGCGTCCATGTGATGCAGCCGCACTATGTTTACACCGAGTTTTGCCAGTCTTTTTACCATAAGGTCGGCCTCTTCGTGGCTGCGGTAAAGGTCGCCGCCCACTATGTTCGTGCCCCAGAACCTTGCGGGCGTCGAATCCGCGAACGCAAGAGTTCCGGCCGCAGTGACGGTTATGGGGCCGTGCCTGCCGGCCGGGGCATCCAGGCTGGAAGTTAGGTCTATTATGGCGCCGGGCTTGTAAGGGTCCTGCGGCGCGTCAAAAGCGAACCAATTCTTCATGTCCCGGCCTTTTGCATCGGCCGATATGAGCGCTTTGCCTTTTTTGTCAAAGGCCCGAAGCTTGATGGAATCGAACCACATGGTGCCGGTGCAGTTCAAGAGCCCGGCCCCGACTATCATTGTCGTGGTTCCGGCCGGAATGGTATAATTTTTAACCCACTGGGTCCAGTCGGCGATATCATACGCGGCTTCACCCACGACCGGGGGCCAGCCGCCCACAAGGGCGCCTGAGGCGTCCCTGAATTCCACTGATATCCTGGCTTTTTCCCAGACATTTGTTCCCTGTGCCACGCCCGAGGTTTTTACATATCCGGATATCTCTATTGATGACATTTTGGGGGATACCGCGACCTTCTGAGTTATCATCGAGTACCCCGGCGAAGTGTTGGTTATTTTAAAGCACGTGGGGGATTCATAACCGGGATAATCAAAGGAGGAATCTCCCGAAATCCAGCCTCCCCAGTATAAGGGAAGAGTGGAGCCGAATTCAAAAGAGCCGTTCATAAGGAAGTCGTCGTTATCCCGGGGTACGACCATGGAATCCCCGGGTTCGATGGAAATATCTTTTGCGAATATCTCGCCGGTGCAGTTGGCAAGCTGGATCTGGACCTTTAACGACGCGGCTTTATCGGGAATGTTAATTACCGCGGCCTTCCTGCCCCAGTCAAATGAGCCTTTCCATCTTCCCAGTTCCGGCCAGCCTCCAACCTGAGTCCCTGAAGCGTCGAAGAACAGGAGCATGACGCGGGCCATTTCCCAATCCTGGCCCCCCCTTACCACACCGTTTATCTTTATATCGGCCTTTACCGTAAGGCACGGGGCGGTAATGCCGGTTAATTTTATTTCCTGGATAACGTCGGTGTACGAGGGGGTGGAGCCGTTGGAAATGTGAAGAGCTCCGCCAGTGGCCGTCACCGAAGCCGGGTTTGAGGCGGTCCAGCCGGACAGATCGGCGAACGAGCCGTTAGTCACCAGGTTTTCCGAAAATGCGAAAAAAGGCATCAGCGCAAGCTGAAGGGCAAGCAAGTATTTGAACGGCGGCCTGATGGATATCACGGGCATAAAAACCTCCTGCAATAATTTGGAATATCTCACGGGATATTATACTATATGAAAAGGAAGGGGAAAATGATTTAATCCGGCTATCTTTCCGGGAGCAGCATAACAAAGGTCGCCCCGGCACCGCGTCCGCCGGATTCCGCCCAGACCGCCCCGCCGTGCAGCTCTATTATATTCTTCACTATATTAAGGCCCAGTCCGGTTCCCTGGGCGGTTCGCGTGTTGATGTTTTCCGCCTGATAATAGCGTTCAAAGACCTTGCGCAGTTTGTCGGGATCGATGCCCGCCCCCTGGTCGGAGACGCTGATCAAAACGTAAGGCCCTTCGCCGAGCTGACCCCTGAACGCATGGGCAGGTATCAATTCACGCGCGTCCTGCACCTGTTTTAAGGTTATCGTTATGGTGGAATTGTACGGGGAAAATTTGATCGCGTTGTTCAGCAGGTTTATCAGGGATTGGGAAATCCGGTATTCGTCCGCTTTTATATAGATCTTTTCGCCCATGCCGTTGATGAAGATACCCATGGATTTTTTGATCAGCAGCGACCTCAGGTCTTTTGTGCATGCCGACACCAGCGCGTTGATATCGATGTATTTTTTTGAGATCGTAAACGTTCCGGACTCCATTTTTGCGGTGTCAAGCAGGTCGTTGATCAGGCGCAGGAGCCTGTCCGAATTGTTTTTTATTATCTCAAGGTATTCCTTCTGCTGGGGTGTTATCTTTCCGGCAACCCCAGCCAGCAGGAACGCCAGAAAACCCTGTATGGAAGTTATGGGGGTGCGCAATTCGTGGGAGACCATCGATGTAAAGCTGGATTTCATGACGTCGAGTTCCTTCAGCTTTTCATAGCTCTCCTTAATTTTCTGCTGCGCGTCCATCTGTTCGGTGATATCCTCAAATATGGCTAT
Source organism: uncultured Spirochaetia bacterium (assembly GCA_964443355.1). Taxonomy (GTDB): domain Bacteria; phylum Oederibacteriota; class PGYV01; order PGYV01; family Palsa-1178; genus Bog-1181. Next base: position 96,851 of record CAYUDX010000004.1, read on the forward strand.
ATAGCTTATTATGTTCCCCTTTGCATCCTTGATGGGCGACAGGGATTCCGAGGCCCAGAAAAGCCTGGAGTCTTTGTGCCTGTTCTGGATTATGCCGTGCCATTCCATCCCGGAATTTACCGTTTTCCACAGTTCATCAAAAAAACGGTCCCCGTGGGCTTCGGAACGGAGCAGGTCCAGGTTTTTGCCGATTAATTCGTCGTGGCTGTATCCCGTAACTTCTGAAAATTTTGGGTTGGAATAAGCGATCCTGCCGTCCTTGCCGATTATCGCGACGGATGAAGGCGACTGTTCGACGGCTGTATGAAGAGTGTTGAGCTCTTCGGCGGATTTTTTCATCTCCCTGATGTCGCTGGCTATGCATACCGCTCCCGCGATATCGTTGTTGTCCTTTATAAGGGAAGTGGTAAGAAGGACTGATATGGACGAACCCGATTTTGACAGAAGCTCTGTTTCAAAGCTGTGCAGCGATTCCTTTATCAGGACATGCTTTATCCACGAGTTGGCCATATTTTTGTTGGCAAAAAGCGAAGTGTAGGTTTTGCCGATGAATCCTTCTTTTGAAAAGCCAAGGAGCGCGGTCGCAGCCTCGTTGGCATATACTATCTCGAAATAATCGTCCAGAAGCATCAGCGCCTCGCCCATGTTCGATATTATGCTGTCGGTCGCGGTCACGGGCGTTATATTGAAAAATCCCCGGCTTGACACGGAATAATAAAATGAAAAAGCAAGTATGACTATGGACAGGTCTGTCATATCAGGTATGGCGCCGGTATAGCGCATTATGACAGGCAATATCACACGTAGGTATGTGCCGAGCAGGAATGAAACCAGTGTGCAGATTATGATGATCGTCGAGATTTTTTTATAATGGGCGTTCTTGACATGAGCGGTATATCTGATAAGGAGGAAAAGTCCCAGCAGGGAATAAAAAATGTAATATGCGTAATAAAGATAGGGGAAGACGCCTTTTGCCCATGTTATGTGCCAGCCAAACGCGTCGTGGAACGGATCGGACATCATGAAGCCAAAACAGTTCAGGACCAGGAATGATGCCGGAGGAACTATAAGAACGGGGAGCGATATAAAACGAGAAAGGAGCCGGGACTGGCGGGCCAGATGAATGTACAAAAGAAGGGTGAAAGAAGGAAATGATATCCAGCCCGCGGAGTAGATGCGCCATATGATACGTATAAAATATTCGGGTGAAGAAAAGTTTGACATGAACATCATGCCCAGGCTCCACAGGGCAAAACAGGCGAGCAACCAGGCCGCGGACCTGTTCAAAGGGGATTTTCCGTCAATTATCATTATCTGGAAAGCAAGAAAAATGAAAATCATGAATGCCGCAAAATGCAATAAGGGAAAAACCGGGAACCACGCCATATACCAGCTCCTTGTAAGTCGTTCCTACGCTTTCAATTATTATAGGATTTTTTCCATAATTAATTAAGCCTTTTTATATTTTAATTTTACCGCAGAACCGTTGATTTTTCCATAGTATATGGAAAATATTCCCAAAAATAAAGGGGAAAACAGCGGGATACCTGTGTTATAAGGCGGTTATTGCGGCATGAAATGTGCATACATATTATCCGTAATTATATAAAGAAGGGGAAAAAATGTATAAAGTTTCACGAAGCGAAAAAGGCCTTGAGGTGGAAAAAGATGGGAAAAAAGCGCTGATACGGAAGGCTGAAGGCGAAAAATTCCCTGAAGGATCGGTCTATGTTGTCCTGGGCTCAATTACATTTTTCGAAAAATGCCATTTGATCGGGAAAGAAAGCCCCGTACTTCTGGTCGAGCCCGCCGGAGAACTGCTGGAGCCGCAGCACCCGGGCTTCACGGACATATCGGTCATAAGCGGCAATGACACGGCCGGGATAGGGGAGTTCTTCCAAAAAATATCCCCCGAGAAGATGGACGATGTGATAATCCTGAGGAACCGGGACGCGTATATGTTCGAGCGGGCTTTTTATCAGGAGGTTCTTTCCGTAATAAACGGTTTGATAATGGAGAGAAAAAAATCCGGAAATATAGGGTCCTTTGAGGAACTTCGTGAAGCCGCCGGTAACGCCTCTGGCGAGGAAAAAGAGGTGCTGGAACTTATGCTGCTGGCATATTCGGCGGAATGAGATGAAAAAAATACTTATCATACAGCCTTACAGGTTCGGCGACATACTGCAGGTAATGCCCGTCGTCAGGTCCATCAGGGAGGCCGTTCCCGCATCCGAGATACATTTCCTGACGGACGATTATTTTGCCGAAATACTGGACGCGAACCCCTATATAAAAAAGACACTGGTGTTCCCGAAAATGAAATGCCTGGCTGACATGAAATACAGGAAGGATTTTTTATCGGCAAAGGCCGCGATGAAAGATTTTGTAAGGGAGCTCAAGAAAGAAGAGTATGACCGTGTCATCAACCTGAATTTTTCGAAGGCCGCCTCCCGGATCGCGGAAATATGCAGGGGCGCGTGCAAGGCCGGGAGACTGATCGACGCAGGCGGCAGGCGGACGCTCAACGGCAACTGGGCGGCCTACATGCTTTTTTTTACCGCCGCCAGAAAGAACAACCCGTATAACATTGTGGATATGTTCTATAAAGTGGCGGAAGAAGGGCTTGGCCTCGGGCCGGGAACCCTGAAGCGCGGGGGCCTTTATTTTTTTGCGCCGGAAGGCGACCATGTGGCCGCAGAAAGGTTCATAAAGGACAACGGGATCAACCCCGAAAAGGTGGTCGGCATCCAGGCCGGGGCGTCGAAGAAGCACAGGATGGCATTGAATGAAAAATACCACCTGCTTGTCGGTGAATTCAACAGGGCGGGATACGACGTGGTGTTTTTCGGGGGCGGCGGGGAAAAGCAGGCCGCGCAGGCCGTCATAGACGCGTCAGGTGAAAAAGCCCGGGCTTTCAATTCATGCGGCGCTTTCACCATAAGGCAGAACTATGCCATGCTTTCCAGGATGAAGCTTTTTATTACGGCGGACACGCTGAATATGCACCTGGCGGCGGCCGCTGCGGCGCCCGTGCTGGCAATATTTTATGCGGAAGCTTATCCTTATGAAACTGGGCCGTACGCTCCGGGAATGCATGTGGCATATCCGGCCATGGCATGCGCGCCATGCCATGAGGCGGACTTGTGCGCCGGCAGGGAATGCGTCGGCAGGATTAAAATGGACGAGATTTTCGACGCTGCCATGAAAATAATAAACAGGGAGGGTTTTGCGATGAAAAATTACAGCGGCATAAATATTTATCTGACCGGCATTGATTCGTGCTACAGGCTTGAACTGCAGGCAGGCATGGAGGATGCGGAAGCCATCGTTAACGGCATATACAAGGAACTTTATTCGAGCTACTGGGAAGGGATATTTTCCGGGGCCATAGACGCATTTTCCTCGAGGGTGGAGGATATATGGGAAAAGCACGTGGAAGAACTGGAAAATAATCCCGACAAGGCGGCGATACTTGTCATGCTTAAGGAAAAGGTATCAGAATATACGAGGCTTAATTCCATGGCAATGGAAGGCTTCGACGCCGCGGAAGCCCTGCAGGGAGCCAGGGATGAGAATGCAAAAAACGCCGCATTAAGGCGGCTTTCGGCGGCCGAGGCGGAGATGAAAAAAGCCATGCATCACGGCGAGATGCTCGGGTCCTATTATGTGGTCGAATGCGGCCGGGCCGGGACCGACGCCGCTGGATTGAAAAAAATATACAGGAACATCAAACGCGCCGTAAACGGGTTCATTTTTGCCCTGGCGTTTTTTATGCAGAAGATTCACGAACACAAACTGGAAAACGACGAAGAAATGATGATAGTGTAATCATGCCGGATGGAAAAAGGACTGATTCATTCACGGCCAAGGATGTGAATATTAATGTCAACGCCCCGCCCAGGGTGACGGTGGTTTCCCCGCTTTACGGCGGATCGTATGAAATGTCGTTTTACGCGGCGCAGGGGATCTCGGAAGCAGGCTTTGAAGCCTGCGTTTATGATTCTTCGGTCTTCGTTGAAGGTCTGCGCAAAAGGGAAAATGATCCGGCCCAAAAAGAGGCGTATGCCAGGGAGATAATGCGCATTACCGGTGAGGCTGTCTTAAGGACAAAACCCGACATTGTTTTCGGGATGGCGCAGGCGCCGCTTAATTCCGCGAGCATAAGGGCGTTTAAAGCCGGAGGGATGACAACGGCCTTCTGGTTCGTCGAGGACTTCAGGGCCTTCCCGTACTGGAAAGACGTGCATATGGATTATGATTTTTTTTTCGTGATACAGCGGGGGCCTTTCATCGAAAAGCTCAACCGCGGCAAAGGAAACGGATTTTACCTGCCTGTAGCGGCCCGGATACCTCCGGGGAAAACCGCATACGGCCGGCAATACAGCGCAAGGGCAAGCTTTGCCGGAGCGCCTTACCGAAACAGGGTGGCCATCCTGAATTCGCTGGCTGACATGGATATTTCCGTTTACGGCGAGGACTGGGACAGGGCGGCCGGGGACGCGCTTAAAAAAAAGGTTGTGATAGGGTCGCGAAGGGTGGCCGCGGAGGAACTTCGCGCCATTTATTCCAATTCAACGGTCAATATAAACCTGTATTCATCCCCGTTTTACGACACGCTGGATCCGCACCGGGATTTCATAAATCCCAGGGCCTTTGAAATACCCGCGTGCTCGGGCTTCCAGCTTTCCGATGCCAGGGATAATATTGCGGAATTTTTCGAGCCCGGATCCGAGATAGAGCTTTTTTCCAGCGTGGGAGAGCTCAGGGACAAGATAAAATATTATTCGGACAACCCCGAAAAGGCCGTTGCCGTGGCAAGGGCCGCCTTTATCAGGACATGCAGGGACCATACCTATTCACGCAGGATGGCGCAGGCCATGGGGATAATAACAAAGGAGAAAAAAAATGCACGGGCGGTATTCGAAGGCGCCCGGGAAGAGGATATGGCTTGAAAAGCGCAATAATAATCTGCGGCTGGAACACGGCCGCGGCCCAGTCCATGGCCGCAAACCTTTCGGCGGCAGGGTATGAAAATTGCGACATTTTGTCGCCGGGCAGGGACGCGCTGGCCCTGGAAAAGGCGCCGCATATCGGCCGGATATACGTGTTCGGCGGGGATAAGTTTAACGGATCCGCGCCCGAAGCCGTGGAGCGGGAATTGCGTCCCGTGCTGTCCAAAAAATACGACGCTTCCTTTAACGCCGGTCCCGGCCGAGCAGGGGCCGCGCTTCAATATTTTATAAAAGCGGATTTCAAGGCCGGCCTGTCCCTGAATGACGGCTCCATGTCGTACAGCGGGCCGTGGTATTTTCTTGAAATGCTCAACAGGGGGGAAATATATTCGTCCGGTTTTTATAACGACGTGTCGTTTTACAACAGCCTTCTCATGGGCGCGGCGGGCGCTATAACGGATTTTGCCCCGGCCGTGGCAGGGACGGGAGCGGACGAGGAAGGCGCTGTTTTTGCCCCGGTGAATTCCTGTTTTACGTCGGGCATGGCCGCTGAATGCTCAAAGCTATTTGAAAAAGAGGCTTTTCCATCCCGGGTCCTGGAGCCGTCAGGGGAAGAGGCGCTGAAAGCCGCAGCCCGCGGCGCGCGGTGTTTTGTCACGGATCATCCCGGGGCGGCATCCATTGCCGCGGCGGCCGGTTCGAAAACACTTTACCTTTGCGGCGGCCAGAGGGGGGCGGCAGGGGGACCGTTTTGCGCAAATGCGGCGACAATGTGCGGCAGGATAAATGCGCGGCTGATAGCGGACGCTTGCACCGCGGCAAACGGAGAAAAAAACGGCGCGGCGCTGAAAAGCTGGGAGTGCGGCAGACCGAACCCGTTTTACGTCATGGAGAACGAAATAAGCGGATTTTTCGGGAAATACAGCGGAACAGACGCGGATATTTATTCCGACGCCTTAAAGGGAACCGGCCCGGTTTCAGGGGCTTTTGTCCTGTATAAGAATTTATTTTCCATCAGGGTCGCGCGCGACGAGCAGCCTGGGGGAAAAAGTACGTGAAAAAAATATTGATCATTCAGCCTTACAGGCTCGGCGACGTCCTGCAGACCACTCCGGTCCTGCAGGCGCTCAAGGTGAAATACGGGGACGTGTCGATAGATTTCGTGGTGGATTCGGCATGCGCCGTCGCCATAAGGGGGAACCCCTACGTGTCCAGGCTTATTGTCCTGCCAAGGAAGTCCATACAGGACAACGGGCGAAAAAACGCCATTGCCGGCTTCAGGGAGCTATACGCCTTCCTTGGGGAAATACTGCAGACCAGGTATGACCTGGCCGTAAATTATAATTTTGACGAACCGGGCGGTATATTACTGAAGGAATGCGACGCAGTCGAGAAAAGGGGGGTTATGTTCCACCGCGGTAAATTTGAAATGAACGACCCCTGGACCAAATATTTGTTCGCCATAATAAAAAGCAGGCAATATTCCTTCATTAATATAACCGACATTTTCAAGCTGATGGCGGGGGTGGGCGGCATAAGGTCGTCGCTGTATTTAAAAACCGGGCCGGGGGAGGCCGCCATAAGGGCGAAGTTCCTTGATTTTTCGGAGACGCGGCCTGTGGTCGCCCTGCAGGGTTTCGCCTCCAGGATGGAGAGGTCGTTTTCTCCGGCGGAAAACGCGGAGCTGATAAGAAAACTTTCGAGTAAGTACAACGTGGCGCTGCTTGGCGCCGCGGGCGAGGAAAAATACATGCCGGGGCTGAAGGATACGGGAAGCTTCAGGAACCTAACCGGAAAAACAACGCTCGAAGAGCTCTCAAGCGTTATAGGCAATTGCGGCCTTTTGATAACGCCGGACACTTTTGCGATGCATGCGGCGGCGGCGCTTGGGACTCCGGCGGCGGCGGTGTTCAAGGCCGGGGCATGGCCGTTCGAAACCGCCCCTTACGCCTCCGGCGTTAAAATAATATTCTCGTCCGATAAATGCGCGCCGTGCAATTTTCCGGAGACATGCGGAAATAAACGGTGCGGCTCGGAGATAACCCCGGAATTCATGTTCTGTATCGCGGAAAACATCCTTGAAAAGAAAGACCAGCCCACGGCCTCCGGCAATCTAAAAATCCTGGAATCAAAAAAGGAAGGTTTCTTGAGCTTTGACATGGAACACCTTGAAAAAATTCTTTCAATTATTGAGGCGAACGGCTTAATAAGCGGGGGAAAAATGCCGATAATACCTGTAAAGCGGGAATTGCGCGACACAATAAGCGCGTTTTTGTCAGGCATGAGAAATCTTGAAGCGGACCTTAAGAGGAATTGACGCATAATTATCATGAGAGGCCGGGATGAACGACATTAACGAAAGCTCAAAGGACCTTAAAGACCTTATACAGAAGATGGACGACCTTCCGATATTGCCGAACATTATATCCAAGGTCATGAAAATAATAGACAATCCCTACTCAAACGCCGACCATCTTACGGAACTTATATCCATGGACCAGTCTCTTACCGTCAAGACGCTCAAGCTTGCCAATTCGGCTTATTACGGTTTCCCCAGGGAAATAGTGACCGTAACCGAGGCCGTCGTGGTCCTGGGGTTTTTGACGGTCCGGAACCTGATATTGACGTCAACGCTTTACAACATATTCGTGAACGAGTCGCAGGAAGAGCGCGAGTTCGACAGGCGGAAGTTCTGGAAACACTCGGTGGCGACGGCGATATGCGCGAGGCTCCTGGTATCGGCCACGGCGCCGGGCCAGAAAGAGGAGGAGGAAGCCTTCACGCTGGGGATCCTTCATGACGTCGGGAAAGTGTTCCTTGACACCAATTATCACGCCGATTTCATGAGCGTAATGCGTGAGAGCAGAAAAAACAGGAAAACGCCGCTCTTTGAGGCGGAAAGGCGGGTTTTCGGGATAGATCACGCGGAAATAGGGGCCATGATAATAGACAGATGGAACCTGCCCGAGAATTTTTTCGAGCCCATAAAGTACCACCACACCCCGGGCGAGGCCGCCGACAAGTACATGACGAGCATTCTGCATGTGGCGGACGTGATAAGCAAATTTTCGGTGGCGAATTACGACCCCCTGGAGATAAGCGCGCAGTTGAACGCGGAGGCCGTCGGCGTATTGAAACTTCAGGAAAAGAACCTGAGGACCACTGTCCAGAACCTTGAGTACGAGATGTCGAACGCGGACCTCTTTTTAAATTCGTAACCCGGAGAAAAAGCCATGGCTGACAGAGAAGAAGAACTGATAAAAAAAGTAAACACAATGGAAGAATCCCTGAAGGAAAAGATGGAATACTGCAGGATGCTCGAGGAGATAAACTCCGGGCTCCGCAAATATCTGAACGAAATGACGGGGGTTTACAGGCTCCTTGAGGCGATGAACACCATAAAATCCCTCGAAAAGATATACGACCTTCTTGTGGACATACTGGGGTCCACCATTGAGCTCGACGCCTGCGCGATATACCTTTATAACGACGGCGGCAATGAATGCAAGGCCGTAAAGGAGCTCAATCCTGCGGAATTGCTGAAATACAAGGAAATTTTCAACGTCGACAGGGCGATGTATGAATGGGTCTTCAAGAAAAAGCATATAGCGATAGTCCCGAAAGGCATGGAGGGAAAGGACGACCCCGGGCTTGCTTTCTTTGAGAGCAGGTCGTTCGCGATCGTCCCGCTTTATTCCAATGAAAAGAAGATCGGGTATGTCGACATACTCATAAACAAGCCGGCCAACACCATCACGCAGCAGGAACTGTCCCTGCTCACCATACTGCTCAACCAGACCACGGTGGTCATAGAGAACCTCCGGATGTACGAGCAGGAAAAGGAAACGATAAGCAAGCTCCGCCAGATAGACGAGATGAAATCGGACATAATGACCACCACCTCCCACGAGCTGAGGACGCCCCTGACCATCCTGAAGGGCTCGTCCAAGATCATCGAGATAAAAATGAGGGAGGACATGTGGAACGACGACGACAGGAAGCTTTACATGGAGCTCATACACAACGTCAACACACAGGCGGAGATACTGGAGGAAATAACCAACACGCTGCTTGCGGCGACGAAATTCGAGAACGGGACGCTCAAGCTCGACAAAAAAGTCGTGAATGTCAGGCAGCTGATAGAATCGGTCATAAAGAAATATACCTACAAGACAAAGAACATAAACCTGAAGTTCACCTGTTCCGACCCGAATATCACGGCTTATATCGACGACGAAGAGATAAAAAAAGTGGTCAGGAACATCCTCTCCAACGCCTATAAATTCAGCGAGGAGAACGGCGACGTCGAGGTTGAACTCTCCGCGGACGCCAAAACTTTCGTGGTATCGGTCAGGGATTACGGACCGGGCGTGCCCGCGGACGAGAAAGAAAAAATATTCGACAAGTTTTACAGGATGGACAGGGCGCTGACGCGCCGCACCGGCGGCATGGGCTTCGGGCTTTACCTTTCAAAGATAGTGGCCGCGCAGCACGGGGGTTCCATCTGGGTCGAGAGCCAGGTGGGAAAGGGAGCCACTTTTTATTTCAGGATACCGAAGGAAGAGGGGTTCGGAAGCTGACATGGGAAAAAAATTCGCCAATGTGGGGGCGTTTTTGGACACGGTCAACGACCTTCCCGTATTGCCGGCAAACATACAAAAAATAAACGACATAATGGACGATGAATCGAAGAGCGCCGAGGACGTAAGCGCGATAATAGCCGCGGACCAGGGGCTTACGTCAAAAGTCCTCAAGATAGCGAATTCCGCCTTTTATGGAAGAATGAACCAGGTCGTGAAGATAAGCGAATCCGTGGTCGTGATAGGGATACTCAACATGAAGTCGATGCTGTATGCGATATTTATGGAACAGGTTTACGGGGGGGCAAAGGAAGAACACGGCATGCTCTCGAAGATGTGGATGCATTCAATATCAACCGCCCTGCTTTCGCAAAAAATAATGGAAAAATTCAATCCGGGCGAGAAGGACGCGGCCTATACGGCGGGGCTCATCCACGATATCGGCGAGCTCATCATCCTTAAATACGAGCCGGAATTGTTCGATGAAATAATGTCCGAGGTGGAAGGCGAGGACACTCTTTCCCGCATCACGGTCGAGGAAACGGTCATGGGATTCTCGCATTCGGACCTGGGCGCGGCCATGGCGCGCAAATGGGCTCTTCCGAGATCGATAAAGAACGCAATATTTTTCCACCACAATCCTGACATTTGCGACGCGGACAATCAGGTGGTGGCGGCCGTGCACCTGGCGGACGCCATATGCTGCATGGCGGGCATCACCGGGACGGACAGGAAACCTGCCGGGAAAAGCCTTTTAAAACATTTTTCCCAGGCGGCAATGGCCGAACTGAAGTTCAGCAGGGACGACCTGCAGTATTTCACGGGCCTCATGGACGGCATCAAAGGCGAAGCGGAAACATTAATGGAATCCATAAAAGGCGGAAGATAAAATGGCAATAGCGGACATCGAAAAGATAATAGAGCGGATGGAAAGCGTGAAGGTATTGAAGAGCGTTGCGCTTAAGGTCTTCCAGATGGCCAATGATCCTCAGGCCACGGCCCTTGACATAACGGATGTTGTGGAAGGCGACGATTACCTTTCGGCGCTTATCCTCAAAGTCGCCAATTCCTCATACTACGGCAACGCCGGGAATGTAAGATCCATAAACGACGCCGTCGTATTGCTTGGATTTACTGGGATAAAATCAATAGCCGTCGCGGCTTCGCTCATGGTAAGGAAAGACGACGGCACGATAAAAAAATCGGAAATAATAGTAAGGGAGCGGCTGTGGCGGCATGCCCTGTCCACTGCGATCGCCTCGAAATTTATCGCGGAAAAAACCGGTTTTGGCGACACGGGGCAGGCCTATATCACGGGCATTATCCACGACATAGGCAGGCTGGCGATATTCCAGTACGACGAAAAGAAATACCACGCAATAGAAAATTATTCCCTTGAAAAAGGAGTCGCCATGATAGACGCCGAGACTGCGGTGACAGGGTTTGACCACGCCCAGATAGGGGCCATAATACTCCATAAATGGGGGTTTCCGGAGGCCATCGTCCAGGCGGTCGCCTACCACCACAGATTTTTTGAGGACCTGCAGGACAGGGATCTCATCGGCGTCGTGGCCATAGCAAATTTTATATCCAACTCGCTCGGGTTCGGCGCGGCGAACATACCCGCAATGGACTCCAAAATATTGAAAATGTACGGCCTTGACTACGACAAGATAAAAAAATTCATCGAGCAAATATCCGGCATCCTTTCCCACATAGATATCCTGTCCCTGGGTCTGTGAACCCCGGGCTCCGTACCCGATCTGTCCCCGTCGCGGCCCAAAATATGATATGATATCGCATCCGAGGCAATACGGGAGCGGAGAAGTTTGCGACAAAATTACCGGAGGGAAGCGCCGTGACAAATGAGAGCCACGCGGGAAAAACGTTTTCAGGGCTTATGCTGCAGGATGGAGAGATATCAGGATGCGATTTCGACTGCTGTGTATTCGAAGGCTGCGATCTCTCGGGATGTTCCGTCAAGGAAAGCGCCTTTACGGACTCCTCGTTCAACAATTGCTCGATGAAGCTCGTTAAATTCAGGAATACCACCCTTAAGAACATCAAGTTCACGGGCTGCAGGGTCAACGGCGTGAATTTCAGCGCGTGCAGTGACGCCCTTTTTTCCGTGGGTTTCAGGGAATGCGACCTTTCTTTCGCGGGCTTTGACAGGAAAAAGATGAAAATGACCGTATTCGATGAATGCCTCATAAAGGAGGCTTTCTTTTCCGAAACCGACCTTACGGGCGCTGCTTTTAAAAACTGCAACCTGGCAGGGACGTCCTTTAACAGGGTCAACCTTACCGGTGCGGATTTCAGGTCGGCATATAACTATTCGATGGATCCGGAAAATAACAGGCTAAAGAACGCCATGTTCGCCTCTCCCGCGGTTTTTGGCCTGCTGGACAAATACGCCATTAAAATAGACGGGTAGACGCAAAGCGAGCCCTGAATAATTTTAGTTGCAAAACAGTCCAAAAAATAGGAAAATAACTGTGTTAAAAAGACCGCCCTGTCGTGCTAAAAATTCGGCCCAATCTTAATGTAACCTTTTCAGGCGGCTTAATCGTCTAATTTTCAAAGGGTATTTAGAATATAAAATGAGGTGAAAATATGAAGCGCATTACGGCATTTTTCTTTATCGTGTTTTTGATCCCGGTTTGGAGCGTCATGGCAAGGGGAGGGGAGCAGGGTTCGGATGGCGGAAGGTCGCAGGGGCAGTCCCAGCCGGCGAATTACGGCAGCCAGGGCAGCCCGCAGGAAAGGCAGGCGTCGTCCGGCAATAAGAGCCAGCCTGTGGTAATTAATGTGAACAGGCCGTCAAGCGGGGGACACGGCAAAAATTATCCGTCCCAGCAGTCCGCCAGCCAGCAGACAAGCGGAGCGCCGTCCTACGGAAAGCTTCAATGGACGCAGAAGGGCCAGGTAAAACAGGCCGGTCAGAAAAAATCATCCGCAAACTACAATCCGTCCGCGCTCAGGACCGGCGGCACAATGACCAAACAGTCCGTTAGCATGTCGGTCAATAACACGCAGATGAAAACGGCGAGCGTGATCCATCACCATCCGTATGAACAGAATTACGTCCGTAAAAAACTGCAAAAACTCGGGGTTAAATCCGCCCCGGGATATATCACCAACAGGCAGGAGGTAGTTCATACGGACAGGCAGCATTCAATGATAGCCTATCCAAAAACAGGTTTTAACAGCCAGGCCATAAACGCCACGGCCTTTTCCGCGCGCCATTTCAACGATACGGTTGTCCGGTCACAGATGTCGCTGGTCTCTTCGGCTTCATGGCAGGACAGGGTGCACGGGTTTAACAGGAACGAGACGTCGATGAACCATTATTACTGGCATAACGACAGGAATTTCAATTATTGCCACTATATAGACAACTGGGGATACCACTGGTACGGCTGGTATGTCGGAAGCAATTATTTCTGGACCAGGAATTTCAACAACCGCTGGTGGTGGTATGACGCGGATTTTGACCGCTGGTGCTTCTGGAACGACGGATTCTGGTGGTGGCAGGACCCCTATCACATAGGCGATCTTTATTGTTACAATAATACCACATACGTGCCGGTAAATTCCGCCGAAGATAATGTGGCGGTGGCCGTTCCCGACAGCACGAACCTGCGTTCTTTCAACAGCCCGGACAATACAAGGACCGTAAAAGTGGTGGCCGACACGCAGGACGCGTTCCTTTATGACGCTTCAAATCCGCCGCAGTTCAGCCCTGTATATCTCGCATCCGGAGTGCAGGATGTCATGTTCTCCGACCCAAAGAGCGGCAAGCCGCTCGAGATAATATTGAAGTTAAACGACGGCTCGTTCGATATGTTCGACGGCAACGGACAGCCTTACAATTCCGGAGCCGCGCCTGCGGAAGAGCAGTCTTCTCCGGACGGAGCGCCTTCAACACTGCCGCAGTAAAAGCGGCGCCCATACGGTAATAATAAAAAAGCCCGGCTTAACAGCCGGGCTTTTTTATTTGAGGGGATGCGGGCCGCGGACATTTTCCGGGAAGTTGATTGATATTATGTGAAAAACTGTAGTATAATCAACTATCGACAGGCAGGGGCAGCAAAATTCGCAAAGGGCGGAATTGAAAGAGGGAATCTTGAGAAAACTGGCAATTATTAACCCTCAAAAGTTCAATTTTAACAAAGACCGGATTGCCGTTTTTTCAAGCATGCTTGAGGAAAAAACCGGCGCTGTCGTCCGGGTTTCTCTGTCCAAAGATGATATAGGCAGGATAATCAGGCGGGAAGGGAAAAAATTTGACGCGGTTATAGCCGTCGGAGGCGACGGGACCATATATGAAGTGTTGAACTGCATCGACCTGGACAACCAGGTGCTTGGAATAATACCGAAGGGAACGGGCAACGGGTTTGCCCTGGATTTTAAGATCGGGACGCCGGAACAGGCCGTCGGCATAATAAACGGCGGGATAATAAGCGAGATCGACATTATAGAGGCCGGATATTCGGTCGACGACAAACGGTTCAAAAGGCTTGTGATAAGCACGGCGGGCGTAGGATATGTCGAAGGCGTGGTAAGCCTGGGCGTCAGGTTCTTTAAGCCGCTTAAAAAGCTCTGTTATCCCATTGCTTCCGTTATAATGGCCTTTAGCGACAACAGTTTTTCCATAAGTTCGGGTTTTCGTGAAGGGTTCTTCACAAATGTTATTGTAAATAATACAAAACATGCGGGGAATTTCAGGGCATTTCCGGACGCCTCGGTAAATGACGGGAAGCTCGACGTGTTAATTGCGCGCAATAACGCGTTCCAGCAGATAGCGTTCAATGTTGCGCTCCTTACGGGGATATTTGATTATAAACGCGGCGAGCAGATCCTGACCGAAGAACTTGGATTAATCCTGAAGGCGCCGCTGCCATTAATGCTTGACGGCGAGATAATAAAAAACGCAAATAACATTACCTTTAAGGTGCTGAAAAAAAGACTTAAATGCCTGATTTAAACGGGGGGGGGGACGACCATGAAAAGATTTTTTGAGTTCGTTGCGGGCAATAAGGCGGCGGTTCTTGTCCTATTAATACTGGCGGGCGTATTGTCTTCCATCGGCGCAGCCAGGGTCAAAACCGACAATTCCCTTGACGTCTGGTTTGTTGAAAAAGACCCTGTGCTGGAAAGGTATAAATATTACCAGGATGTTTTCGGGAGCGACGAAAAGATCGGCGTCATGGCAAGGAACAACGCGGATTTGCCGGAGAAAGAATTCGAGTTGGATGTCCTGAAACTGCAAAATAATATCAAAAAGCTCGGAGATGTGGAGTCGGCCGCGGGGCCGTTCGACCTTCCGGGAAAACCCTCCGATTTTTTCTTCTCGAAGGACAAAAAAGCGGTTACCATGATAGTGAGCATCAAAAACGAAAAGGACGCAGCCGGGGCAAGGACGCGGGTCATCAACGGCATAAGGGAGGAATTTCAGAAAAACAGGATTGCCGGGGTTAAGACAGAGCTGGCGGGGTCGGGAGTGATATTCGACGAACTGAACAGGATATCCAATGCCGACGCAGGCATACTCATAGGCCTCAGCTACATCGTCATGATAATCATAATGGCGCTCGGTGGCAGGTCTGTTTATTCGATAGTGATAGGACTGGGCTCCATCGGGCTTTCCACTTTGTTCTACTTCGGTATACTCGGATTTTTCGGATCAGGCATCAATATGGTTAACATGTGTGTGCCGTCGCTGATGCTTATTTTGACCATAGAGAATTTTGTTTATATAGGCGACAATGTCCTTAACGGCGTGGAAGACCTGCGGAGCGTGGACAGGAAAATCCTCGCCGAAAAGACCGGCGAAGTGTTCTGGCCGGCGTTCGTGGCGTTCTTTACCACGATCCTGGGATTTTTGTCACTGGTGCTGTGCAACATGAAGATAATAAGGGATTTCGGGATACTGGCTTCAGCCGGGCTAACCGCGGCCTTTATCACGGCGTATCTGGTGAACACGCTCTGCTTTGATCTGCTCATCAGGATGAAAGTCCCCATGAAAAGCAAAAAAACTATAAGAAACTATTCCGGCCTGCTTGGGTTCCTGAAAAGGAATTCCAGGACCATTATGGCGGTCTCGGTTGCCATATGCGCACTGGCGTTATGGGGGCTGACTTTGCTCAAGAGCGACACATACAGCCTGGGTTACCTGAAAAAAGGCAATCCGGTAAGGATGGAATCGGAAGCCATAGAAAAAGACTTCGGTTATTACCTCGCGCTTGATATGGTGCTTAAACCGGAAAAAGGCACCTGTATTTCGAAAGAGTATCTTGCTGCGATAAGGAAGTTCAGGGATGACGTATCCTCACTGCCCGAGATCAAGGATTCCCTGGGCGTTTATGACTACCTGGCGCAGTACGAAGCCATGAAGGCAGCGGGACTGCCGCTGAAAGGGACCGGTTTTTACTCGATGATAACCCCGGATGAAAAGATGGCCAAGATAACTTTCCAGGTTAAGATGGAAAGCTCGAGCGGGATAGAAAAGACTCTCTCCGCGATAGCCGCCTTTGCCAAGAAAGACCTGCCTCCGGCCATAAAGACAGAGCCGTGCGGGTACCTGCCTCTCTATGTGAAAATGATGAAATATGTCGACGACGTGCAGAGGTCGAGTTTTCCGTGGGCCTTCGTCACTATAATGATAGTCATAGGTATTTCGCTGGGTTCATGGAGGCTGGCCCTGCTTTCCATATTTCCGAACCTTTTTCCGATCGCCGTGACCATGGGCGCCATCGGGTTCCTGGGAATACCGCTGGACGTGGCGACCATAACCATAGCCAGCATCGCAATGGGCATCGTCGGGGACAACGCGATACACATGATGTTCGTGTATAAAAAAGCGGTCGGGACCGAGGAGGAAAAATGGATGAAAGTATTCGATGTAAAACTGAATTCCGCCGTTTTCAATTACATCATTCTCGGCATAGGATACGCGGTTTTTGCATTTTCGCACGTAAATTCAATAGCATATTTCGGGATTTTTTCCGCCGCAATGATATTTTTTGTCTGGCTGGGCGACATCTTTGTCCTGCCGGCGCAATTTTTCTGGGGGAAAGGCGGCGTAAAAAATGAAAAGTGACGGAAAATCCCCGTTCATTGTTTCGCTTAACCGGGTGGACGCCTTTTCCCTTTTCGGGCTGCTGATGGCGTTTTTCTCGATGCTGTCGGCTGTATCCGGAAGGCTCGCCGACAGCCTGGGTTTCATGTTTTGTGCGCTTCTTTTTGACGCTTTTGACGGGGTGCTTGCGCGTAAGTTCGGGACCGAAAGGCCCTTCGGAAGGTATCTCGACGGTTTCATTGATGCGGTGTCATACGTCGCGGCTCCCGGCATATTCCTGTATTGCTGGGGATTTAACGAATGGTATTGCCTCGTGTCTTTCGTGTGCTACGGGATGTGCGCCCTGGTGCGGCTTTCTGTTTTTAACGACATCGGGAACATAAAGGAAGGGGACAAACTTTCCTATCTCGGCATGCCCGTGTTCTGGATGCATTTTGTCTGCGCCGGGTTTTACCTGGTATGGCTTGCCGCAAAAAAAACGGCAGCTGTTTTTCCGGCGGTTGCGGTCGCCCTGCTGATATATTCCGTTTTGATGGTCTTAAACCGCAGATTTTACAAGCCGCGGAATAAAATAATAATGTCCCTTGGCACGCTGGGCCTGGCTGTTCTGTTTTTCTGTCTCGGCGCGGTCAAATGATGAAAACGGTCGAATTTACTGGCGACAGGGCGCTTGTGTCGCAATTTGTGGAATTTGCCTTTACGCTTTATAAAAATGACGGGAACTGGACGGTTCCAGACAGGAAAAGCCAGTTAAAAACCCTGCTTGAAAACGACAAATTAAACGAAGGCAACCACGCCAAAGTATTGGCTTATGAAGGCGGCCATATAAAGGCGCGCGCCTTGCTGTATGCGCCGCAGGGCAGGACCGGCTGCATCGGATTCCTTGAATTTGCGGAAGACTATGATTTTTTCGGGGAATTCATGGATTATTGCGCGGCATGGTTCAGGAAGAGGGGAATGGAAAGGATCATGGCCCCGCTGGATATCGATACCTGGCACCGTTACAGGCTTATGACAAAAGGATTTGAAGAAAAAATATTCACGAATGAGCCGTACAACAAGAGTTATTATCCCGGCTACTTCAGCCGTTACGGTTTCTCGGTGCTTGAAAAATACCACTCAAAACAGATACGTGATTACAATAAACTACTGACAAGGATGAAGCCGAAATACGCGCAGGGCGTGTCGGCCGGATTCGGCATCCGGAAGATAAACATCAGGGATTTTAACAACGAGCTCGGGATAATTTACGGGCTATCCGGGGAAATATTCAGGGATAATTTCGGCTTTTCCGGGATTTCTTCGGGCGAATTCATAAACCTTTATTCGAAAATGAAAGAAGTGGCCGACCCGGATTTTATACTGATATGCAGGGGGCCCTCGGGAGACGATGCGGGCTTCATTTTCGCCTATCCGGAACTTAATTTTCTTCTGGGTGAAACCAACCCGCTGCTGAAGGCGCTCAAATTTCTTGCTTATAGGGCGGGCTACAGGGAAGGGCGGATCCTTAATTTAAAAACCATCGGGGTCGTAAAAGCACACAGGGCGACAAGAATGGCCGCAATGATGGTATATAAGGTATATGAGGCGGCGGTGAAAAAAGGTTACAGGGTATTTAATCATTGCCTTATACGGGACGGCAATGTTTCGTCCGGGATCGACGCCGGCGCGGGCGTAAAAAACAAGGAGTATTGCCTTTATGAAATCAAATTATAACATTTACGGCATATTTGAAAAGGCGGTATCAAACAATCCGGATTCCACGGCCATAGAACAGGTTGACGGCGGGAAAATAACATTCGGCGAACTTGCCGGCAAAGCCGGAATGGCCGCAGCCCGCCTTTCCGGGTTGGGTGTAAAAGACGGGACAAAAGTATTCTTTTTAATGACCATGTCTATTGATTTTTATGTCATCCTGCTCGCCCTTGTAAAATTGGGCGCGGTTGTGGTTATCGTCGACCCTTGGATGGAAGGGAAAAAGATAGAAAAAACCATTTCGGCCATTGCCCCGGAATACTTCATCGGGACCTTAAAGCCGTTCCTTTATTTCTCGCTTTTCAGGTCTTTCAGGGAAATAAGCAATAAAGTGCTTGCTTCGTCCCTGGTAAAGGAAAAGGGAGTCCCCGGAGTTGCCGGAACCGCCGCGGCCGGGGCCGGTTATAATAAGCCCGCATTGATCACTTTTACGACAGGAAGCACCGGGGTTCCCAGGGGCATAATCAGGACCCACGGGATGCTCTATGAACAGTATAATATCTTGAACAGGCTGCAGAAATACGGCAAAGGGGATACGGACCTTCAGCCGTTCCCGGTATTCCTGCTTGCCAACCTGGGCAGGAGCGCTTCAAGCATAATTCCATGGGGGAAAAAGCAGGATGTCGAAGCAGTTGATATCCGGCGCGTTTTTGATATTCTCGGCAGGGAAAAAGCGAACATTCTCACCGCGTCGCCGGCCTTTCTCGTCAGGCTCATGAAAGAGGCAGACAGGCGCGGGTCGGGCGGGTTAAATCTTATAAAAAAGGTTTTTTGCGGAGGCGGGGCCGTAACCAAAAAACTGGTTGAAAACTGCCTGAAATACTTTTGCCGCGCGGAGATTACCGCGGTCTACGGGTCTACGGAGGCCGAACCTATCTGCGAGATTGCGGGAAAGGAACTGTTGAAGGCTTTTAATGAGAGGAACACGGCGGGGACATGCGTCGGAAAACCGGTCAGGGAAGTCAGGATAAAATTCGAGACAAAAAAATACGCCGGGATTTTGAGGATGCAGCCCGGAGAAATACTCGTTGCGGGCCCGCATGTCTGCAGGAGTTACTTCGACGTTGAAAAAAAGCGGATCGCGGACAAACCCCGCGATAATAAGGGCGTTGTATGGCACAACACGGGCGACATAGGTTACAAAGACAGGCGGGGCAGGATCTGGTTCTGCGGAAGGGTGAACAACCTGATCAAATCCGGAAGAAAAAAGCTGCCTGCGGAGGCGGTTGAACTCGAGATATTATCGCGGATCGGAATACGCCCGGTCCTGCTTGAAGTTGCGGATGTTAATGTGCTTGTTGTGGAAAAAAAGGACATGCGGGCGGTAAAGACGGAAATGAATAAAATCAGGCAAATAATAAGAAAGCACGGGGCTGATTTTAATGAAACAAGATACGTGGGCAAAATACCGAAGGATCCAAGGCACAGGACCAAAATAGATTATTCAAAATTAAGGACACTGGTTGAAAGGGGATCAAAATGAGCAAAGCGCCGGAAAAACCTTCTTTTATC
Source organism: uncultured Spirochaetia bacterium (assembly GCA_964443355.1). Lineage (GTDB taxonomy): Bacteria > Oederibacteriota > PGYV01 > PGYV01 > Palsa-1178 > Bog-1181. Next base: position 116,731 of record CAYUDX010000004.1, read on the forward strand.
TTGAGATTCTTGAAATATATGGATGAGAGGTTCCCGTTGCATAAGAACGGCGTGCTTTTATTGCTCACATTCAGCGCCATTTACGGGATATCGCTGGTTTATTATAAAAATTCAATTAGACCCGTTGTTTATTGCGCCGCTGTCATAGCATATATATTGTTTTTCCTTCACCTGCGCCTGATGGACGAATTTAAGGATTTTTCGCTGGATTCTAAATACAAGCCATGGAGGCCGGTCCAGCGCGGCCTTGTATCGCTGAAAGAACTTGGCTTTGTCATGATACCTGTAATAGCGCTGGAATTGATCCTGGCGGCTTTTACGGGATTTTCGGGATTAATATGGATGTTTTCCGCCGTCGTTTATTCTTTTTTAATGTGGAAAGAATTCTTCGCTGGAAAGTTCTTAAGCAGGCATATTTACCTCTATGCAATAACGCACGGAGTTGTAATAATACCTCTGACGTGCTTCGCGGTTGCGGCCGCCGCCCGCCCCGATTACGGCATGAATTATGTCGTACTTAATGCGGCTGTTTTTTGCACTTCGTTTTCATATGAGATCGCCAGAAAAGTAAAAAGGCCGCAGGAAGAACAAAAAGGGGTGGAGACATATACTTCGGCAAGCGGCGAAAACGCGCCCGTCGCAATTCTCATAGTGCTTAATATAATAATGGGCGCCGCGGGATATTTAATTGCCGCATCGACCGCAAGGCCAGTATTTTTCGGAATGTTCTTCTTTTTGCTGGCGATCGCATATATAACGGGGGTGGTTATATATATAACGGGCAAAAAGAAATTAAAAAAAGGCGTATTTATTGAAAGCCTTACGGGAGCATGCATACTTTCATATTCCATTGCCCTGAATATCATGTGGATATTCCCGGCGGCGGTGTCAAAATGAAATATATTTATATGATGAACGAAGACGCGCTAAGGCGCGATGAGGAATTTGGCGGCAAAGCCGGGAACCTGCGCAGGCTTGTGTCAAAGAACATGAACGTGCCGCCGTTCATCGTGATATCGCCCGCAGTGTTTGGCGGTTTCCTCGGGCAAAACAATATTGGTCGGAATAAAGACGGCGCTGATATGCGGAAAAAGATAATCGGCGGGTCGCTGCCGGATGACTTTTGCCTGGAGCTGAAAAAAGCGCTTAAAAAAGCAAAGCTGGACGATGAATATCTTGCCGTAAGATCGTCGGCTGTCGGCGAGGATTCCGCGGAGGCTTCCTTTGCGGGGCAAATGGACACGTTCCTGTTTGTGAAGGGTTTTGAAGATGTAAAAGAAGCAATAAAGAAGTGCTGGGCTTCCCTGTACTCCGAGAGGATCGGGGCATACAGGCGCGAAAAAAACATATCAGACGGCGGCCTGGCCACTTCCGTTGTCGTACAAAAGATGATAAGAAGCGAGATCTCCTGCGTAATTTTTACATGCGACGCAATTAACGGGAACGACGACGTGGTAATTAACGCTGTTTTCGGGCAGGGAGAGGGGCTTGTTTCGGGGAAAATAGAAGCTGATACATATACGGTTGCGCGGACCGGCGGCCTTAAAAATGAAATAATAGCCGAAAAGAGGTCGAAAGTGGATTTTGCCGAAGGAGGAGGGACAAGAATCCTGGCGCTGCCGGCCGATTTTGAGAAAAAAAAGTGCCTTGATGATAAAACACTTGCGGCGCTTGTCGGCGAGGCTTTAAAGATAGAAAAAAACATGGGCGCGCCGCAGGACATCGAAATAGGGATCGAAAAAGGAATGATTTATGTGCTGCAAACAAGGCCCATAACCCGGACAAAGCCGGACAACCGCATAATCTGGGATAATTCAAATATTACCGAAAGTTACGCGGGCGTCACGACGCCGTTCACGTTTTCTTTTATTTTGGACCTTTACAATATAGTGTATCAGCAGTTCACAAGGGCCGTGGGCGTGCCTGAAAGCCAGATACTGGAAAATGAGGAGGTTTTCAGGAACATGCTCGGGTTGATCAACGGGGAAGTTTACTATAATTTGAGGAGCTGGTACCGGGTGATCATGATGCTGCCCGGTTACGAGCAGAACAAGAAGTTTATGGAGCAAATGATGGGGGTTAAGGAAAGGTTCGACGAAAGGCCGGGCGGCGCAGGCGGCGGCCCTTTTGAAAAATTTACCGGCAATCTTAAAGTGGCCGCCATAGGCCTGAGGTTTTTGTGGCATTTCATGCGGATCGACTCCCGTGTGCGGCAATTCAAGGAGAACTTTATTCTCATATACCGGCGTTATAAAGAGATGGATTTCGGCAAAGAGAGGCCGTGGGAAATCATGGGCCATTTCAATTTTCTGAGGCAAAAGCTTGTGTGGAACTGGCAGGCGCCGATACTTACCGACTTTTTTGCCATGGTTTTCTACGGGCTGTTGAAAAATATGGTCATAAAATGGGGAATTGACGGGTCGGGCACCATGCAGAACGATTTGCTTTGCGGCCAGGGAGACGTTGAATCAACTCTGCCTGTAAAAGACGCCATGAAAATTGCGGACCTAATAAAAACGAAGCCGGAGTATCTGGAAATATTTGCGGAAAAGGACAACAAAAAAATAATGGACAGCCTGAACAAACCCGAATATGCGGAGGTTGGCGCCCGGGTGGGCGAATATCTCGATAATTACGGGTTTCGCGGGGTCAATGAATTGAAAATAGAAGAGCCGTCGCTATCGGACAGGCCGGAATTCCTGATAGGTATCATTAGAAATTACCTGTCATTAAAGGACGGCGGCATTGAAGAGATGAAGAAACATGAAAAGGAAATGAAAGAGGAAGCGGAGAAAAAAGCGCTGGATGCCATAAGGGCCAAGGGATTGGTCCTGTATCCGTTCAGGAAGCGGATTTTTTACTATGTCCTGAAAAATGCGCTGAAGCACATAAAGAACAGGGAATCAATGCGTTTTGCCAGGTCAAAAGTATACAACGTTGCCAGGAGAATGTCGCAGGCGCTCGGGAAGCAATTCGCCGGGGCGGGACTGATCGGCGAGTGGCGCGATATTTATTACCTGGACATTAATGAGGTGTTTGCTTACATAAAAGGGACATCGCTTACACAGGATTTAAAGGCACTTTCATTGCTGAGGAAAAAAGAATTTGAGGGATTTAAGGAAAAAAACAGCCTCAAGGACAGGATAGAAACAAGGGGGATTGTTTATAAGGACAACGATTTCAGCAGGGTAAAGGCGGCGGGAACGGAAGGGCTGTTAAAAGGCGTCGCATGTTCCCCGGGAAAAGTCAAAGGCAGGGTGAAAATAATTCTCGACCCGCAGGGTGACATCGCCCTTAACGGTGAGATTCTTGTCACCAAAAGAACCGACCCGGGATGGGTGACGTTTTATCCTTCGGTCTCGGGACTTATAATAGAAAAAGGGTCGATACTTTCGCATTCGGCGATAGTCGCGCGGGAAATGGGGCTGCCTACCGTTGTCGGGATAACAGGGCTGCTTGAAGCCGTCAAGGACGGCATGATGGTGGAAGTGGATGGAAATGCGGGAACAGTCAAAATATTCAGGGAGGGCGAATAAATGAACTGTTACTGGCGGGTGATAACGGCATATTTTTTGATGTTAATACTTGCGTCCGCCGTCATTCTGTCCAACAAAAACCGGCATAAAAAAAGCAAAGGAAAAACCGAAGGCAGCAAAAAGAAGCTCGGCGTCTATGTGCTGATTAATCTGCTGATGATCGGGGCGGCCTGGGCGCCATATCATATTTTTACCTTTCTTGCCGGACTGATCGCAGGACTGGCATCCTATGAGATAGCCGACGCTTCGCGGAAAAAAAGGAATTATCGGTTCATAAGCCCTTTCTGGTACGGCCTTACATCCTTTGTTGTTGTGCTTGCGATCGATTTTTTGACCGCGCTGATGCTTTTCAAGGTGATAATATTCCTTATAATAATCCATTTGTGCCTGCTGACTTTTTACAAAATGGACAAGAACCTGATGCCGAAAGTCTCGCTGGCAACAATGGCCGTTATATATATTCCCGCATTCCTTGGATGCCTGGTGGCGCTTCACATAGACGACCCCACGGGATTTTATCTGGTGTTCGTCTATCTTGTGGTCGCCGCCACGGATGCTTTTGCCGAAGTGAGCGGGGAATTGTTCGGCAGGAGGAAATTTGCGCCGGCATTATCGCCGAACAAGACGGTTGAAGGCGCCATAGGCGGCCTGCTGGCGGGCGCTGTTATCGCGGCCGCGACGGCATGCTGCCTGCCGGGGCATAAACTCTGGCAGGTTGTGATGTTTGGATTGATAGTCAGCGCCGCTTCGCAGCTGGGCGACCTCATTGTTTCCGCGTGGAAGAGAAACCTGGGAATAAAGGATTTCAGCCGTTTACTTGGCGCCCACGGCGGCATAATCGACAGATTTGACGGCGTGGTCTTTGCGGCGGGCGTTTGTTACCTGCTGATAACAGGGTATCAAATTTTTAAATAACCTTAATAAAACGGGGATTGGAACGAGATTCGGAATGTAAAGAACAAGGAGGATTTTATGATTTTCAACATAATCATCGGAACGGCCGTTGTCAATATCGTACTGGCGGTAATTGCGGTTGCAAAAGGAAGGAACAGGCTTAACATAGCATTTTTTATAATGAGCCTCCTCCTCGGCGCGTGGAATGTGTGCGTGGTATTGTGGAAGGGTTATGATATTGAGATTTTTTCAAGGATAAACTTCATTTTTGTGGACCTGATCCCTCCGGCGGCCCTTTACCTTGTCATGGCGCTTTACGGCATTCCGATGAAAAGCAGGACCGGGAAAGTATTTGCCGTATTTATTGGCCTCAGCGTTATAAACGAAATGCTCACATTAACCACTTTTGCGGTTAAAACCTTCTATGACGCGTACTATTCCTACCCGGTGAAAGTTTACCAGTTTGCATATGAGTTTATAACGCTTTTTACGGCTTTCGCGGTGCTGGCGCATTATTACGGCAGGATAAAATTCAGGCAGGAGAGGTTAAAGATCTTTTATGTATTTGCGGGGTTTCTCGTGCTGTTCGCCGGCGGAATGCTGGACTTTACGGAAGGCCTGGGCTGGCATCATCTTAAATACTGGGGTAACTTTGCCAACACCGCATACCTTTTGATCATTTTTTATTCAATATTCAAGCTGAGGCTGCTCGACGCCGGATTGCTTTTTAAAAACTTCATGATCTATACGTCCGTCGGCGCCGTTGCCGGAGGCTGTTATACCGCGGTCTTCCTGGCGCTTTCCGGCCGGCCGCGTATACAGATAGGCATATTTTTCATTTTGAGCATATTGCTCGTCTATTTTGCGCGGAAAATGCATTATACACTCAACCTCTTTGCTGACGCTCTTGCGGCTGAAACCAGCACCACGGAGGCCAGGAAAAGTTACGGATATATAAAGGAAATGAACGTCGCCGAAGAAGACAAGATCATGAACCTGCTGTACCTGCTCAGGGAACATTTTGAGATGGAGGCCTGCATTTATTCACAGGAAGGCGGGACATTCATTTTGCGATGGGCAACCGACGCGGGGGAGTTTAAAGACAAAATTATTTCCGGTTTTCCGGACAAATTATACGTCCGTTATGAAACCGCCGCGGGCAATAAGTTCCTGGACGGGTTTGGGGCGGATTTACTTGAGCCGCTCAGGGGCGCCGGAGCTGTTATGGGAGTGCTTGCCGGGAAAAAGCAGACAACCGATATATCGTTCTTGCAGGAGGAGCTTGAATTTATCAATGAAGTTGCGGCAACAATCACATCCTGCATGAATGCCGATTTAACAAGGCAAAGGCTGTCGGAAGAGGAGGGCATCAAGCGGCTGTCTGTCATTGAAAAACCCATTTCCGAGCTGTCAAATATTGCGCGATCCTTAAAATTATCGGGGGAGGACCCGGCGAAAATTGAAAAAATTATGGCCGGCATATCGGATATCAGGGCTTCCCTGGAAAAATGGGGCGATTTTTCACGCCCTTTAGGCGCGGATAAGAAAAGAACGGACATGAACGACCCTGTTTGAGATTACATTGTCCGGGAAGCTTATTTCAATCCGGCCTATTTATCGCTCCCGAATTTCATCATCACCCCTATTGTCATGTATGAACCGCTGAGGTCAATGCCCACTGTCTGTCCGTTCAAAGTCGGCGACCAGGTTTCATAGGGACTGTTGAAATTAAGGGCGGCCTGCTCTATCCTGAAGCCGGCTTTGGCGCCTATACCGAACATGCCGAAATAATATTCCGCGCCAAGGCTTAAATCAAAACCCATACCGAGACTTCCCATATTTGTGTCAAAAGTTCCCTGCATTGAAGGATATCCGTTGAGGGTAACATAAGTGTTTCCGCTGCATGTGTAATAGCCGGTCAATACCGTGATTATAAGGGCGGGATTTAGCGTTAGTGAGAATCCCGAATCCTTGAATACATATCTGAAAGGTATGTTTACGGATATTGTGTAGGGATTAAGGACCAGCTCACTGTCGTTTCCAAAGCCAAGGTTTGACCCCCAGATTGAATGCGAAGGCGGAATATTGAGCGACATGCCGACGCCAAGATACATCTGCTGGTCTGGGTCGAGCCCCATAAAAGCTGTCCCGCCGATATTGGCGAAAGCCGGTGAGCCGCTCTGCACGTCATCCTGCATCCAGTTTTGCAGGGAAGTCCCGATATTATAACTGTTGCTGAGCGTTCCGTAGGCAAAAATTTCAAAGAATCCGTTTGGTTCGGTATAACCCGGGGCGGCGGCAAATTTTTTCCTGTGTGTTGAGTTATCCTGGTCTTTGCCGGCGGCGGTGTTTTTATCGGCGTCGCTGCCGGATGTCTCGGCAGCCGGGGCGGGAGTTACCGCCGGCGCCGCGGTTGCTGCGCCGTTTATATCCAGCTCTTTGCCTGTGGAGGCGTCAAAGACCTTTAACACCGAGGATTTTTTAAGGGTCAGCGCCTTTCCCGATTTTTCAACGTAAATTGCGCCGTCGTCGGAACCCACAAGGGTGCCGGTGACGATGGATGAGTCCTTCATTATGATCTTTACCACGGGCTGGGTGGAACCCGCGGCCGGATCCGCCGCGGCGGAAAGGAAAGGAACGCAGAGCAGGAACAGGAACGAGAACAGAAGAAATTTTTTCATTGGCCCCTCCTGAAGTTAGTTTTACCAATTATAGCACAACTATTTAATACTTGAAGTCGGAAAATGAAAAATTATAGAGGATACTTTTATTGCACCGGAGGATGAAAAAAATGGATGCCTTAAGTGCCCTATATTAATATTGAAAACCGTCTGGAATGGTGTTATTGTATTAAAAACAACCAGGGAGGCGGGAATGAAAAATTCAAAAATCACCCTGATTATCATTTCGATTTTATTATTTTCGTCCATGATATTGGCCGCAAGCGCATCGGATTATTACAATTACGGCAACGCCGTTTTCCATAAGGGTGATTATAAAAAAGCCCTGACCTATTATTCCTACGCCGCGAAACTTAACCCCAAAAACCCGGATTATTACCGGGCCATGGCCGCCTGTTATGAAAAACTCGGCAATAAATCCATGTCTGCAAAGTGCGGCAACTACGCGGATTCCATTTCAAACGAAAAAAACGGACCCTCGGAAAAAATAAAAATATCGGCGTTTGGCGGATTCACCACGGTCGGCATGTCAAAAGTGAACAATTTTATCGATACCTCATATTCCCGGGCGACCTCCCTGGGCGCAACAGGGCAAAAGCAGGACCTCGGGAGCGCTTTTATTATAGGCGCCCAGGGAGGATACAATGCATATCCCGGGCTTTATATAGGCCCCAGGCTTGAACTTATCGGCGTTCCAACCGCAAAAACCGCATTTTCCGGCTCCGAATTCGGATTTCCTTATGCAGACGAGTCCGATTACAGCGGCTCCATATTTCCGGTGATGGTGGGGGCTTCATATTATTATCCGGTTCAGGGTCAGAAAATAATATTATCAGGGGACCTTTATCTGGGTTATGGCGCGGCGGGAATTACCATCAGCGGCACAAATTCCGGGTTCGGAACGACCAATTCTGAAACTCTCGGTTATAGCGGAGGCGCATTTGTCGCCGATATCGGCGTGAACGGGAGCTATAAACTCACCGACGCCGTTGCCGCGGGGCTGACCCTTGGCTACAGGATCGCAAATGTCCCGCAGGTTACCGCAAACCAGGATTATTCTCCGGCCGGTTTTGCGGCCGTGAAAAAGGGCGACACGCTGAAAGACGCCAACAATGATATCATGCAGGTTGATTTTTCAGGGCTCATAATTTCCCTCAACGGCGCATACTCTTTTTAAACACAGGCCAGCTCCGCGATCATATTAAAAACAAAAATATTCCATAGCCATATCCGCCATTACATACTATAATAATGAAGGTTCAGTATACCGTTTCCAGGAAACGCAAAAATAACATAATATACGGAGCAAAATGAGACTGACATGCATCGACTTTGAGACCGCAAACCCTTTCTGGGGAAGCGTATGCGCCGTCGGAGTGGCCGTGATAGAGGACGGAAAGGTCACGCATGGCATCAACAGGCTGGTAAAGCCGAAGGCCGGTTATGATGAATTCAACAGGGATAACATAAGGGTGCACGGCATAACCGCGGAAAAGGTAAAGGACGCGCCGGAATTCGACGCTCTTTACCCGGAGATAAAAGGGTTCATAGAAAATTCCGTGGTGGCCGCGCACAACACTTCCTTTGACGTCCCGGTGCTCGAGGACGTCCTTACCTTATATGGCATCCCGATCCCCGGTTTCGAATACATATGCACATGCGAGGTGGCGCGCGGCGCGTGGCAGGGGCTTAAAAATTACAGGCTCAAGACGGTCGGCGCTTTCCTGGGCCATAAATTCAGGCAGCACGACGCGGGCGAGGACGCCATGACAAGCGCGCTCATAATGATGAAAGCCATGGAACAAAATTCCACGCAGGACGTCCACGCCCTTGCCTCGGCGTTAAAGGTCAACATCGGAAGGGTCAAAGAGGGCGAAAAATATATTTTAAGCTCCATAAAGAAGGAGCAAAAAGCGGCGGAGCGTGTAGATGCGGCTTCCATAACTGCGGAAAAAAAAGATTTTGACAGGGACAACCCGCTCTTTAACCGCGAGCTTGTTTTTACGGGCGGTTTTTCGAACGGCTTTACACGCAGGCAGGCAATGCAGGCCGCGGTAAATTGCGGAGCAAGGCTCTCGAATTACGTAAGGTTTGCCACCGACTTCCTTGTCCGGGGGTCTATCGCCGGGACGCAGGAACCCGCGGATGAAAGCCCGAAAACAAGGAAAGCAAAGAAGTTCATGGAAGAGGGTTCGAAGATAGCCATAATAAGCGAAGAGGAATTCCTTTCGATGATCAAATAACAAAGGCCCGCGCGGGTAATGCGCGGGCCTTTGTATCTGTTTTTTTTGTATTATTCTCCGTATAAAACCGAAAGCTGTTCGACCGTCGGGTGGCCGGCGTAAAATTCTCCCTGGGGCCCTATGTATCCCGAACCGTGTTTTGTCAGCTTGACCGGGATAAAACCCCCGGATTTTTTCGGGATATTCACCACAATAAGATCGCTGTTTTTTGAAACTTTTGCTGTAGCCGTAACGGCCTGCTCGTTATCTTCCCCTTCGGAAGCCGCGGGGGTGACTTCTTCCTGCGGCTGCGGCGCCGGGACCACGATATATCCTCCAGGGCATGCGGAGAAATATACGTTGTCGTAGTAATAGTAGGGGACTCCCGCATAAATTATCCTCGTGTAGCCGAAAGGAAGGCTTGCGACAATTACTCCCACGGGCGGGTAACCCACTGCGTAGTCAAAACCGAACCAGCCGTGGCTGTGCCATCTTCCGCCATGATAAGCGTAACCATAATTGTAACGGGCAAAGGAGTTGGAACAAAAAAGAGCCAGAATGGAAACAACCGCCAAAAGTAAGAATCTCCTGCGCATATTTTCCTCCTTAATGAATATGATATAAAATTACAAAAATTAGACGGCTGAAAATAAATAAATGTTTTGGCCATAATTAAAAAAAATATATTATGTTGCTATTTTGTAAGGTATATTTTATTGAAACGATGATTTTGTACGTGAAACAAAGGGCTTTCGTTAAATTGCGGAAATATGACAAAATATGTAAATAGCGGAACTTTTTAACGTTTAACACAGTCTAATATTCAAGAAGATTATTAAAGGAGAATATATATGTATACAAAATTGAAAACGTTAAACCTTGTCATACTGATAATATTGGCGTTTTCATTAATAATAATGGCGGCGCCTCCCGAGCTTCATGTCGTAGGCACGCAGCTTAAGACAGTATCCGGAGGCTGCCCGGTCAGGCTTGCCGGCGTCGACGTCGACGGTCTTGAATGGTCGCCGGCAAACGACGGAGCCGGAGGCCTTATAGCAAACTCCGTTACAGGCGCCATAAGCAACTGGCACGCAAATTTTGTCAGGATACCGATAAGCCAGGATTTCTGGTTCGGATATAAGAACACACACGGCCAGCCTTCAAGCGCCGCCGCATATATAGCATTTGTGGACAGCGCGGTTGCGGCCGCGTCAAGCGCCAATTGTTACGCCGAGATAGACCTGCACTGGTCGGGCACCGGCTCGTTCGGTACATCCGACGCGCAGGAAGACATGCCCGACGACAACAGCACTGCTTTCTGGCAGGCTGTCGCAACCCATTACGCGAACAATCCGGCGGTATTTTTCGACCTTTATAACGAACCCAAGGACGACACGTGGGCAACATGGAAAGGCGGAGGGACAAGCCTGTCGGGGTTCCACACGCCCGGCTTCCAGGCGCTTGTAAAAACCATACGTGATACCGGGGCGAAAAATGTCATAGTGATAGGCGGTCTCGGCTGGGCATGGGACATGACCGGAATTTCCGCGAATTCCATAACAGACACGAATACCGCCGGCAACATGTCCGGCGACGGCATAATGTATGAGGCTCACATATACGACAACAAGGGCGGAACAACGGAAGCCTCAAAAATAGCACTTTGGAACCAGTATGTTACCGTGGCTGTTGCCGCGGGATTCTGCGTTGATATAGGGGAATTCGGACCTTCAAACGCGGGTGCGGGAAACACCCAGGATAACAGCGGATGCACACCCTTTGAATCTGACTTGATATCATGGATAAACGGAAACAACACCTCGAATTACGCCTATAACGCAATGGCATGGGATTTTAACACGACCGCCCCTCCCTGCCTGCTTTCTAATTTCACCAATTTTGTGGCCACAACATGCCATGGCGCAGCGGTGCAGGCATGGCTTGCGGCAATAACGCCGGTAACGTGCGGCGCGACAACCCCCACATTCACCCCGACATTTACAAGGACAAATACATTCACTGCGACAAGGACGCCGACGCCGACATCGACAAGGACATTCACACCCACGTTCACATCCACATTCACGTCTATAGTGCCGAGCGCGACGCCGACTTTTACAAAGACGTTCACGCCGACCGACACCGTGACATTTACGTCAACGGTGCCGAGCGCGACGCCGACCTTTACAAAGACATTCACGCCGACCGACACGGCCACGGATACGCCGACGTTTACACAGACGGCGCCAGCGGCGACGCAGACTTTTACAAAAACGTTCACGCCGACCGACACGGCCACGGATACGCCGACGTTTACATCAACAGTTCCAGCGGCGACGCAGACTTTTACAGGGACGTTTACGGCCACGGCAACCGTCACCTTTACCTCGACGGCCTCAAGCCTTACTCCCACGTTTACATTGAGCTCGACCCAGTCATTCACGGCGACCAAAACATTCACGCCGACGGATATTGTCACCGCAACCGTTACGCCGACGACGACAGTCACGCAGGCAAATCCCACCGCGACATTTACCGGGACAAATACCGCGGTCGTGCCGAGCGCGACATTTACATCAACCGCCGCGGACACGGCGACACCGGCAAACACCATGAGCCCTACACAGCCGGCGCCAAGCTCGACAATTACGGGGATGCCATCGGCCACCACGATTTATACGCATACAGCCACACAGACGCCGGAGCCGACACAGCCTGATACGGCGACGCCGACATTCACCTTTACGTCGGTTCCCCCGACTTCCACGTCCACAAACACCTCGACAACCGTCGCGACCGCCACATTTACCTATACGCAGACATGGACCCAGGTGAACACGGCCACGGCCGTGCCGACCCTTACATGGACGTTAACCCCCACAAATACGCCTTCATATACGGATACCCCGACGCCCGCGCCGACATTTGTGATAACTCCGGTGGGGACATGGGGAGTATTTAAGCCGGTTTTATACCTTAACCAGGATTCGACAAATATGTCCGTGGAGATGACGGTTCCGGTGGCCGCCTCCGAAATCGAAGTGATCATATACACCAAGGCATTCAGGAAAGTTGTGGACACAAAGATCACATCGGGGCTGACCTTCCCGCAGATGAACATAAAAATGATGGAAGGGATTACGGATAATTTCGCCAGGGGCGTCTATTATTACGTGGTAAAATATACTGACGTAAACGGCAAGGTAACAAAGTCAAAGATCAGCGCCTTCATAATAGCAAAGTAAAAAAAGTTTATATTTGCCTGCCCAAGTCCGGCCAGATTTCAATTGACTTTAATATTGTTATATTGTATTTTATCTACTGCTTTAAAAACAGCGTATTTTCCGTTTAATATCATAATTTTCGCGGGAAATAGCGTTCTTTGCGGTATTTATAAGGCCAAGTGGAGAGGTTCCAGAGTGGCCAAATGGGGCAGACTGTAAATCTGTTGGCTTATGCCTTCGATGGTTCGAATCCATCCCTCTCCACCATTTTTGCCGTCACCCCCTGTAGGGGCGGCCCCATGTGGCAGCCCGAAATAGATAGGCAAATTATTAGCAAACAGGATCCCATCCTATAATTTTTTTAATTTGACTATTAAAAAAATTGAATTATTCCACTGTCAACCTATATTTCACATTTTAGGGATAGTATGACCAAAAAATACAGGAGATAGTACCTTGACCTTCGCTTTTTATCCAAATATTTCTGTCCAAAATTAGGTAACAATTCATCCAAAATACTCCCCTGGTTCTTAATCGCTTCCTAGTTGACAATAATACAAAAAGCCTTACAATAATTCCAAGGAAATACAATATGGATATTGAAGGGAGATTTATATGGCTGTTAAAGATATTAATGAATTTGAAAAAAACATGATGAATGCCGCACGTGATTACTCCCACAAATTTGATTTTTACTTTGTTGCATTAATATTTTCAATTCTTAGTTTGGCGATTCAAACATCTCAGCCTATTTCAAGCACGGAAAACATCCAACGATTTTTTGAAGTTTCTGCCTGGGCTTGTTTGCTTATATCTGGGCTGTCTGGATTATTTAGAATGGATTTGGTACCACGTGTTATGATTAATGAAGCGTCAATATCTTCTAAAGAAAAGGTTTTAGGTGTGATAAATGAGAAGTTAAACACTCCAAACGATGATGATGAATATATGGATAATTCAGATACCGAAGAAGTCCAGACACTCATTGAAAGCGGAAAAACGATTGAAAAAATTGTTGGAAATTTAAAAGGCGAACGAAGCATTACACACAAGAAGATAAATTATGGAGAAAAAATTAATAGGTGGGCTTTTGTTATTGGAATGATACTGTTGGTTACTTCACGAATGATACTTATTTTTACGAAGGTATCGTCTAAATAAAGGATAATGCAGATGCAGATAACAGTTTAAAAATAATTACAAGATATAGGGAGGCTGAATATGAACAAAATTCTAACTATATCATTTTTTACAGCAATTCTATTTTTGTGTGGATGTGCCACAAATCCTTTTAAACAATTCTACATTAATAATGTTGGCGTTGTTGATGCCGCGGCTTTACCATATGTAGTTTTGCCTTTAGGCGATCCCGCTGTTAGCCCCGGCACTGACATTAAACAGGATTGTGACAAAATGCTTGAACATAACTACACGTTGCTTGGGTTTTCGTCATTTAATGCTGCGGGAGCTAGCCTGGAACAATTATTAGAACAAGCCAAGAGCGTTAACGCTGCGGAAGTAATTTTTTATGAAAAATATACAAGCACCGTTTCCGGCAATATTCCTTTAACCTTGCCAGACAATCAGACATCTACTACTTATGAATCGGGTTCGGTAAATGGTTCTGGTAGTGTCTATGGAAACTATGGAACTAATAATTATTCAGGATATGGCTCTTATAATGGCTATTCTACAACAACTACATATGGAACTAAGACAACATATATACCATATTCTATAGACCGTTACGATTATTTAGCAACTTTTTGGATAGAAAATAAATCACCAGTATTTGGAATTAATACTGCAAATTTATCATCCGAACTTCGTAAGCAAATTGAAAGCAACAAAGGAGTGGTGACTCTTTATGTTATTGAAGGATCGCCAGCATTCAACAATGATTTTTTAAAAGGAGATATTTTAAAAAGGATTAACGATGAAGAAATAATCGACAAAATATCTTTTGCTAAATTGATAAAAAAATATGCTGGACAAAAGGTAAATATAAGTCTTATTAGGGATGGGAAAAAACTTAATAAAAAGGTTACTTTAAACAGTTCCTATTAATTGTTTATTTAGGATAACGATGCCTTAATGATATCTGCGTTTGTGAATGTATGAGATGATGAGCTATAGAAAATAAAGTTTGACAAGGCTAACTCTATGAAGTATATCTTTGTTAGGGGTTACAATAAAGGTATATGGAGTGTGATTTATGAAAAGACCAGAACATGCATGTTACGGAGCGGTTGCAGGAGTAATTTGTACAGTAGTAATGAAACCACAATTTACCTTTGTAGAATTAAGTGGTGCAATTATAGTTGGACGTATTGCCGCATTGCTTCCCGATATGTTTGAACCAGCTTATCATCCTAATCACAGAGCATTATTTCATAGTTTATTGCTTGCGGGCATTGTAATATATGGCAAGGATAGGCTGTGCGACCTGCTTAATTTCACATCAAATCAACGGTTCTGGTACAATCTATTCCTTATAGGTTATGGAACCCATTTAGTATTGGATGCTTTAACGCCAAAAGGTTTACCGCTGTATTAACCCAAAAACCAATCCCCGTATCGAA
>CAYUDX010000005.1:0-2023 GCA_964443355.1 uncultured Spirochaetia bacterium
ACGGGCGTAAAAATGACCGGACTCGAGATCGCCGAGACAAAAAACATAGAGGAACTCAGGAACTATGTAAAGGGCTTCAGGGAAGCGGACATAACCCCAGCGAGGAAAAAGCTCTATAAATCGCTTGTCCAGGTGGACGATTCGGATAATACAAGTGGAGAGATAGGAGCCACCATAGTCAGGCAAATACTGCAGGGTTTCAACGAGACAGTGGAGGAAAATTACAGGATCCCCGCAGAAAAGATTGAGACAATGGCGGCCAAGGCCGGGCAGAATGCGAATACCCCCGAAAGAAAACTGCAGTCCCTGGCAATGAAGGCATATACTTATTCTTCCGCCACGGACGCGGAACTTTCCACTTACATAAAATTCCTCGGCTCGCCTTCGGGCATATGGGGCGTAAAGGCGGTTAAAAACTCATTACTGTCCGCCCTGGCTTCCAGCTCCAGGGAGTTCGGCATGATGTCCGGAAAATACGCCGCCGATCTCAGGGCGCAGGGAGGATCAAAGGACGCATGGCAGGAATATGCCTTTAAGGAAGAAAAATGCAGCGTTAAAATGCCTGCCAAACCCGGGTATCAGCAGAAGGACGTCAATACCGAAGCTGGCGTAAAAAGGATAACGTTAAGGACCGCGGAGACCGATTCGGCGGCTTACAGCATGGTCGCGTCCATGGGTTACGTCGACCGTGAGCTCGACCAGAAGACGACTGAAAAGGTGCTAATGGGAGCGGCCAAGGGGTCTGCTCAGCAGAACAAGATACTTTCAACGAATTACATAAAGTTCGGGCCCTACGAGGGCATAGATGTTGTCTTTTCAGGGAAGGGTGTGACGACCCACAACAGGATAATACTTGCGGGAAGAGATTTCTACCAGCTGCTGTATCTTTGCGCCGATAACGACAACGACACCGGGAACCTGAGGAAGTTCCAGGATTCATTCAGCCTGGATGCGGGTAAATAAAAAGGCGGGAATTAACCTTTCCCTATTAGTTTTTTAGCCGTTGATTTTACTTTTTCGGCCATGTCGCCGCGGACGCCCTCTTCACTGTCCGGCTTCAGGCCCGCCCCTAAAATTATTTGGATATCCCCGAACCCGAACCTTTCGAATATATCCCTGTATCTCTCCGGGAACGCGGCAAACCTGGCCTCGTCGGGGTTCCCCTGGGTGAAGATAAAGACAAGCTTTTTTCCCGGGGAAAGGCGTCCCGGTTTTTTGTTCGTCCTGTAATCGTCCTTCAGGAAGGAAAAGCAGCGGTCGACCATCCCCTTTGCCTGGCCGGTTATCTCGCCGAAATATACCGGCGAGGAAATGATGGTTATTTCAGAGGCGCTCACGCCGTTAAGCACGTCGGTGAGACCGTCGGAGACCACGCATTTCTCCGAGCCTTTCTTGCATTCCAGGCATCCCTGGCATCCCCTGTAAAAAAGCTTGTTGAGCTCAAAGGTGCGTGATTTCGCGCCGCTTTTTTCAAGCTCTTCCACCAGCATGGCGGCTATCCTGACACTGCTCCCGTTTTCGCGCGGGCTTCCGAGTATATTGATCACATTCATCTCTGATCCTCCATATTTTATTTGTTATATTAAAGCACAAAGAAAATATGGTGTCAAATCCCGCCTTATTGCCCGCGCGCGTTTTATTTCATCACCGCGAGCTTTCCCCATAATTTTTTCCTGTCGTTCCCGCCGGCCGCCTCCAGGCTGTAAATGAATATCCCGCTGGCAACATCCTTGCCCGACCTGTTCTTGGCGTTCCAGTATAACCGGTTCATCCCGCTAAGGCCCTGCTGCGATAATTCCGTCACGACCTCGCCGCTTATCGTGAATATTTTTAGATTCACCTCAGCCTCGCCGCATAATTTATAGATTATATTTGTGCCGTTCAAGCACGGGTTTGGAGCGTTCGGGTAGAGCCTGAAGCAGGGTGCGGGCGTCTCGGTGGCTGTCATTGTTATGGTGCATGTCATGGTTGTGGTCTGCGTCATTGTCGCGGTGGATGTCATGCTTGTGGTCTGCGTCATTGT
>CAYUDX010000005.1:2123-129825 GCA_964443355.1 uncultured Spirochaetia bacterium
TCGCGGTGGATGTCATGCTTGTGGTCTGCGTCATTGTCGCGGTGGATGTCATGCTTGTGGTCTGCGTCATTGTCGCGGTGGATGTCATGCTCTGCGTCGGCGTCGTTATCGCAGTGCATGTCGCGCTTTGCGTCGGCGCCATTGTTCCCTGAGGGGTCGGAGTTGGGCTGTCGGGGCAGGCGCCGAACTCTTCCACTCTGTTATTGCCTATATCGGTGACAAACAAATTTCCGCCGCCGTCTATGGCCAGGAACCCCGGCTCGTTGAACTCCCCGTTACCGCTTCCGGGGGCCCCGAATGTTCCGCCCCATTGCGTCTCATATGCGCCGGTGGCGCTGAATTCCTCTATCCTGTTATTCTCCAGGTCGGCGACATACACGTTTCCGGCGGAGTCTATTGCTATCCCCTCGGGATCGTTGAACTGCCCGTCGCCTGTCCCGCCGCCGCCCCATTGCGTGATAAACACGCCGGTGGAGCTGAATTTTTCGATCCTGTTATTGCCCGCGTCGGCCACATACACGTTCCCGGCGGAGTCTATTGCGACGGCCGCGGGCCCGGGATTTCCGAACTGCCCGGCGCCGGGCCCGTAACCGCCCCATTGCCTTATATACGTTCCGTCGGCGGTGAATTCTTCGATCCTGTCGTTTATTATGTCCGCAACGTATACGTCCCCGCTGCCGTCTATCGCGATTCCCCTTGGTTCATCAAACTGGCCGTTGCCGGTCCCTTCTGTGCCCCATTGGGTTATATATGCGCCGGTGGAACTGAATTCTTCGACCCTGTTGTTGATCCAGTCCGAAACATAAACGTTCCCGCCGCCGCTTACCGCTATCCCAAAAGGCAGGTCAAGCTGCCCGTCGCCCGAACCGTAACCGCCCCACTGCGCCGCATATGCCCCGTCATTGCTGAATTTTTCGATCCTGTTATTCTGCAGGTCCGCCACATACACGTTCCCGCCGCCGTCCACGGCTATCCCCATGGGATCCCTGAACTCCCCGTCGTAGGCGCCGTAACCTCCCCAGACATTGATAAAACAAAGAGGCGATGCGGCTCCCGCGTTCGGGATCACGGCAAAAAAAAGCGCCAGGTAAAATATGGAATATTTCATCATTTTTGTCAAATTGACACACCTCATGATATTTAGACATATCCCGGCGGATCCGGTTTCAAAAATCCAAGGCATAGGTGATTTTTGGTGTTTTTGCCACTTGACATATATCACATTGATATATATACTTGGGATATATGGAGGTGACCTATGGCGCAACAAAACAGGACGCGGTTCGCCGTGCTCGGCATGCTGGCTTTCAGGCCCATGTCAGGGTATGACATCAAAAAGATGATAGACAAGAGCGTTTCTTATTTCTGGAAGGAAAATTACGGCCATATATACCCTGTGCTGGCAAAGCTAAAGAGCGAGGGATTGGTGCGCCTTCAGGGCAAATCAGCAAAATCGGCAAAGGGCGGGCCGGAACGCAAGGTTTATTCCATAACGCCTGAGGGAAGCAAGGTCATAAAAGACTGGCTTTACCAGCCGCACGCTCCCGAGTATTTCCGCATAGAAATTCTTTTGAAACTCTTCTTCGGAATGCTTGTGCCCCGCGAGGTCTCTTTATCGGCCGTTTACCGGGAAAAATCCATGGCCCTGCAGGTATTAAATGAGCTAAAGGAACTATGTGAGCAGGGCTCCAAAATGCCGGCCCGCGAGGCTTCTTTGTTCCCCCTTGCCACGATCAATTACGGGATAAAACACTATACGGCCGTGATGGAGTGGTGCGATGAAACCGTGGCCCTGCTGCAGAACAGCGGGAAAAAGGAGGCGAAAAAATGAGGATAACAGTCCTGGGCGGCAGCCCGAAAGGCCCTGTCAGCGTTACCATGCAGTATGTGGAATTTTTGAGGACAAATTTTCCCGAACATGAATTTATAATCCACCAGCCGGCGCACGAGATCGCCTCCGTAGAAAGGGACCAAAAAAAGTTCGACGTCATCATCGGCGATGTGCGCTCGTCTTCGGCAGTGCTCTGGGCTTTTCCGCTTTATGTCTTCACGGTCTGTTCCCAATACCAGCGTTTCATTGAGCTCATCGGGGAGAGGGATTGTTCATCGGCCTTTGCCGGCAAATACTCGGCTGCGCTCTCCACTTCCATACATTTCTTCGACCATACAGCGCACAATTACATAAGGGGCGTGAGCGACGACCTGGGAATGAATTTTACGGGATCGTTTTCCGCGGCCATGGATGACCTGACAAAGCCGGCAATGCGCCGGAATCTGGTCTCTTTTTTCGAGAACACCATTGCCATGGCCTCATCGGGAATTTCTGTGGCGCGCGCCTATATGCCGATAGTATCAAAGCCCGGGATTTATGTCCCTGAAGCTCCTGCCGTCACCGTGAAGACAGGCGCAAAAAAAACAGTCATTGTGACCGACGGCCTCGAAGGCAACCTCGGCAGGATGGTGGCAAGGGTTGCCGGCGCCATGGACCCCTCCCCGGAAATAATCGACATCCAAACCCTTGATATAAAGGGCGGCTGCCTTGGCTGCTTAAGATGCGGCCCCGCGAATGTATGCGCTTACACCGGCAAGGACGCATTCATTTCCATGTTCAGGGAAAAAGTCATGAAAGCCGACATTGTAATTTATGCCGGCGAAATGAAAGGCAGGCACCTCTCGTCGCGCTGGAAAATGTTTTTGGACAGGAGTTTTTTCAACACGCACCAGAGGGTATTGCCGGGCAAACAGCTTGCCTTCCTCGTAAGCGGGCCGCTGTCGCAGAACTTCAACCTGAGGCAGGTACTAACCGCCTATGCCGAATGGCAGAACGCCAACCTCGTTGACATAGTGACCGATGAATCGCCGGGGGAGCTGGATAAAATGCTCGATGGACTCGCGGCAAAAGCAGTTGTATTCGCGGAAAAAAATTATGTCCAGCCTATTTCGTTCCTGGGATATGCCGGCATGAAAGTTTTCCGCGACGATATTTATTCGGACCTGCGCGTGATATTCCAGGCCGACCACAGGGTATATAAAAAAAACGGGGTCTTTGATTTCCCCCACAACCACCCCTTCAGGAACATCTTCATCGCCATATTCGCGGCAATAGCCTCCATCCCCTGGGTAAGCGGAAAAATGATGCCAAATATGAGGAAGTTTATGATAATGCCCTACCAACACCTGGTTAAAATCAGGATAAGGCAGTAACCGGGCCGGTATAAAGGGAAAATTTCCTTGCCAACGGGATTGCAGGTGATAAAATAAGATAATACTATACAGCTCGCAAAGGAGCAAAGGCTTATAATGGTAAAAATCCATCCGGATCTGTGCAATGGTTGTGGGGAATGCATAAGTGTGTGCCATGAATCATGCATCAAACTGGCCGATAAAAAATCCGTAATAAATCATGATTTTTGCAGCACCTGCGGACAATGCGCCGCAATATGCCCGGAAAAGGCTATATGGTGGGATGACAATATCCCCGAACCGTTTAATGCCTCGTTGTTACCCGGCAAAGAACAGTTATCCGAACTTCTTCTGGAGCGCAGGACAAACAGGCATTTGAAATCCGACAAACCGCCAAGGAAGCTTATCGAAGAAGTCATCAACATGGGTGCGGCAGCGCCGACGCATGATTTTAACATGCGCTGCATCGCCGTTGATGATGAATCCCTGATAGATCTCATTGATGCGGAACTTTTAAAGAAAATAAGGATCCTTTACAATGCTTTTTTCAGGCCGAAGATCATAGCGTGGTTGTTAAAAATAATGCCCAAATACATGAATAATGAATATTTAAAGGCAAAACCCAAACTTGAAAAAGCCCTTAAGATGAACAGGGCTTATACGCTCAGGCCCCCGGTGATCGTTTATGTTGCGGGAAAAAAAGGCGCTCCGCTGACTCTCGAGAGCGCGCAATACGCGGCATATAACATGGACCTTTACGCGCGCACTCTCGGCCTCGGGTGCAGGAACCTCACGGGAAACAATATGTTCGTCAATGGCAGTAAAAAAATAAGGAAAGCCATTGGTTTAAAAAATAATGAGCAGGCATACGCCGCAATAGCCATAGGGTATCCGGGAAAAACATTCAGGAACAAGGTAATTGGCCGGAAATTCACCACAACATGGAACGGTTAATTTCCCGGACCACACTTCCAATTTCTTAACAAAATTCTTAACAATTCCTTATTTATTTTTCCCTATTCCCGTGTATAATATGCGTAATTTGGACCCAATTGATTATTAGGAGGCTTACTATTATGTTCAGAAAACCCGTCGTTCTCTTTTTTATCCTGTCCTTATTCTTTGCCTCGCATCTTCTTGGTTTCGCAAAAAGAGGTTCCTCCGATGAAACCACCGCGCCCGCCACTCCCGCGCCCCAGCATGTGACCGGCGTTGTGGACGACATGGTCCTGGACGCCTCATTCGACTTCGGCACGTCGGCTTACGGCCTCCCGGTACCGGCTTTCATTGACCAGAACAACAACCAGGTACAGGCCTACAAGATAGGGTCTTTTGATCTCATGGTTGATGGCGGCCTGGAAAAGATAATGGGCTCATTTAAGGTGCAGGAGACCCCCATTGACTGGGGCGTTAAGGGCAAAGCAACCCTGGCATACACATACTGGCAGACCCAGCAGGGCGGCGGCGAGCCCGGCAATTATTTTGCGGACAACGGTTTCCCCAACAGCCAGACCGGCCTGCACAGCGGCGACGAGATCAATATAAGCGGTTTCTGGTGGGCCCTCTCGCCCGAATTGACCGCACACATGACCATGAACGAATATATAAAATTCGGCGCGTCGCTCGGGGTTAGCCTGTTCGGATACATGGGAATGTCCATATCCGACCCGTGGTCCGGTTATTCCACATCCATATCTGACACGACCAATGTCTGGCACTCTGATTTCCTGCAGAAGAACCTTCCGGGGCTGGCGCTCGGTATCGACTTTTCCCTGAGCGCGACCCTCACACCGCCGGAGAGCGATTACAGGGTGTTCCTGGAGACCGGCATCACCGGCCCTTCCTGGAACCTGGGGCTTGGATATGAATACCCGTTCTCACAACTGCCCGCAAAAGCCGAAGCAACGGAAAAAGCCCCGGTGGATGAAAAAAAATCGGGTGTAGAGCCGGAAAAAGAAAACGGCAGCGGCAATAAACCCGCATCAGCCCCTGTGAATCTGTTCAGCCTGGACAACCTGAACCTTAACGTCGGCGCCGGTTACCAGAACGTGCTCATGGAAAGCCTGAATAACTCAATGAGCGCGGCGGACAAGGCAATGAAATCAAATCCGTCATATTCAAATGTCAGCGATACGCAACTGGGAAGCGCAATATCCATAATGGCGGCGCTGGATATGACCATACAACCCTTCTTTTTCGGCCCGGAATCTGGTTACCTGTATTGTTTTGAATCCACAAGGGACATAACAACCACCCAGGGTTCAACCCGCGACGGCCATTTGTCCGCCGGCCTGATACCCCTTGAGATACAGGGCGGATACGAGCTAAAGCCAGGCGCCATAAAAGGTTTTGGCTTTCCCTACGTAATCGACGCAACGCTTGCGGCAGGCGTGGGTTTCGGCAGTGCAGGCAGGGTCTTGAATGTCACGAACGATGCGCTCCTGGGCACTTACCAGTCCATAGCCAATTACTACGGCCAATCGGGCATGTTTGACATAAATTTGGGGGTGAGGACCGATAATTCGCTCGTCAAAGGATGGAAATACGGGGCCAATATCGGTTACAGGTATTGCATAATCGACAAGCTCACGACAGACAAAAATTATACGACGACTTATTCGGACAATACGACCAGCACGGTGAAAAAAGGGAGCGTTTACGGTTCCCCGATGGATTACAGGGGCGTCATGCTGACGGCCTTCGCGGGGTATGATTTCTAACCTTATTCATTGCCCCGTATAAAACCGGAAAAACCTATTTTTTTATTTTTATCAGGATCAGGCATATGATTATAAAAACTACGGAAACCCCGAACATGATCCAGGAGTACACGAGCGCGTGCCGGTTCTGATTGATTTTCCAGACATTTATTATGCTCATCAGGCCGATCCCAATCCAGAAACTTACGGCCCACTCCAGTTGCCTTTTATTCTTCATCATCTTCTCCTTCGCTTCGTTGCGATATTTTTGGCCCTGCGCTCCCATTTGGCGATCTTCCCTATTTTCCATGCGATAAAACCCCACCACCATCCGCCGCATCTTTCGACGTAATCGTCAAGAAATGCCCGCAATGTGTCGTAATTATACTGTTTCATCACAAGATAATGTCCGCTTTTGTCCCTGTAAGGTTCTATCAGAAAGTCTTTTCCCGGGACGAATCCCTTTACCGTTGAAGGCCCGCATACGGTTGCCGTAAAAAGGTCCGAACTTTCGCTCCCGACCGGACCGATGAACATCTCAAGGCGGAACTTGAAATCCATTGTGGCATAATCATAGTTGTAGTCCGGCTTATAATCCCACAGGTCGGGTATCCCGGGAGATTCAAGGGCCTTGACTTCGGCTTTCATTTTATGCGTAACCGCCTGATATGTCCTAAAATTTTATAAAAAACGCCGCGGCTGCCACGACCGCCCCTATCACCGCCGACAAAAATATTATGAACAGCGCCTTCTGCCTGTCTTTTTTCCTGAACTCGGCCTGTATTACCGTGTCGGTCTTGCCCACCTCGGGGCCGAAATTAAATACCCCTTTCATCCCGAAACCCGCGCAGAAATGGAACGCGGCCTGGAGAAAACCCGTCGCAGCCATTGATGCCGGCAAAAAAACGAAAAGCCGCCACGGCTGGCCGGCGTGGAAAACGGCCAGGGCCGCCCACAGCACCAGAGTGGCTCCAAGCCCGGCCCATCCGCTCATCCTGCGCATGCGTATCTCCGCCGGCCCGATGTTGCATACTCCCGGAACATATTCCGATTTTGTTTTGTCAATGTTTTCCATAATTACCCCCTTTGTTTCTTTTTGATGCGTTCCTTACGTAAAGTATATCAATTAATTACATATCCGCAAGTTTTAGTTTTCATTTCGGCCGTTAACCAAAATACCTCTGCCATGCAAAATAGTTATTTTACCACCGCAACTTTTCCCCATATCTTCTGTTTTTGGCCTTCCGATGTTACTTCAATGCTATAAATAAAAACTCCGCTTGCCGACCCTTTTCCGTTATTGTTATTTGTATCCCAGTACAGATGGTTCCATCCTGCCGTCGCGTTCTGGTGGAGGTTGCGCACAACTTCCCCGCTCACAGTATAAATTACAACATCCACGTCCGAATCCCTGCAGAGATCGTAGATGAAATATGTGTATGTAGAGGCAGGGTTTGGAAAGGCACCCTTGAAGTCAAAACAGAAAGGCGGCGTCGCTGTTGGGGTCTGCGTACCTGTTATTGTTGGCGTAAAGGTCTGTGTGATTGCAGGTGTCTGCGTCAACGTCGCTGTATAAGTCGGGGTTTCTGTACAGGTCGGGGTTATCGTAGGCGTTTGTGTCGGCGTGGTCAATATAACAGCGCATCCTGCTCCACCCGGATAACTGTAAGCGTCCAGGTAGGTATAGCCATACACATTCAGTCCAAAATTAGCGGTTGAGGTTAAATTATGCGTCCCGGCAGTAATAGAAACAGCCGCCCCGGAATATCCGGTTGCGCCTATGGCTGAAAAATCTGCAGCCGGTATTGCGGTCCCGTCTAAAATAATATTACCGGAATCCGTGCTGTCCACAACTATATTTAAAAAATTGTACAAAAAATTTGTGGTGCTTACAGTGTAACCGTTAAGATATTGCCCCACAGGATATATAAGCATCATGGAAGGGTCCGCGTCCCAATTTCCATTTCCATCATATGAATCACTGTTGGAATATTGCGCCACAAGCACAGGCTGGTTGGCCGTAATATTCGATACAGCGGAAAGCTCTGTCTGGTAAAACTGTCCGGCCGGCAATGCCGTTGCTACTGTTGTTCCATTAATCTGCACATTTGTCCCATTTACGGATGCAAGCACCCTGAAAGTGTCGCCATTTGTTCTCGTATCAAGCGGCACTGTAAAAAAATTCTCACCCCATTCTGTAACAGGGGGCATCTGCTCAACTATATAATTAGAGGAATAATAACTGTCGTTTGGCATATCGGCCAGCCTGTTGCCGCCGAACACGGCTACAGGATGGTTTGAAGTGATTATTGTACCGGTAAGGTCCGCGCCGGAAGCTGAAGCAAAAAGCTGGTATGCGTCCCCCTGATTCATAATTATATTGTATGGAACCCCCGCGACCCTTGTCCCGGCGTTGCAGCTCGGCGTTATTGTAACACTGGTATCATCATATGCCGCCGCAATTCCAAATTGTGTACCGCCATATCCGCTGGTTTCGTCGGATGCGTATGACAATACCATGTTCTGGGTGCCCAGCGCGGATACCGGCAGGCCGAGATATCCGTCAGTGGAATACTGGCGGTAACATAAACCATAAACCGTTATATTATCCGCTGCAGTAACATGAATTCCAACCTGCTGTACTCCGTCATCAGTGCTGATACATACGCCTACGGGAAGCGCAACAATAGTTACGCTGCCAGGCGTCACTGAAAAACCGGAGGTAAACGACAATCCCGAAACGGTTGCCGTTCCTGTTGTTGCTGTGGACCCAGTGATTATAAGTGATGGGGTCAACGGCCCTCCTGAATCCATAGGAAACATCAGCCAGAACTCAGTGCCGCTGCTTGTCGGCGCCGCGAATGCCTGCAATGCCGTTATAACAAACATGCCTGTAAATAATAGAATAATCCTGATTTTTCTAATTTTGCGGCTCCTGTCAATTATGTTTTTCATTTCATCACTATTTATAAATTGTGCTCTGTATCATGAGCTCAACCCTTCTGTTCTTAAGCCTGCCTTCTTCCGTATCGTTTGCAGCGATCGGGTTTGCTTCGCCGTAGCCGACGGTGTTGATCTTATTTTCATCATACCCAAGCAGGTTTTCCATGAAAAATTTCACGGCCTCAGCCCTCGCCTTTGATAATTCTATGTTGTTCTTGTATTTCGTCCCGTCCGGCCGGATGTTATCGGTGTATCCCGCCACGGTTATCAAGGATTCGGGATTACGCGTGAGTATGTCCTTCAACCCTTTCAGCAGTGAATAGGCGGATATCTTCACATTTGCCCTGCCCGGGTCAAAAAGTGCGTCGGCCGAGAATGTAAGCTTAATTTCTTTTAACAACACAACAACTGCCTCGGGTTTGGTCGTCCCTTTATTGCCCACGGAATCCCATGCGGAAAAACTGTAATAATAAACCTCTCCCGTGGTCAGGACGCGCCCGTCGGTTCCCTTTCCGTCCCAGATGAAATCCGGCGGCGGCTCCCCTTTTCCGTTCATGGTAAAAAATACCTTTTTATTATAATCCCAGATGGTAAACTGCCATTGGATCACCCTGTTCCTGTCGTGCGCATAAAAAGAGAATGTCGCCGGTATTAATAGCTTGTTCTTATCGTTCAGTTTTAAAATTTTCGGGCTTGCCTCGAGCCTCATATCTGGCGGGGTGTTGTCTATCTCAACCGGCACGCGGTTGGATTCCGATATTCCATTGCCGTAGTCGGCTGTAATTGATGCCTGATAAACGCCGTCCGGCAATACCATGCTTTTTGCCGTTCCATCCCACCTGAATGACTTTACATTCTTATCTTCAGAAAAAGTATCAAGTATGTTCCCACCCATGGTGTCGTAAATGTTCAGTTTCAGGCTCTTAACATCTTTCGGGGACTTCAGCGAAGGAAAAAAGTATGTCAAATCCATGTATTTGTCCCCATTGGGCGAGAATACATAAGGATAAACTTTTAATTTTATCGGCGGCGCGCCCCATGAATAAAGCAGAGAAAGCCTGTTGGTGTTGCCAAGCTGGTCATAGGCGATAAATGCGTAATCCAGCTCAAAATTATCATATTTTACCCCGCATCCGAATGTCGGCTGATTAAAGGCCCCAAATTTGTAACCTGCACGCAATGCGAACATGTCGTAAAACCAGTACTCGGCCCCTATGGCATACTGGGTGTCATAGTCCTGCTGAACTATAGCCTGCGCGGCCACAAGGCCTGTTCCCTTCCATAATGTAAACTGGTCGGACAGCCCCAAATTTACAAGCCACGGTGAATCAAATGACGATGTATTGATGCTAAGTGTCGGTGAAAAAATGTTATTTATATCAAGCCCGGCGCGCAAATATTGCCCGTTTAAAGTAAGTTTATACAGTAACCCCAGGTCCTCGGTCAGATTCCAACCTGAATACATGTCTATATCCTGCGAGGTCATTTTCATAGATAATCCGGCAGAGAAATTATCATTGATATCAATGCCATATGCAAGGTAAACGGCATAATCATAAGGCGAAAAAGTCTGGTTGTATATTGGCGAGGAAAAATCAACTCCTCCGAGATCGTTAAGCTGGCTGTCGGTTAAAGCCGTGGTACCGTTCATCTGCCCTATGCGGAACCATGCCAGGGCAATGCCGAATTTTCCAAGGTCCTTAAAAGGGGAAGGCGTTACTATTGATAGAAGTTCATAGTTTATATTCTGGAACCAGGCTATGTGCGTAAACTGGGCCTCGTAGCCGAGGACAGAGGTAAGGCCTGCGGGATTATAATATATTCCATATGTGCCGTCGGCGACGGCCGTGAAAGCCTCGCCCATGCCGGCGGCCCTGGCAAAAGGGTCGACTTTCACAAAATTCATGCTCGTGGTGCCGACAATATCAACTCCGGCGCTGGCAAATACGGCAAAAAATCCCGCTAAAATAAATATTAAATAATACTTCTTCAAAACGTACCTCCTAAATATTTTTATATTATTTTGCCACCGCTACTTTTCCCCATATTTTTTGCTTACGGTCGTCTGAAGTTACTTCAATGCTGTATATATAAACTCCGCTTGCTGAATTTTTTTGGCTATTATTATAAGTATCCCAATATAAATGATTCCATCCTGCGATTGCGCTCTGGCGGAGGTTGCGCACCACTTCCCCGCTTACGGTGTAAATAACCACATCAACATCCGAATCCCTGCAGATGTTGTAAATAAAATATGTGTATGTAGATGCAGGGTTTGGAAAGGCGCCTTTCAGGTCAAAGCAGAATGGCGGGGTTGCTGTGGTGGTTAATGTTTCAGTTACTGTCGTAGTTAATGTAAAAGAAGGGGTTATTGTTAACGTCTCGGTTAACGTCTCGGTGATTGTAAAAGTAGGCGTTATTGTTATAGTGTTTGTGATTGTTGGAGAAATAGTAATAGTTGAAGTGACCGTGGGGCTCGGCATATAAAATACAAATATTCCATTGCCTTCGTCCGATGTCATAAATAATTTGTTTTCCGCCAGTGCAGGCGAGCAAAAACCAATATTTTCACCTGCGTTTGAGTAATTATCCGGAAATATATACTGCCATGCTATATTTCCATTTGTAACATCAATCGCATATAAAGCATTTGAATTATCTCCTATATATACATATCCGTTAGCTATTTCGGGCGATGACTGGGTGCTCTCAGAATTACCATTTAAAGTAACCGGAAATCCTGGCATACCAACCCCGGTTGCCGCGTCCCATGCGTATAATTTGCTATCCTCCGAGCCTACATAAACTACCCCGTTTGCTATTGCCGGCGATGAAAAAATTTGTCCCCCTGTTCCCACCGGAAAGCCTGCAATAGCAGCTCCGGTCGCTGCGTTCCATGCATATAATATGCCGTCCGTAGAGCCTACATAAACTATCCCGTTTGCTATTGCCGGTGATGATATAATTGAACCGCCTGTACCTGTAACCGCTGGAAAGCCTGCAATAGCAGCTCCAGTCGCTGCGTTCCATGCATATAATTTATTGTCCGTCGCGCCTACATAAACTATCCCGTTTGCTATTGCCGGCGCTGAATTAAAATTCATTACACCGCCTATAACCACTGGAAACCCTGCAATGGTTGCCCCGGTCGCTGCGTTCCATGCATATAATTTATTGTCCGTCGCGCCTGCATAAACTACCCCGTTTGCTATTGCCGGTGATGAATTAATTGGACCGCCTGTAACCACTGGAAACCCTGCAATGGTTGCCCCGGTTGCCGCGTTCCATGCATATAATTTATTGTCCTCCGAGCCTACATAAACTACCCCGTTTGCTATTGCCGGTGATGAATTAATTGGACCGCCTGTAACCACTGGAAATCCTGCAATAGTTGCCCCGGTTGCCGCGTTCCATGCGTATAATTTGCTGTCCGTCGAGCCTACATAAACTATTCCGTTTGCTATTGCCGGTGATGAAGACTGTATAACATTAATTAAATCTTCGAAAGCATTATAACCGTCCCAGTTTGTCTGTGACCACAGTAATGCCAGAGGTGGTTTTAATGTTGAATACGGATTATACCGCGTCCCTGAATCTATTCCCGCCGTGCTTGTTGTACCATGAAAGTCAGCCCAGACGTCGGCAAAAGCATTAAAAGACATGAGGATCAGGAAAAACAAAAAAACCACTTTTTTTGTTTTTAAAATGGTATTATGCCGTATTTTTAGCAACGCTTATTCCCCAATATCATGTATTTTTACCCCAAATTCCATACCCGCATAAATATATTTTCTAAATATTTTCTACCTTGAAACCACCAGTTTTTTAACCTTTGTCCTGTCCGTCGTCCCCGAATGAAGAGCTTCCACTGTATAATAATAAACCCCGGGCGCCAGCTGCGACGTGTCCGCCTCCAGCCTTCCTTTTCCCGAAATATTGTAATTTACCGATAACGCCTGCGTCCCGTCAAGGGAATAGACCCTGACCGTGAGAATGGCTCCGTCCTGGTAATTATAAAGCATGTATGTCGGCGACCCTGTTTTCACGGGGTTCGGATATGCGGTGAGCGCCAGGCTGTCGTAATATGCGTCAATGACCGTGGCAGTCGGCTGCGGCGTAAGGGTGACCGTGACAGTGGGCGTCACGCTGAAAGTGGGCGTGATTGAAGGCGTAAATGTCCTTGTGCTGCTCAACGTAAAAGTCGGCGTGAAAGTCGGCGTCGGGGTGAATGTTAGCGTATCGGACATTGTCGGAGTAAATGAAGAGGTCGGAGTTGCCGTCGCGGAGCCGGTCGCGCTCTGCGTTGGGGTGAATGTTTCGCTGTTTTGCGCCGTCTGCGTAAAGGTCACGGTTGGAGTTACGGTCTCAGTGGCCGTTCCGGTTACAGTCTCGGTTACGGTTTCCGTCACTGTTTCGGTGACCGACGGCGTGACCGTTGGTGTGTCCGCGAATGCAAATCCCGCGCAGGACAACAGCGCCAGCATGACGATTATCTTTTTCATATCGCTCCCGGTGATTTTTTTCATTTATTTCAACAGCCTTATCCAGTGTTTGAGTATCTCGTTGAGCTTGTCGTAATAAAACGCCCTTTCAAAATACTGGAGAGCGTGCCTGTTGTCCCTGATGTTGTAATAGCATATGCCGAGCTTCTGGTTGAAGGCCGACTTTTCAATGTCGGGAAGGGCCTCGAGTTCCTTCCAGTAAATGAGGTTTATGTACTCGTAATATTTAAGCGCCATGCCGTACTGCCTGTTGTCGTAATAATAATCCCCGGATTTCATGTAGCCCCCGAAGGTTTCCGTCTCTTTTGTGGCGGGTTTTTCCGCGGAGCGTTCCTCTTCCCTGCCGAAAGCCGCCCCTATGGATATTTTGTGGACGTCCCCGATGTTCGTGTCCGGGAGATATGCGTAATTGAATGCTATGCCCATGGCTTTGAGCGTCAACCCGCCGGAAAATTTTACCTGGCCGTTCCACGGGGCGCCGACGCCGCCCCTTATTATAAAATCATCCGTGACCGGAAAATCAAATCCCGCCGAGCCTTTTAACTGGTCCATGACCGGGATATAATCCCCGGATATTGATATTTTCATGAGTTCCCTGAGCTTGTTCTTTATGCTGTATGAAAATCCGGCGGCTGCGTCCATGGGCGCGGAAAATCCGCCCTGGTCCCCGGAAATGTTGGTGAGGCTGGCGCCGAAGGAAAGCCCTTCGGTGAAAATATCGTCGGCGATGGCGCCGGCGTCGGCCATGGCGTAAACGAGCGTGGCCCCGCCCGTGTACTCGCAGGCTCCCCTGGCCGAAAGCCCGACCGAGAAATTATCCATTTTTTTTGCGTATATAAGGGCGGCGTTAAGCGCGTAAGGCATGGTTGTGGACCCGCTTATTACCGGGGAAAGCGACGTGTCTATGCCTATGTTGGATATCTGGCCGAAATCAAAATATCCCAGGTCCAGCCCCAGCACGCCGAAGTCGTAATATTTCCCGGCCGTGACCTTCTCAAGGGAAATATCCGCCGGAAATACCGCGTGCATTGCCTCGAAGGAAAAATTCTCGACTCCCGCAAGCGCGGCCGGATTTATCCCGGCGTATTGTATCCCGTACCCGGAGACCCCGCCCGAGCCGCCCCTTGCCGAAGCTTCGGGGTAGCCGTCAATGAGCAGCCACGACGATATGCCGGTGGCCGCGTAAAGGCGCGCGCAGGCTCCCAGTAAAAGCGCAAGCAAAAAAACTTTTTTCATCAATACCGTCCTTTTATGATATAAAAAAAACTATTCTTCCACCATATATAATTTGTTGTCCTCGAGCCTGTATATAAAAGGCGCGACAAGTATTTTCGGGTACTTCCTGCGCAGCCTGTGCGACTCGCTCAGGACAAAATCCTCCTCGTTCTCTATCTCAAAAAGTGGCGCCAGCGTCATGAAGTGTTCCGTTGCCTGCTCCCTCGTCCATCCGGCCCTCTCGACCATGCCGTCGATAAACCGGTCCTTTTTTGAATAAACATGGACCATTCCGCAGTTATTGTGGCCGACAAGGGCTATTGCCGTGACGCCGCCGACCGCGATGGCGAACGAGACCTTGAATTCATTCTGCCTTAAATTCCCGCCCCCGGTGCGCAGGACATAAGCGAAGTTTTCCGGCACTTTCAGGGTCTTCCTGTTGTCCATGCACATACCGATAAGTATCTGCGCGTCGGTGTATTCCATGAACGGTTCGCCGAAATTCTGGTACCTAATCAGCATTTCAACCGGCGTTCCCGAATATTTTTGCGGAATGTCGGCCCTGCTGTTCATTGGAACAAGCCTGCTCATCAAACCCTCCTTGACGCCCGCGTCCAGACACCCGGATTATATCACTAAAAACATATTTTTGTCAAAACGGCAGTTTCAGGTTGCCGAATGTCAGGGTGGTCATGAAGTCCCTCTCCCTGTTATATGAAAACCTCAGTATCAGCGGCCCGCTCAAATAAAAGAGGAATTTCGTCTCCGCGGTAATTTCAACGCCGAAGGAAACCTGGCTTTTATCGGCCGTGAACTGCGAGTCGGCGAAGACCCCGCCGCAAATATCCTCAATGTATAAATTGACCGGGTTCCAGAGGCCGTTCCTTACCTTTACCACCGGCCGTGTTATGTCCAGTGAAATTGTCGAGCCGCAATTCCCGGGCAGTGCGTTTGCATAGCCCCGGATGGCCGTGAGCAGGTTCCCGGAAAAATCAGGATCGTAATAATATGCGGAATTGGCATTGAACCTGGTCTCGCCGCAATACTGCGTAATATCCGAACCAATGATGAAACCCCTGCCCGATACGGAGCCGTTCTCGGGCTCGATAACCTTGCTCAAATTAACGGTGAATAATGTCAGAGGCCAGGCAAAGCTCGCACCCGCGGCCGGCAGCACCCTTGAAAACCTTCCCGGTTTTACGGAAATATCGTAAAGGTCGTAATCGATCGTGGCGTAAACAAGCGAAAGCCCGGGCCTCAGGGATTCGTAAAATGGTATGACGAGCATCGGGGAAAATTCGCCGTTATTTTCACTCCCGGCATTAATGACCAGCTCCAGCGGCGAAGTCACAAGCGTCAGTGCCTGCAATGTCCAGGCGGCTTTTTTTAGGGCCGGATCATATGCCGCGGCGAGATCGTAGCTCAGGTCGCCCATAACGTCTTCTCCCATGAGTTCCAGCCCGCCGACCGGATTGTTGTATTCATCAAAGAACAGCAACGGCACCCTTACTTTGGGAAAAAGCGCGGCAAGGTCGTCAAGGTATGACCCTGAAGTATATTTTGAGGCGTCAAGCAGGGGCGGCAGCACGTAATCATCCCTGTCGTCCGGAAGCTGCGCCGGGGTGAATTCCGCCTTTTCCGAATAAATGTCGTATCCGTCGGTGTTCGAACCCGTGAAATACAGGGTGCCGCCCTCCGGGTCGTAAGCCGGGTACATGGCGGTCCCGTTCTTTGTAAGCGAATAATATTTTTTATCAGCCGGGTCGTAGCAATACGCGCCGTACCTTTTCCCGTAATTGGCCTGGAAAAATATTTTTCCATCGTAAATTTCCGGGTTTGTCTCGTAATACGGAGTGTCCGCGACCGGCTCCAGCGTTTTTTTGCCGGTATCGAGCATGTAAATGGAGGCGTTTTTTCCCTCTTTTTTCGCTTCCGCCGCCAATATCCCGCCGCCGCAGGCAAGGTTGAAGATAAGATAAGGGGTGTCCATCAGCAATTTTTGGGAGCCATCGGAGGGGTCGTATCGCAAAAGGCGCGACCCCACGCCGAACGTGTCGTCGACGGAATAAAGAATGCTTCCGTCGTCCTCCACGCAGAACCCCCTTATGGCGCCGGAAAAGAGCTCGCGCTCGTCCCCGGTCGAAAGGTCCTTTTCATAGAGCACGGAATAGATGCCGCCGCTCATGTTGCTCTCGTTGGCGTAGCCGGACTTTATTTCGCTCACCGTGTAATATATTTTGCTGCCGTGAAAACAGGGCGGCGCCATGAACTGCGACGTGGCCGAGGCGATAGAGCGCGAGGCCGATGTTTTCGGGTCGTATTCCATGATGTCGTTGGTGTAATATTCCATGAACGCGCCGGTCTTGTAGCCGGTGTTTTTCACGTAATAAACCTTCCCGCCGTGGAAGACGGGCCATGAACACTGCCAGCCGTTCCTTGTAATCCTTGTGCCTTCCTGCGCGTAATCCTTTGAAGAATCCTTCACGCTTTTTTCCCATTTGCCCCAGAGCTCTTCGGTGGACGAGCCGTAAACCTCTGTAAATGTCCTGTCGATGCCGGCCCACGGAAAAAGGGGCGAGAGCCACGACAGCGCCGACGAGCTGTAGGAGGCGTAATATTTTTTGAGCTTGTCCTCCCCGTACTGCGCGCAAAGGAAGTTTATGAATTCGCTGCCGTAGATATATACGGCGTCGCCTCCGGGCATGCCGAAAGGCGTGTAAACCGAATCAAGGAGCGATGGCAGGCTGTTTTCGGATCCCCTCATAAGCATGTAACGGTCAAAGCCGCCGTCGGAGAGCCGCCCCATATATTTCGACAATTTTGATTCGTTATAAACCGCGATGCCCTCGATGGCCCAGTCGGGCGTCGTTATCTGGGAGGAAAATTCATTGCCGAATAAGAAGACAAAAGCGGAAGGTATGCCGCCTGTTTCCGTCAGGTGCACCATGTGGGTATACTCGTGGATGGAAACCAGTCCCAGCCAGTCCGCGTCTTCGGACTCGTAATTGATAACGTTTATTTTGTAAAAAACAGGGTCTGTCAGGCCGTTGTCGTATTGTCCCCAGTCCTCGAGCATTATGGGGACGGAACCTATGACGTTGCCGACCGTTTCCTGCGGTATATGCCTGTAGTATTCGAGGTCGGAAAGCATCCTGAGCGCGCGGCCTTCGTATCCCTTCTGGAAAAAAATTGTGAAGTCGGAGGTCTTGAATGATTCCCAGTCAAAATAGGCGGCCAAGGGCGCGGCCGCCAGCAATAACGCGCATGCAAGAATGAATTTTTTCAATTTCCCCTCCGTGCCGGTTTTTTCAGTAAAGTTTGTGCAGTTGGACGCTTACTTTCCAGCCGGTATTGTGCCTTAACACAAAATCCTTTATCCGTGAAAGCGCGATCCTGCCGAAAACAGGCTGGGCAAAAACAACGCATTTGACGGGATGTTTTTCCAGCATTTTTATCGCATAGCGCATGTCTTTTTCGGAGCCGATTACCAGTTTAAGCTGGTCCTTCGGCCTTAATGCCCTCAAATTCGGCAGGTGCATTTTTTTTTGTTCGCCGGATGAGGGAAGTTTCAGGTCCATGGAAATATTATCGGCCTTTAAGGCCGCGATGGGAAGGCTTCCGTTGGTCTCCACCGAAACAATGATGTCGCGCCTTGTTTTTTTTATGGCCCCTATCAATGAAACAAGTGCTTTTCTTGAATAAAGCGGCTCCCCGCCCGTTATATTGATGTTCTTATACGGCGATCTTTTTACCACCCCGAGTATTCCGGCAAGGGAAATATCTTTTCCCTTGCTGTATGCCTTTTTTGTGTCGCACCAGGAACATCTCAGGTTGCATCCCGTAAAACGGATGAACAGCGTGGGATACCCCTGGTATTTTCCTTCCCCTTCGAGGTCGTAAAATATCTCGTTTATCATCATTTCTTATCAAGTCTCCGGTGATGGATTTGTAAAATTACCTTGTAATTATATCATAAACACACTTTAACGCGTTACATGTTTTAGGCTTGACAGCCACTGTTTTACCTATATAATCATATTTTGTGTCTTTGTTCATTATTATATATACTTGACTGTTCAAGGGAGCTTATGAAAAAACTTGTTTTTTGCATTATTATATTGTTTGCCGCGGCGTGCGCCGTTTACGGGGAAGGCATTAAGCTCAGGGCCGGCAAGGTTTCTTACCTGCGCTACGAGCTGGTGGACCTTTACTGCGAATACACCGGGCCCATGCTCGACATTAATGGGGCCTCGGACAAGGTGCGCTCGGCCGCAGTCTGCACGGCCAAGGTCTTCTGCGACAACCGGCAGGTGACGACGGTCGGCGATACGGACTCAATAACATTCTCCTACGATGCCTCAACTAAAAGATGGATGGGATTGTGGCCCATTCCGTGGAACCCCAGGCTCGGCAATTACAGGGCCGTGATATATTTCCAGAGC
The DNA here is from genome assembly GCA_964443355.1 of uncultured Spirochaetia bacterium. GTDB lineage: Bacteria > Oederibacteriota > PGYV01 > PGYV01 > Palsa-1178 > Bog-1181. The sequence goes on from CAYUDX010000005.1 coordinate 21,108, forward strand.
GGAACCAAAAAGTTCGCCGGCACTGTCAATTTTTCCGTCACAAAACGCGTGCCTCTGCCCCTGCCGAAAGGTTTTTGCGCGATGGACATCGAGCCGGGCGATTCGATAATAACGCGCGTTCCCGGCATGGGCGGCCAGTCTGTCAAAATATGGGAAAACTACGTGCTGTGGGCGAAATTCATGGGCGCCTCCGCCTTGTGGCACTGCGTGGGCCAGTCGCAGATATGGAACAGTTTCAAGCCCGATGATTTTCCATGGGACAAGATAACATTGAGCCAGATTGGCCAGCTTGGCGCGGAATGCCACAAATACGACCTTAAGTACGGCGCATGGATAACCAGCTTCGTCGTGCTGGGCAACAGGAAGGACCTCTCCCCCTACAAGCAGTCGACCGCTTATGAAAGGTCCACGGGCATGCTCAAGCCGATGATCTACGTCTCCATCCTGGACATGAAAAGGCGTCAGGACCTCATAGACCTTCTGAAAAAATTCCAGGACAGCCCTTCGGTGGATTACCTTGGCATGGACTACATGCGCACGGATTTCGGCGGCCTTGAATACGCCGCGGATTTCATCCACGACATGCCGGTCACGGACGTACCCGGCGACTGGGGCGCAATGACCGACGAGGAGAGGATGCTCTGGCTCGGAAAAAAGCTGGAGATAGAAAAGGACAAGGACTTCATAGAATTATGGGACTGGTGGAGGGCGCATAAAATGTCCACGGTCATCGCCGACATAAAACAAAAGGCGGGCATCACAAAACCGTTCTGGATATTCTCGCTGACATGGAGGCAGGGCAAGGAGCACGGCCAGGACCCTCTCATGTTCATAGACGCCGGTGTGGACATCAATTCCGGGATGTTCTATTCCATAGACAAAAAAACATATCCGGAAATGCTCGATTCATGGCGCGATTATTTAAGGAAAGGCCCCACGAACCTGTGCGCGGGACAGTGCGTGGACTGGAACCTTCTGGGAAGGACATACCGTCCCTCGGGTCCGGAGGAACATTTTATCAGGCAAAAAATGCTCGTCGACGAATTGCTGCCGGTCAACCCGCACCTCGGCCTTTTCTGGCACGACCTGACAAGGGCGTTCAAGGGATCGAAGGGGCCATACTCCTCGCTTGAATGGGGCGTCGCGGGCGCGGCCTCCTTCTCATATCTGCGCGCAAAGCAGGGGTTCTTCCCTTTCGAGGCCTCCTGGGAGCTGCCCGATTCGGTAAAACCCGGGGAGGTCTTCACCATAGACATTTCGGTAAAGAACACCGGAACGGTTACCATGGATTACTACCTGAAATTGCTGAAAGTATCCAACCTGGAGATGTTCGGCGACATAGTGCACAAATTCAACCTCGCCCCCGGGGAGCTAAAGACGCTGACCTTCCAGGTGAAGGCCATGGAGAACAATTACAACAGGGATTTCATGCAGATGGTCTCATATATGCTACAGTACAACGGCATGTCGACCCAGCAGAGATATTTCGATTTCAAATACATAGAGGTAAAATAATTGGACAACGAGTACCTTAAATACATCAGGAACTTTTCCATAATAGCGCACATAGACCACGGCAAATCGACGCTTGCGGACCGCCTTCTTGAGTTCACCCACACGATCGACAAGCGCAAAATGAAGGACCAGGTCCTCGATTCCATGGACCTTGAACGCGAACGCGGCATAACCATAAAAGCAAAGGCGGTCCAGCTGAAATATATGTTCGACGGCCATGAATACATGCTCAACCTCATCGACACCCCGGGCCACGTGGATTTCACGTATGAAGTTTCGCGGTCGCTCATAGCCTCGGAAGGCGCGCTGCTGGTAATAGACGCTTCCCAGGGCATCGAGGCGCAGACCATGGCCAACGCGCACATAGCCAACACGCTGAACCTGAAGCTCATTCCGGTCATAAACAAGATCGACCTTCCCAACGCGGATATCCCAAAAGTGAAATCCGAGCTTGAGGAACTTCTTGCCATTCCCGCCGAAGAGGCGGTGCTTGCCAGCGCCAAGGCCGGAATAGGCATCGAAGAGATACTGAACAGCATAGTAAAGAACATACCCATGCCAAAAGGCAGCGTCAACAAGCCGTTAAAGGCCCTCATCATGGATGCGCAGTTCGATTTTTACAAGGGCGTCATAATTTTCGTGAGGCTCATGGACGGGAACATCAAAAAAGGCATGAAAGTGCGGATGATGGCATCCGGAAACGATTGGGTCATAGACAGCGTAGGCGTATTCAGGCCGGGCATGATACCGGTGGACGAACTCTTCGCGGGCCAGGTCGGTTTTCTAACCGCCGGCATAAACGCATTAAGCGACATCCGCATAGGCGACACGGTCACGGATGCCGCGAACCCCTGCGACGCCGCGCTGCCGGGATACAAGGATATCAAGCCCATGGTTTTCTGCGGGCTATTCCCCGTGGTGTCGGAGCAATACACGGAACTAAAAGATGCGCTGGCCAAGCTCAAGCTCAACGACTCTTCGCTTTTTTACGAGCCCGAGTCTTCCGAGGCGCTCGGTTTCGGTTACCGCTGCGGATTCCTGGGGCTGCTCCACATGGAGATAATCCAGGAAAGACTGGAGCGCGAATACAACCTGAACCTTATCGCAACCGCGCCGAACGTGGAATACAAGATAATAACGACAAAGAACGAGACCATGATATGCGACAGCCCCTCTTCGTTCCCTGATTTTGCATTCGTTCAGCACATTGAGGAGCCTTACGTAAAGCTCAACATCATAACCCCTGCCGAATACCTGGGCCCGCTCATGCAGCTCTGCCAGCAGCGCCGCGGCACCTACATAAACACCGAATACATATCATCGACCAGGGCGCTGCTCGTTTATGAGATACCCCTTGCCGAGATAATATGGGATTTTTACGACAAGCTGAAGTCCATGTCAAAAGGTTACGCCTCAATGGATTACGAACTCATAGATTACAGGACCTCGGATTTGAAAAAGGTGGACATACTGGTAAACTTCGAGAAGGTGGACTCGCTTTCATTCATCACGCACCAGGATTTTGCCTACCAGAAGTCCAGGGACCTTGTGGAAAGGCTCAAGGAGGTCATACCCCGGCAGATGTTCCAGGTGCCCATACAGGGTGCCATAGGCGCCAACATCATTTCCAGGGAGACCATACCGGCGATGAGAAAGAACGTCCTGGCAAAATGCTACGGCGGGGACATAACGAGGAAAAGGAAGCTACTGGAAAAGCAAAAAGAGGGAAAAAAGAGGATGAAGGCCATAGGTTCGGTCGAGATACCGCAGGAAGCGTTCCTTGCGATATTGAAAGTGGATTAAAAGTCGAAATTATCCCCGTGATCCGCGGCTTTCTGCAGAAGCCAGTTCAGGTTCGTGAAAATATCATAAGCGTCCGCGACGTCCTTGCCCGGCACCTCGGTCTCCATCTCTTCCGTTTTCAGGAACCCCATGAGCTTGAGCCTTTTTTTCAGCTCCATCCAGCGCTCGGAGGCCTCTTTCCCGAACTTGAAATCCACCTCGGCCAGGTTCATAAAATTCGTCAGGATCCTGTTCTTCAATATTATTGACTCGTCCCTGTTCTCGCTGTCCGATATGGCCGCCCTGCACGTCACCAGGTTCTCGCCCACCTCTTTTTTGAGGTCGGATATGTAAAGCATCCTCTTGTAATCGTCGGAACGGCGCTTTTTGTCCATTGTCTGCGTTATGGCCGCGGCTATAAGTGCCCCGCCGAGTATTATAAAAAAAGACCATGCAAGAAATTTTCTCATTTTACCGTCCTGTCCTAAAAATTGAAATCAAAGCCGTTTTCGGCCGCCCTGTTCATAAAATCCTTCAGGTCCTTATCTATGTTGGCTATGTTCGCAAAATTTTCGTTTTTCACCCTTATCTCGTCGTCCTGCCCCGGGACAAGCCCTTCTTTCACGATCCTTTCCTTCAACGCCTGCCATATCTTCCCGGCCTGCTCGCCGAATTTTAACCTTTTGTCGGCGCACGCCATAAAATTTTTCAGCCCGGAAATCCTCAGCGAGGCGTAATCCTTGGCGGCGTCCTTTTCGAGAAGCTGCATGTTCACGGCGCACTCGGATTGAAGCATTGTTATTGCCGACATTTTCAGGGAATCGCCCGCTTCGGTATCGGCCCTGCGCACATTAAGGTCAAGCAGCATGTAACCCAAAAGTGCCGCGAGCATGATGCCAAGATAAACAATAAGTGCGCCTTTTCGCATGTAACCTCCTGTTGTTGCATAAAGAACCCACCATTATTTTATCAGTACAAAATAATATAAGCAAGAGGTTTGTAAAAACCGGCTGATTTTAAAACCTGATTTTATATTTCAAAACAAGGTGTGCCTTCAGGGACATAAAGAATATTATTTTTTTTGGCCGTGAACAAAATAATGCGCAGGGATATAGAGGGGTTTTTACGAGCTACAAGGTAGGCTCAACCCTGCGCACGTATATTTATATCAATACTGAAATATAAAGTCAATAATTATTTTGTCATATTTAATATAAGGTCTTGAACAAGTTGCAGCAATCATTTGGCCTTTGAGTTCATATCATAAATGTGTTTGAAACCCTTTAATGTAAGGTCCTTGTCCACAATGATGTCATTTCCCAGTATTTTTGATCTTGGTATGAGGTCCGAATCGCCGCCGGTGAGTATCACTTTTATTTTTTTTGTTCCAAGCTCGGTTTTAATCCCGTCCAGGAGGTAATTGATGGACCCCACCAGCCCGTTCAGCAGGCCGCTCTGGATGGCCTCTTCTGTGGAATTTCCTATTATGGATGATGGGAACTTAAGGTTGACCTGCGGCAGTTTCGCAGTTTTTGTGAAAAGTGACTGGAGCATCAGGTTGAGCCCCGGCATTATTATGCCGCCAAGGTATCCCTTTTTTTTGGAAACGACGTCGAACGTTGTGCCGGTGCCTATGTCTATTATGACCATATCGCGTTTCCCGTAAAGCCCGACTGCGGCCGCCGTGTTTGCCAGCCTGTCGTCTCCGACTTCCCCCGGGTTCTTATAGCGGTTCCTGAAATTAAGCTTTGTGGCGGGGCCGATCATGAAAGGCTCAAGTTTCAGGTATTTCCTTATCATGTGCCCTATCACGCGGGTGATGGCCGGGACAACGCTGCCTATAACGGCGGTGTCGATATCCTCCACCTCGACGCCCTCCCTTTTCAGAAGGGTATAAAATACCGCGAAATACTGGTCCTCGGTGTAATTTATGTTGGTGCGCAGCCTGATTTTGAAGGCCGGGTTATCCCCGGAAAAAATGCCGGCCGTTATGTTGGTGTTGCCGATATTGAATACTAATTTCATCCGCTTTGCTTCTATCCGAACTTGAAAGTGACGCCGTAGCCGCCCTGGGGATAGTTCCAGTCAACCTCTTCGGGAGCCGCGACCCTGCATGTGCCGCATTCAAGGCAGTTCTCGAACGAGACGATCGGCTCGCCCTTGTCGTTGAGCTCATATACCTTGGCCGGGCAGACGAAAAGCTTGTGCTCGACCACCATCGGGTCCGCGCCCGGTTTTATCTTTAAATGTGATTTTTCAAAGGCCGTGAACTTGTCCAGCCCGAGCTTGTCTTCCATGGTCGTAAAATGCTTCATATTATTACCCTCCTCATGTCTATGGCAGTCTTAAGCAGCCTGAAAGGATTCTCCGAAGTGAGCAGCTTTATCATGAGCCTGCGCTCCTTGGGCCATTTCGCCTCCCCGTCGGCCGTGAAAAGCTCCGCGATAAGGTCGCCGAGCATGTCGGGATATTTGTCGAAAAGCTGCGGGTTCTTGTCGAGTGTCTCGCTGGAATTCTTGAACTGCTTCATGTCCCTGAGCGAAAAGGAGTTCTTCAGTTTCGTGTGATAAAGCGAAAGCGCCTCGGCCGAATAATCCTTTTTCTTGAAGGACTCCACAGCCGTCTCGCCCGCGAGTTTTCCTGTCTCCATCGCAAGGTTGGTGCCCTCGTGGAAGAGCGTGGCGTTGACGAAACCCGCCGCGTCCCCGGCCACCATCACATTGTCGCCGTAAAGTTTCGAGAGCTTTTTATACCCGCCGTCGGGTATTAAGTGTGCGGAATATTCCTTCTGCTCGCTGTCGCGCACAAGCGGCCTTATGGCCGGGTGGTTCTTGAAATGCTCGAGCACGTCGTTCGGGTTGAGCTTGTGCTCCAGCAGTGATTTTATCGTGGCGCCCACGCCGACGGAAATGGTGTCCTTATTGGTGTAAACGAAACCCGAGCCGATGGCGCCTTTTGCCGCGTACCCGAAATATTCATAGGCCACGCCTTCGTTGCCGTTAAGCTGGAACCTGTCGCGTATCTTCTCCTCGGGAAGGGAGAGTATCTCCTTTACCCCGACTATTGTGGAATCAGGCGAAAGCTCCTTGTGGAACCCCAGTTTTTTTGCCAGAAGGGAATTCACTCCGTCGGCCAGGACCACCAGGTCCGCGTAAAGGTCTCCGTCTTCCATCCTTGCCTTTACGCCCGCTATCCTGCCGTCCTTCATTATGAAATCATCGACCACCGCGCCGGTTATTATCATTGCGCCGGCGGCCTCGACCTTTTCCGAGAACCATTTGTCGAATTTGGCGCGCAGCACCGTGAAGGAATTGTTGGCAAAATCCTTGTTGAACCTGTCAAACTTGAAATCCCCGCCGAATTCGCCGTCCTGGGAAAGGAAGGCAAAACGCCTTTTTGTGATATTGCGCTCGATGGGCGCGTCATTTAAAAAATCCGGTATGAGTTCCTTCATTACATTGGTGAAGAATATCCCGCCGAATACGTTCTTGGCCCCGCAATATTCCCCTCTTTCTATCAATATTACCTGCATTCCCGCCTTGGCCATAACATAAGCCGCGGATAATCCCGCAGGCCCGCCGCCGACGACTATAGCGTCAAACTTTTCATCAGCCATCCCGCATCACCTCGTTGTGTACTTTTTAAAGGCCCTTTGCGCCCTTTTTACCGCGTCATAATTATCCTCGGATTCCAACACTTTAACATTTTTGAAAGCTTCTTTCAACTTTGAATTTAGGCCCTTGGGTGTCTCCACCTTCAGTATGACCCTCATGGCCCCTTTGGACGACGACCCGGTCGTCGGGAACCCGCGGTCCTTTATGGTGATGACGTCGCCGGTCTGCGACCCCGCGGGCACATTGAGCGTATAATTGCCGTACAGCGTGGGTATCTCTATGTTCTCCCCCAGCACGGCTTGTGTAAGGGTTATCGGCAGCTCCATTATGACCTCGCCGTCCTCCCTTTTGAATATTTCATGCTCCCCCAGATGAATGACAACGTAAAGGTCCCCTGAGGGTCCGCCGTTCAACCCCGCGTGGCCCTGGCCCTCAAGTTTCATGAACGAACCGTCGTCGACGCCGGCGGGTATCTTTACCTCTATCTTCCTTTTTTTCATCCTTACGCCGGAACCGTCGCAGTCCTGGCAGTAAGCCTCGGCCACGCTGCCTGCCCCCCCGCACGTCGGGCACGTGGTCACGACCGAAAAAAATCCGCTCGATTGCCTGACCTTGCCGGCGCCACCGCAGGTCTTGCAGGTCTTTTTCTGCGTCCCGGGTTTTAGCCCGCTGCCTTTGCACGTCTCGCAGCTTTCCTTCCTCGAGACCTCGATGACCCTTTTAATGCCCGTCACGGCTTCTTCGTATGATAATTGCTGGTCGAAGCGCATGTCCTCGCCGCTGCGACGCCTGCGCCCGGTCGAGCGCGCGTTGCCGGAAAACCCGAAGAGGTCGCCGAATATGCCGGAGAGGTCGCCGAAAACGTCCTCCATGTCGCCGAAGCCGCCGCCGTATCCGGAGAATCCGCCTGCGTTCTTCATGCCGTCATAACCGTACTGGTCGTATTTTTTCCTCTGCTCCGGGTCGGAAAGTATCCTGTAAGCCTCGCCCAATTCCTTGAATTTTTCCTCGGCCGCTTTCTTTTGCGTCTCATCCTGTATCATGTCCGGATGGAGCTCTTTTGCCTTGCTGCGGAAAGCGGATTTTATTTCGTCCGGGGTGGCGCCGTTCCCCACGCCCAGTGTCGCGTAAAGGTCCTTGTCTGCCATAAAAACTCCTTTGTTATTTTCCCTGCTTGTCGTTGTGTTCCTTGTGGTTGTGTTCCTTATGCGGCTCGTTGTGAGCTATCTTCACCATTGCCGGCCTTATTATCTTGTCGTCGAGCATGTAACCCTTCTGGTAAACCTCGGTTATTTCCCCGTCCTTTTTTCCCTCGCTATGCTCCTTGTGCATGGCATGGTGGTATATGGGGTCGAACATGCCGGTCGTGGGAATTTCTTTAGCGCCTATTTCCTTCAGGGCCGATTCGAACTGTTTCAGGACCATTTCAATGCCTTTTTTAAGCTGTGCAAAATCCTTCACCTTGTCGGCCGAGGCCACGGCACGCTCGAAATTATCCACCACGGGAAGAAAAAGCGAGACCGCCTCGCCGCGCGTGTATTTAACGAAGTCTTCCTTCTCTTTTTGCATGCGTTTCCTGAAATTGTCCAGTTCCGCGAGCGCGCGCAGGTATTTGTCCGTTAGCTCGTTTATTTTCTCGTCTTTTTCCCTTAACATGTCCTCCGGGGTTTTTTCCGGAGCCGGTGCCGCCGCAGCCTGCGCGGGTTCTTCCTTTTTTGCCTGGTCCTGCTGCTGTTTTTCCTGTTCTTCCTTCTTTATTTCATCTGCCATGTTACGCCTCCTGTGGAGCAATAAACTGCGGGAAAAATCTTCCCCAATTATTTGTTGTTTTTAAGAGATGGTTTTCCAACGGGTTTCAATTGTTCAATTATAGGGCTTTTGCGGGCGGTTGTCAAGACCCGGAAAAAACAGGATCAAACCCGCTTTTTATCCCCCGCCAGCGCTATCAGCACGACCGCCGCTGTGACAACCGCGATGGCCGTTATTTCCCTCACCCCTATTTTCTCGTTCAATATGAATACACCGAGCATTACCGCCCCTATGGTGTTCACATAAGAATAGCTCGATGCCAGCGCCGGCCTTGCGTTCTGGAAGACGTACATGAATGCGGAAAACCCCACCATAGCGCCTACTGTGATCAGGTATATTAGGGCCCAGAGGGACTCTGAAGAGGGGTGAAAAGCAGCAAGGCTTCCGCCAGTTGCGTAAAGCACAATTAGGCTGCCGAACCCTCCGGCGAGCATTTCAATGCCGTTGCCCATGAATCCCTTCGGCACCGGGATCTGCCTTGAAAGCACCGAGCCGAAGGCCCAGGCTATGGATGAAAGCAGCAGTACAATGGTCCCTGCAGTCTTGCCCTTCATTTCGCCTCCGGTTGCCAGTATCACTATTCCCGCGAAGCCGATGGCGATGCCGAACCATTCCATTTTTGTCGGCCACCTGCCGAAAAGCCCCGATATCAGGCATATCCAGAATGCGCCGGACGATACGGCAACGGCGGATAGCCCGGAGCCGACGCTCTCTTCAGCCCAGCAGAGCATTACGTTGGATACGAGGAAAAGTACGATGCCCACGATGGAGCCGCCGAGCAGTTCCTTGCCTGTGGGCTGTTTTTCTCCGTTTAAGAGTGCGATAATGTACATCAGGGCGCCCGCGGCCAAAAACCGCACGCTTGTCATCATTATAGGGCTTATGGTGCGAACGGCTATCCTTATGGCGAGATAAGTTGAGCTCCAGGTGGTGTAAAGCAGGATTATTGCGATGATAAGGAGCAGGCTTTTCTTTTTCGAGTCATCCATCAGGTCCACCTTGAAAGTCAAAATTGAAAGATCAAAACCAATAAGTTCAACTTGAAAGTTTTTAACTATACATCAAAGCCTTGCTTCAATTATCAACCTTAATACTTGCGCTTATTGGTTTTTCCTTTTAATTTTTAACTTGTTGTATTATCTTGCTTTTGGAAACATACCTGTCGTAAATATAAAGCGCACCGTTCAATATGATAAGCGCCGCAAATCCCGCAATACCCGTGACTCCGACGGTCAAGTCGCTGCCGCCCTTTATATACATTAGCGGTATCCCGGCCGAAGCGTTCAGGACGCCGTGAAAAACGGCGGCGCCGATGACGGAGCCGGATTTTTTGGCGAAATAAACGAGGAACGGCGACAAAAGAATGGTCCATACGGTCATCATGAACACGCCTATGACTGGATGGTCGGGATAGTTATGGCCCTGCAAAATTATCGGGGCGTGCCAGAATCCCCAGACGACCCCTATGATGACGGAGGCGATGTAGAATTTTTTCGTGGAAAGCGAAGATAGCAGGAACCCCCTCCAGCCGGCCTCTTCGCCGAAGGCGGCCACTGTGTTTACGGTCATGCCAAAAATCAGGGCCTGGAACGCGGCTATTGCCATCAGGTAATTTTTAAGCGGCTCGACCTGCTCTTTTGCCTTTGCAAGCTGGTCAGGAGTAAGTCCTTTTGACATCTTTTCAAAAAAAGCGGCCATGGAAGGGTCCAGCGAGACCCCCGGGACAATCAGTGATATTGCGAACGTCAGGAACGCAAGGATCAGCGGCACAAGTGCAGCGATAAGATACCAGTTCGACCACTTGAAATTAATATTTATGGCCGAGAGTGGCTCCTTGTATATTATGACCTGCAGTATCAGCGTCGCGATCAGCGGAAGGAACATGTATAATATTGTGATGACGAAGCTCATTCCCTCCATTCTCAGCGGGAACTTCAAATAAAGCAGGGAATAAAGCGCGGTCATAATGTACAGAAGCACAATATAGGAAAGTGTCCTGTTTTTTAACATGGAATGCCTCCGGATTTTTTTTTACCCTTTTTTTATCTGGAGGCGGCGATCGGAATTGAACCGATGCATAAGGGTTTTGCAGACCCGTGCCTTACCGCTTGGCTACGCCGCCTCAGTGTCTTAATGTTATATTATAAAGCCGCAGTATTGTCAATTTGTTTATTGGAAAACCAAAAGAAAGGGCGGCTTTTCAGCCGCCCGATATTTGATCGTTTTGTTTCTTCTACTTTCACCTGTCCACTATCTATTCTCTCCTGAAAATTCCTCCGGAATTTTCAGGTCCCTGATTGCCATGAATTCAGGTATTTTTCCTGTTCGGCGGTGAGCTTTTCCAGCTCCACGCCCATTGATTTAAGCTTTATCTCGGCGATCTTCCTGTCGATGTCCTCGGGGACGTTGTAGACTTTTTTCTCGAGGTTTGCGTGGTTCTTTACCATGTATTCCGCACTCTTGGCCTGGTTGGCGAAGCTCATGTCCATGACCATCGAAGGGTGTCCCTCCGCCGTCGCCAGGTTCACAAGCCTGCCGTCTGCAAGCACGCAGATCCTTTTTCCGTTCTTCATCCTGTATTCCATGACCAGGTTCCTGACTTCCTTCTTTGAAACGGCCATCTCTTCGATTGCCGGCAGGTCTATCTCCACGTTGAAGTGTCCGGAATTGCACACTATTGCGCCGTCCTTCATTTTCAGGAAATGTTCCTTCCTTATGACATTGATGTCGCCGGTTACCGTGCAGAAGACGTTCCCGATCGACGCGGCCTGCGACATGGGCATCACAAGATATCCGTCCATTTTTGCCTCAAGGGCCTTGATGGGGTCTATCTCGGTCACTATGACGTTGGCGCCCATTCCCGAGGCCCTCATGGCTAGGCCCTTACCGCACCAGCCGTAACCTGCCACGACAAAATTGAGCCCGGCGAGAAGTATATTTGTCGCGCGTATTATCCCGTCCAGCGTCGACTGGCCCGTGCCGTAACGGTTGTCAAAAAAGTGCTTTGTCATGGCCTCGTTGACCGCTATTATCGGGTATTCAAGGACTCCCTCTTTTTCCATGGCCCTGAGCCTTATGACGCCGGTAGTGGTCTCTTCGGTGCCGCCGATGATGTTGTCTATAAGTTTCCTGTGCGTTTTGTGTATTACGGAAACAGTGTCGGCCCCGTCGTCCATTGTAACCGTGGGTTTGTGCTCAAGCGCCGAAAGTATGTGCGAATAATAGACCTTGTTGGATTCGCCCTTTATCGCGTATGTGGGGATGTCGTAATATTTGACGAGGGCGGCCGCGACGTCATCCTGCGTGGAGAGCGGGTTTGACGCGCATGTAACGACGTTCGCCCCGCCTTCCTTAAGGGTCCATAGCAGGTTTGCGGTCTCGGTTGTCACATGAAGGCACGCAACAAGCGTCTGACCTTTTAGCGGCTTGCTCTTCTTAAAATCCTCCCTGATAAGTCGCAGGACCGGCATGTTCCTTTCTGCCCATTCCATCTTCCTTTTTCCCTCGGCCGCGAGCTTTATGTCCTTTATGTCATAAGACTTTGCCATTATTTCCTCCTCGAATTTAAATAATTTTCTTTTTGGCCGTTAAGGCTTTTTTCAGGGCCAGCACCTTGTCCGTCTTTTCCCATGTAAAATCCTTGTCGGCCCTGCCGAAATGGCCGTATGCCGCGGATTTCTGGTATATGGGCCTGCGCAGGTCCAGTGTTTCCATTATTCCCCTCGGGGTCATGTTAAAAACCGCGGAAACAGCCGCGGATATCTTTGCTTCGGGATATTTTCCCGTGCCGAACGTGTTCACCATTACCGATGTAGGTTCCGCCACGCCTATGGCGTACGAGAGCTGCACTTCGCATTTTTTCGCGAGGCCGGCTGCCACCACGTTTTTCGCGATATAACGCGCCATGTAAGCCGCGGAACGGTCCACTTTGCTCGGGTCCTTGCCGGAGAACGCCCCGCCGCCGTGCCTGCCCATGCCTCCGTATGTGTCGACAATTATCTTCCTGCCGGTTACTCCGGTGTCGCCCATCGGACCGCCAACTTCGAACTTTCCCGTCGGGTTGACGTATATCTTTGTCTTTGCGGACACCAAATTTTTGGGTATGACCTTGTCTATGACATATTTTTTCATGTCCTCTTCGATCCTGAAATGATCGTCGGAAACGGTCTCATCGTGCTGTGTCGACAGCACTATTGCCGTGATGGCCACGGGCTTTCCGCCCTTGTACTCCACCGATACCTGCGATTTGCCATCCGGCCTTAAGTACGGGACTATTTTTTTCTCCCTGACCTCGTGAAGTTTTTCCACGAGCCTGTGGGCCAGTGTAATGGGAAGGGGCATCAGCTCTTTTGTCTCGTCCGAAGCGTAACCGAACATCATTCCCTGGTCGCCCGCGCCCTCGCGGTCCACGCCCATGGCTATGTCCGGCGACTGTTTTGAAACAGATGTTATGACCTTGCACGTGTCGGCTCCTATACCGGTTTCCGGCGTCGTGTAGCCTATCTGTTTCAATGTTTTTCTTACGATCTTTTCTATAATCTTATGGTCGAGCTTTGCGGTCGTGGTTATCTCGCCTGCAACAACGACAAGCTCTTTTGCCAGGAGCGTTTCGCATGCCACCCTGCCCATGGGGTCCTTTGAATAAACATAGTCAAGCACCGCATCCGATATCTGATCCGCGACCTTGTCGGGATGTCCCGCAGTAACCGATTCCGACGTAAAAAGCCCTTCTTTGATCTCCATTTGTGTCCTCCCGGATAATTTTAATCCATTGGAAAATTTGAAAAATTATAACACATGCCGCCGGGTGTTTCCATTAAAATCTTGGATGCACTTAAAGCCGCCCCGTCAGTTCTTCAGCATCTCGATGTTCTTTAATTTTTCCCTGGCCTTTTCAATGTTTTCCTTTGCCTTGACCGCCGTGTTGCCGTCCGGATCGATCTCTATGACCTTTTCCCAGTCCATTATGGCCTCTATTATTTCCTTGGACCCGTATTTGTCGATTCCTTCGGAATAAAAATAATCGGCCTGTTTTTTTATGTTGCCCTTGAATTCCCTGAGCTTTCCGAGGGCAAACTCATTCACCGGGCAAAGTGTAAGAATAACCCTTACCTTTTTAACGCCCTCCATTATGTTTCCCTTGTTGAAAAAAGTTTCCGCCTCGCCGGCCTTCATGTCGATCTTGTCCGCCATTTCCATACATTTCTTCCTGAAATAGGTCAGGCGGTCGTCCGGCAGCCCCGCGTCCGAGCACAGGTTCCATTTCGCAAGGGCCTCCACGTACATGCATTTATTATAAAGCTTCATCCCGTCAATGAAACACTTCTCGGCCCTGCTGGACTGTTCCTTGCCCGCTTTCATGTCGCCCGCCGTGGTGATCCAGTTGGATATTGCGGGAAAGGCCGGGTTAAGCTTTTTTACCTCTCCCCATTTTATCGCCGCTTCGTCGTATTTTCCGCCGAGATAATAATCCATTCCGCTGTTAAAGTAACCCTCTTCAAGCTTGCTCTCCTCGCCTTTTTCCAGCATCTTTTTTGCTTCAGCTATCTTGTCGTCTATGCCTTCGTAATCCGGCATCAGGGATTTTAACGACTCAAGTTTTTTCAGGACCCTTGTATAATCCCCTTCCTCCTTTAATTCCTGCGCCTCGCTTACATACTGCTCGACAAGCGCGTTCAACAGCCTCTGGTAAGCGCCGTCCGAGGGCGCCGAGGCGGTCCTTGTCACCGTATCGAACTGGAAAGACAATGATATGGTGTGGTTGAATCCCATGTCACCGTATGAAACCGCGGCATAATCAAGTTTCATGCCGGAAACAACGACCCCGACCCCGAGACTTAATCCAGAAATGCCGCCAAGGTCCTGATTTTCTCCCCTGATATCGTAACCGGCCCTCAATGAAACCGTGTTGAAAGCGGTGTATTCGCACCCAAGGCTGCACGACATGCCGTTTGAAAATAAATATTTAAGGTCGGCCGCTGCAAGCAATTTTGAGTTAGCGTCCAGGACGGTTGTGTAGGACGCTCCTCCGCTTGCGCTTAACTGAGCGCTTGATTCGTCGTTAAACGCGAAATTATTAAAAGAAACACCGGCGTTCCAGTTGTCGTTCACGTGGTAGAACAACCCGCCGTCAACGAAAATTCCCGTGGCGCCGGACCCGGCAAGTGACTGGAACGCGGCTTTTACGTCGGCCCCCGCGGAAAAGTTCTGGTTTACCATGACCCCGTACCCGATGGTTCCTCCAGTGGTATATGCCTTCAGCGACTGCCCGTCGGGTTTTCCGGATGAATCCATGCCGTCTATGGTCCCCATGTCCGAATAGAACCCGTCAAAACCAAGCGTCCCGATGGGCAGCGGCGTGTCGAACAGTATGTACTGGTAATTTGTGTTAAGGCTCCACGCGGTATAAGAAAGAGTGATGCCGGCGCGGTTCAACTGGCCCAGTGCGCCCGGATTGTATGATATGGATTCTGTGTCGGCCACAGCTGTGTAGGCCCCGGCCAGCCCAGCCGACCTTCCGCCTGTGTTGATGTTCACGAACGAAATCTCTCCGTTGTCAGACGGGGTTGAAGCGCCTATCAGCGGGCAGATGGCAAGAGATAATATCAGATACGCGGTTGTTTTTTTCATTTTCAGCCTCCTATCTCTTTACCATGAATTTTTCGGGCGTGTAGCGCGTCTCGGAGCCGTTCACGGCTTTTGCCACCACCTGGTAAAAATACACCCCGGGCTTGAGCCTGCTTACATTAATATTCGTGACCACGCTGTTATCCGGGGATTCGAGCGTCTGGCTCTTTCCCACAAGATTGTTCGCGAAATTATAAATGTATATGGTCACATTGGACTGCGCGGAAAGGCTGTAAACGATGTTTATCGAATCCGAAGCCGGCTGTGGATAGGCGTATGTTTTATGCGCGGAAGACCCTCCCGGAGGCGGGGCCACCGCGATGGATGGCATGGTATACCTGCTCCAGTAGATGTCCGTGTCGTTTATGGTGCCCACGATGTCGGCCTGCTGGTTGCCTATCGCCGCCCCGAGCCCGTACTGCACGTTATCCGCCCCGTTGCCGAACACGCTGATATTTTTTGTGTTGCCGGCGGCGTCGATGGTCATTGCGAAATTATAGTTTATGTAGGAGTACTGGCTGACGGAATCGGTGCTGCCCGATATGATGTAGCCGTAATCGCTTGAGCCGGAATAAAATATGGAATAATCGTTAAAATCGTAACCCGGGTCGTAACTTCCGCTCCATATGATATTTCCGCCGTTGTCCATGCACTGGGTTATGAAATAATAATTGGTGCCGTCGTAAGCGTAACCCACCGCTATGATGTTGCCGTCCGGCCTTATTGTCGCGCCGTCATATGAGGTGCATGAATTGCTGCTCTTTGACCAGACTGAATTGCCGTCGGCATCGACTTTAAGAAGGAAACCCTCGAAATCCGTGTAGCCTTCCGCCAGGTAGCCTCCGTCGGAAAGTGCGGTTATGCCGTAAAAATATATGTCCTGGCCGAAATCAAAATGGTTCGACCAGACTTTCGCCCCTGAATTGTCCACCTTCTCAAAATAAGGACTTGTATAACCCGCGGCATTGTAATTATAATGGTCGGCGGCAATCACAAAACCGCTGCCGTCCGGGGATTTTGCCATGGAAACAGGGGTGGTTCCCGCGTCGCCGGATATCCTCTCGCCGGTGTTCGCTCCGGCTGCGTTCGCGGTGATCACGACGAGCTGGTATGTATTGTCCCACTGGGTGGTCACCGTAAAGGTCAAAGCCGCGGCAATGATGAAACCGCCGCCAAGTTTTGCCGCGTCGCGGTATAAGTAGGAATTATCAACCTTGTGAAAAACAGTGTTGCCGGAAGCGTCCGTGAGTATCAAAAAACCCTCTCCGCCCACCGGATCCTTCTCATAGCTTCCGACAATGATCGAGCCGCCGTCTCCCGTGGCGTGCACGCCGTAGATCGCGGGTTTGTCCGACGTTGGGTTTGTTATTGTTTTTTCGAAAGCAAGGGCTCCTGAACAAAATAAGGCGAAACAGATGAACATTAATGCTGTTTTTTTCATGTGTTTTACCCCGTCCGTATGATTTAAAAAACCATTGCGCAGATTATATCACTCTTTTAACCGGAGGTAAAATCCATTTTTTGTTTATTTGGACCAACGAAGGGAGGTTTTTATCAGGCCAGTTCTGCCGTATTGAGTATCTTTACCTTCTTTACGTATTGCTTCATGATCTCCGCGAATGACGAAAGTTTTTCTTCGCCGTATGGAACTACTTTTTTGTACAATTCGTCATAGGTCCTGTCGTTGCGGAACTGTTGTACGGAAAAAAGCTCTGCGCCCGATATCATTTCACCGATCCTGGCCATATCCTCTTCCTCGACAAGCCCGGGCACCACCGTGGTGCGGAATTCGTACGGCACGCCCGAACCCCTGATGAGGCTGACCGAGTTCTTTATCCTCGCCATGTCCACCTTTACCCCGCATGCGAACTGGTACCTTTCGGGCGAAGTCTTAATGTCCATGGCTATATAGTCAAGAAGATTTTTATCAATGAGCTTTTCAAGATTTTCCGGTAAATAGCCGTTGGTGTCAAGTTTTACCTTTAATCCCATCTTTTTCAGGATGCCGATAAAAAGCCCGAGGTCATCCTGCAGGAGCGGCTCGCCGCCGGAAATGGTGACGCCTTCGATGAACCCGGCCCTTTCGGATATGTCGTTTATCACCTCGTCCACGCCCAGTATTTCCTCGTTGACCCCGACAAGCGACGGGTTATGGCAGAACGGGCACTTGAAATTGCACGGCGAGGTGTATACTATGGACGACACTTTTCCCGGATAATCGATGAGCGATATTCCCTCAAAACCGTTTATGCGCATTTTTTATTTTTCTCCCCTGAAATGAACGGGAGCGGGTATTTGATACCCGCTCCCGTTATATGATTTTTTTACAGGGCCCTGGCCGTGGTTTCCTGCGTCACTTCCGCGTCGAAAGCAATCCTGTCCGCGTATTCTTCCTGTTTTCCGTTGTTCCACTGTTTTACGGGCCTGAAATATCCCACTATCCTGGAATAAACCTCGCATTCCGTCCCCTTGACGTTCATGAGTTCGCTTTTCAGTTCCTCGAGCTTCAACTGCATTTCTTCCCTTGCCGCCATCTTTTTCTCCTTTTGGAAATATGAATTTTTTTTCTTATCCGTAAGCGGTAAGAACCGCCTGATTATCCCTTTAGACCAGCTGTGCCTCTATGCTTTCTATCTCTTTTTTCAGCGCTTCCTCTTTCGCGTTCCTGCATACCGGGCAGTCAAAATGTTCGCCCGCTATGTACCCGTGAACCGGGCACACCGAGAATGTCGGCGTTATAGAGTAATACGGGAGGTGGAACCTCTCCGCAACTTTTTTCACCAACGCCTTTGTGGCCGCGATCGAGGTGAGCCTCTCGCCGAGGAATATATGGAACACCGTACCCCCGGTATAACGCGTCTGGAGCGGGTCCTGGTGCTCGAGTGCCCTGAAAATATCCCTCGTGTGGAAAACAGGCAGCTGGGTCGAGTTCGTGTAATAGGGTTCCTTGGCGCCCATTGCCTTGAGGTCCGGATATTTTTCCCTGTCTATCTTCGCAAGCCTGTATGATGTCCCCTCGCCCGGAGTGGCTTCGAGGTTGTAAAGGTTCCCGGTGCTGTCCTGGTAGCCCATTAGCCTGTCACGCATATATTCAAGTATCTCGATCGTGAAATTCTTTCCCTCTTCCGTGGTTATGTCCTTGCCCATATAATTGATGCAAGCCTCGTTCATCCCGATGAGGCCGATGGTGGAAAAATGGTTCTTCCAGTACATGCCGTCCTTCTGCCTTATGCCGCCGAGATAATGTTTCGAATAAGGATAGAGCCCCTGGTCGGTGAGTTTTTCAAGCATCTTCCTTTTTATCTCAAGCGAATCCTTGGCGACATCCATAAGATACGTAAGCTCCGTGATGAAGCCTTCCTTGTTGCCCCTGTATTTGTAGCCCAGCCTTGGCATGTTCATCGTCACAACGCCGATGGATCCGGTGAGCGGGTTGGAGCCGAAAAGGCCGCCGCCGCGTTTTCTGAGTTCCCTGTTGTCAAGACGCAGCCTGCAACACATAGAGCGCGCGTCCTCGGGTTTCATGTCCGAATTGACGAAGTTCGCAAAATAGGGAATTCCGTATTTGGCCGTCATTTCCCAGAGCGGGTCGAGCTCGGCGTTGTCCCAGTCGAAGTCGCGCGTTATGTTGTATGTGGGTATGGGGAAGGTGAATATCCTGCCCTTGGAATCGCCCTCGAGCATTACCTCGGCAAAGGCGCGGTTAATCATGGACATCTCTTCCTGGAACTGCCCGTAAGTCTCTTCCTTTATCTCGCCGCCGATAATGACCGCCTCGTCCTTCATGTTCGCCGGGACGGTGAGGTCCATCGTGATGTTGGTGAAAGGCGTCTGAAAGCCCACCCTTGTGGGGATGTTCATGTTGAAAATGAACCTTCTCATCGAGCGCTTGACGTCCTCGTATGAAAGGCTGTTGTAACGTATGTAAGGGGCCAGCAGCGTGTCGAAATTTGCGAATGCCTGGGCGCCCGCCGCCTCTCCCTGCAGGGTGTAAAAGAAATTCACTATCTGCCCGAGCGCAGATTCAAGGTGAGTCGGCGGCGCTGATTCTATCTTGCCCTCGACCCCGCCGAATCCCTGCGTCAGAAGGTCCTTAAGGTCCCAGCCGCAGCAATAAACCGAAAGCAATCCGAGGTCGTGAAGGTGGATGGAGCCGTCGGTGTGCGCCTGCCTTATCTCGGGCGTGTATATCTTATTAAGCCAGTACATCGACGTGACGATGGAGGATACGTGGTTGTTGAGCCCCTGGAGGGAATAGCTCATGTTGGAATTTTCCTTGATCCTCCAGTCTATCTTCCTTATGTAATCGTCGATGAGTGTGGTGGAATCTTTAAGGAGGTTCTTGACGTCCCTCATTTTGTCGTGCTGGTCGCGGTAAAGTATGTATGATTTGGCTATGCTGGTCAGTCCGTTGTTGATCAGGGTGGTCTCGACAAGGTCCTGGACGTTCTCAACGGAGGGTATCTTGCCGTCCTTATAAACAACGTTTATTATTGAGGCCACCTGTTCCGATACTATTTCAGCCTTTTCCCTGTCATAGTTGTTATTGGCCTTGAATGCCTTGAATATCGCTTCGGTTATTTTTGAATGGTCAAACGCGTCAATGCGCCCGTCCCTTTTTCTGATATGTCCGACTTTATTCATTAAACCATCTCCTCCTTGTTATGAATTTATGCGGCGCATTTTAGTCTCTTTTTTTTAAAATGTCAATCCCAAAACCCGCGTATGTTGTATTTTTTTTTCCTCTTGGCCACAATATATGGTAGTCGCTTATAATTGTCAAGAAAAATTATATAGCATATATAGTGTGTGGCATGGTCATAAACCCTTTATCTATGCTATATATTGTATATTATCGTTAAAAACGTTAATATCCATGCGTCTTTTTATGCTATGCCATTTTGTTAAAGTGTTAGTTTAACCATCCCTTTTATTATGCGTACTAACTGGCTATTTTACCCCTTATTTTTAATGATTTTTGCCGTTTTACCGTCCAAATGAGCCAAACCCCTTGTGGTATGCCCTTTTGACAGTGTTAGCCGACTCTGACACATTTTTTTACTGACAATCACGATAAAAAAGTAGTATGATGACACCAATATTTTACAGGGAGGTTTTTTATGGCGGACATTGAAAAATCAAAGGAACAATACCTGGAGCTTCTGGCCAAAATATCAGGACGCAAGGGTGTAAAGGAGATGGCTTCTTACCTCGAAAAACACGGCCTGTTCAGGGCCCCGGCGTCGACAAAGTACCACCTTTGCATCGAAGGCGGCCTGCTCATACACCAGGTCGGCGTGGCAAAACTGGCAATGAGATTAAGGGAGATACTTATGCCCGATAAAAGCGAGGAGTCGGTGATACTGTGCGCGCTTTTCCACGACGCTCACAAGGTGACAGACGGTTTCGGCAACCAGACCTACGACAAGAACAACACCCCCACGTCGGACAAGCAGCCGTATTTCTGGAACAACAAACAGCTTGGCTTCGGCGGCGGGCAAAAATCGGCGCTGCTGGTCTCAAAATTCGTCGACCTCACGCAGGACGAGCTGCAGGCGATCGCCTACCACGACGGCCCTTTCGTCCCATCATGGGACGACATCAAAAGCGATCCCTATCCGCTCACATTATTGATTCACTACGCGGATATGTGGAGCACATGGGTGGTGGAGAAGGTGAAGACGAGGAATTTCAAGGGGACGTTCCTGGAGGACCTGAAAACGGAATTGTTTTAATAAAACAAAATCTCACAGAAAGTAGATAGTAGAAAGGTGATCTTCTGAAACGTAGTTCAAATCTCCTGGCTCATATCAACTTTCTGAAAATTCTTGTCTATTATTCGTCGTACTCAAAAAATATGTCGTTCCTTGTCTTTTTAACCTGCTCCTCGAATTTTTTCATCGAATCCGCGGAAACCCTCACCGACTTGTCCGGGCCGTCCAGCGGCCTTATGTAATATTTCCCGTAGCTCTGGTCGTATTTGATGTCGAATTCCGTTATGGTCGGCGTGGCGGGGTCGAACTGGTACAGGATGAGCTCCCACGGCATCTTGTCCGTCTCGAATATCTTCTGCTCCCTTTTCCTGTCCTTTTTGTCGTAGCTGGAATACATGAGCGTCAGTTTCTTGTCCTTCTTCTTGACGCCGTCGTTGACCATGAGGAATACCTTTGGAAGCTCGTTGCCGCTTATTTTCAGCGAGGTGAGGTATACAATCGGCGAATACGCGTAGGCGAGGTCAACCTCAAGCATGCCCCTGAATTTTTTTCCGTTGGAAACCACGTCCACCGAAAGCGTCTGCCTGTAGATGTCGGCGTTATCCTCTATGGCCTCGTCTGTCTTGTGTATCCTGTACGGTATTATAAGTTCGTTCTCGCCGTCGTCGTTTAGGTCCGCGTAAAGTATGTACCCCTTGGCATCCCCGCTGCCCGGGTCAAAAAAGATGACCGGCGACTCGTCCTTGTCCGCGTATTTTTGCGCGGTCTCGAGCTGTGTGCCCTTTATCATGCCGGCCGATAGCCATGCCGGTATTATTAGAAGTGTCAGGAAAAGAAAAATAACCCTGTTTTTCATGTCAACCTCCCTGGATTTGTTGCCGACAGTAATTATATATAATATCACGGGAATCTTCAAGCCTACATATTATAAACCAGGACGCTCGAGTAGAGCCGCTGCTCGCTGCGGCTCACGTTTACACGGCGTTTAGCCGCAGCAAGCAGCGGCTCTACTGTATGTGCAAAAAAATCCAGCCAGTGCCGGGCGGCCATATGAGGCCGCCCCTGTCTCAAGAAAGACTGGCTGGCGGAGCTTTTTTTAGGCCTGTCGTCCAACAACACCCTAGTGTGTAAATAAAACATCGTGAAGCATATATATACAGGCTTTCCTTCGGATCTGCATCAAGCAAAACTTCGGACGACGCGCCGAAAAAAAGTTCCGCCAGCCAGTGCCTGGTTTTAGCTAATGCCGGGCGGCCACACAGGGCCGCCCCTGCAAGTACATTGAAGCAGAACCATGCAGGTAGTATGTTTTAAGTGCGCGTTTCCTTCAGGGACTTTTCCAACACCCTGTAAATTTCCCTTATCTCGTTCTCCGATATTGTGAGCGGGGGCCATACATAAAGCACCGGGCCGAGCGGCCTCAAGAAAACCCCCATATCGCGGGCTTTTTGCGCGGCAAGCTTCGCCCTCTTCGCGCCTCCCTCTTTTTCGGGTATGTGCATCATGGCTATCATGCCCAGCGCGTTAAAAAAGCAGCCGTCAAGGAGCCCGGCCGTCGATGCCATGCCTTCCCTTAAAAGCTTTGACAGCGGCTTTATCCTTTCTATTATATTGAGGCGGGAATAAAGCCCCACTGCAGCCAGCGCGGCTGCAGCCGTTATTGGGTTGCCGGAAAAAGTGTGGCCGTAAAAAAATGTCCTGCCGCCCCTGAAACTGTCGAATATCCTGTCGCTGGCCACAGCGGCGCTCATTGGAAGGAATCCGGCTGTCATTCCCTTTCCAAGCGTCATGATATCCGGGGATATGCCCGCTTTTTCGCAGGCGAACATCTCCCCTGTCCTGCCGAAGCCGACGGCAATTTCGTCGGCTATGAGTATAAGGCCGTATTTGTCGCATTGTTTTCTCAGGCGCCTCAAATATTCCTCCGGATATATGCGCATCCCCGCCGAACCCTGGCAAAGTGGCTCCACGATCACGGCCGCGGTCTCACCGTGGTGTTCCGTTATCATGTTTTCCATGGAGCCGAAACATTCCACTGTGCAGTCCGCCGGATTTTTGCCGTACCTGCAAAGCGCGCAGTGCGGCGATTCCGCGGCATAATTTTCATTGACCGCGCCTTTCAGCTCCCTGTGGAACTCCTCGACGAACCCGACGCTTACCGCGCCCAGTGTGTCGCCGTGATAGCCTTCCTTAAGGCAGATGAATTTTTTCCTCTTTTTTTCTCCGGTATTTTCCCAGTACTGCAGAGCCATGCGCAGCGACGCCTCAACGGCCGAGGCCCCGTCCCCGCAAAAAAAGCAGTGGTTCAGCCCATCCGGCGTTATATCAACGAGCTTTTCCGCCAGAAGCGCCTCTTTTTCGTGGGAAAGACCGCCGAGTATGACATGCTGAAGGGAACCCGCCTGCTTTTTTATCGCCCCTGTTATTTCCGGCCTTGAATGGCCCAGGTTGACGCACCACCACGAAGCGATGGCGTCCAAATATTTTTTACCGTTCATGTCGTAAAAATATGAGCCCTTTGCGCGGCTTATCACCGGAAAATCCGACCTCTCGAATTCGTCCGTATTGGTGTAAGGGTGCCAGACGTTCTTTATGTCGGTTTCCCGCAACTTTTTCCTGTCCATGTCATACCCCGTCTATTAATGCTTTGACGCCCGCCATCGAGTCGAAGGCGTCAAGCAGTGTTTTCCTGTTCACAACCTTAAGGAAAGGCAGCGACCCCAGGTATTTTATCCCGGAAAATTGTTCCACGACCTTCGCGTTATCCTTCTCGATCAGCCCGGACTTGCCTCCGGCGTATGCGTAATTGAAGACAAAACCCGCTATTTTTATCTTCCTCTGCCTCAGCGCCTCGAAGGAAAGGCAGGCGTGGTTCACCGCGCCGAGCCCGGGCTGCGACACCAGTATTACAGGAAGCTCCGTGGCCTTTATTATGTCGGCCATTAATGTCTTTTCCCCGCGGTCGACCGGCACTAGCACGCCTCCGGCACCTTCGACTACAATAGCCTCGTATTTTTTTAAAAGTTTTTCCTCCGCGTTTTTCACTCCGGCCGCGGTGGCGTACTTTTTACCGGAAAGCTCCGCGGCAAGGTGCGGCGAGCAGGCATGCTCGTATGTGAAAGGCTGCATGAGGCGCAGTTCGCTTTTTCCCGGGTTGAACCCGGATGCCCTGAATATTTTTTTCAGGTCGGGTGATATTTTAGACCCGCTCATGCCGGTCTGCACCGCCTTGAGCGGCGCGGCGTCCACCCCTTTTTCCAAGAGGGCGGCGAGCAGTCCGGCGGTGAAGACTGTTTTTCCCACTCCGGTCCCCGTCGCAGTCACAAAAAATCCTTTTTTCATTTTGTGCCACCTTTCCTTATTACCGCGAAAAACACGCGGTAAGTTACGGGATATCTCCCGTCCCTGCCCTTATAGAGCCTCTGGTAATCGTTCAATCCCGCGCGCGTGACCTTTTTCCCGTCAGTCTCCGGAGCGGTGTAATTTGCCCCGACGTTCTTTATGGACCTCACCGCCTCTATCGGGGTCTCATACCATGCCGTCATCTCTTTTATCTGCAGCTTTTCCGGCCCGGGCAGCCCCTTTAAGAGCTCGCTCTCTTCCGGAAAATCATGGAAAGACCCGGATATGGATTTCAGCTCCTTTAACGACCCTTTCACCGGAGTGCTGAAGGCGAATATTCCGCCCTCCTTCACCCAGCCGTAAAACCTGCGCATTGCGGACGGTATGTCGCTGAGCCACTGGAATGTGAAATTTGAAACGACAGCGTCGAAACTGCGGCCGGGATCGAATTTTTCCGCGTCCTCGCACACGAATTTGTGTTGCGGCCAGTTCTGCCTGCACACCCTTACCATGCCTTCCGCAAAATCCACGCCGGTAAATTCCCCCGCTTTTAATTTTTCAACCACTTTTTCGGTGAGGAACCCGGTCCCGCTGCCTATATCAAGCACGGAATTTGCCTTTTCCTCCGGCATCATCGATATGAGTATTCCGGCGGCCTCTTCCTGGACGCTTGCGTTTCCGGTGTAAACCGGGGCGGCCTTTGAAAAATTGTTCCTGGCCTGCTCCTTTATTGTTTTTTTTACATCCATTTGAATCCGCCTATTTCCCCGATTGCCCCGTCGTCCATGGCATACGGCAGGCCGTGGCCCTCGTCAAATTCCCTTAACACGCTCCCTTTTATACGCGTCCCCAGAAAGCCGGGCTGGCCCGGCGGAATTATAGCATCCGAACTTCCGTACATTATAAGCGCGGGAGTTTTTATCGCGGCAAGGCCCGGCCTTACATCCTCTTTTTCGAGGAATCC
This sequence comes from uncultured Spirochaetia bacterium, assembly GCA_964443355.1. Classification (GTDB taxonomy): domain Bacteria; phylum Oederibacteriota; class PGYV01; order PGYV01; family Palsa-1178; genus Bog-1181. Next base: position 46,475 of record CAYUDX010000005.1, read on the forward strand.
AAGCCCAGCCGCGAGCTCTTCCGTCGAAAATCCAGCGGCCTCCTCCAGATAAGCTTCAATGCCCGGGCGGCCTCCGAATGCTTTCGACGCGAAGCTCTCAAGTACAGCTTCCTTGTATTTTACCAGCCTGGCCGACATTGCCCTTAATTCCCGCGGGTCTGCCCCTTCATAATTATAATCCCTGATCATACGCGACGTCGGCGATATTAATGCCAGCCCCGACACCATATCCGGAATCTCAATGGCCGTTTTCAGGGCAATCAGGCTGCCCAGGGACCAGCCCATAATGGCAACTTTTTGCCCGCTTTTTTTTATGGATTCCGCAGCGTAATTTCCGTTGCCGACGCATTTTTCCCACGGCAAATATGAGAACCGAAAAACTTTACCGAGCCCCTCTTCTATCTTTTTGAAAGCGCCGCGCCCGGCTCCCCAGCCTGATATGAGAACCATATCTTTTTTCAAATCAAGCCCGCCTTTGCCGCGGCGGCGGCTATTTTCCCGGCCGCAGTCTCCAGGGCTCCCCTGTCGTGCGCAAGGGTCACAGAGAGCCTCAGGCGCGAGGTTCCCTGCGGCACGGTCGGCGGCCTTATGGCCTTGGCGTATATCCCCTCGTCCCAGAGCAATGAAGCCGCCCTCACGGCGTGGTTGTTGTCGCCGATCATTACGGGTATTATCTGGCTTGAAAATTCCGGGATATTAAGCCCCCCGGCCCTCAACAGGCCGTGAAAATATTTTGCGTTTGAGACTAATTTTTCTCCCAGGGTTTTTTCTTCCCGTATGACTTCCAGCGCCCCCATGGCCGATCCCAGGCATGCCGGCGGGAGCGATGTGGAAAAAATAAAGGGCCTTGCGGAATTAATTATTAATTTTTTTGCCAGATTTGAGCATGCAGCAAAGCCGCCGTAACCCCCGAAAGCCTTGCTGAAGGTGCCTGTTATAAGGTCCGCCTTTACTTTTTCGATGGCGCAGATGCCGGCGCCGCCGCCGAAGACACCTATGGCGTGCGCCTCGTCCACTATCAGGAACGCGCCGTATTCGTCGGAAAGCTCCCTTAATTTCTTTACCGGCGAGACGTCGCCGTCCATGCTGAAAACAGAATCCGCAATTATGAATTTATTACCCGATGCGGCCTTAAGCATGGTTTCCAGGCCGTCCATGTCGTTGTGGCCGAACCTTTTCCACGAGGCGCCGCTCATTAGCACGCCGTCTATCAGGCTGGCGTGGTCGAGCCTGTCAAAAAAAACCGAATCGCCCCTGCGCGCCAGCGCGGATATGACCCCGAGATTGGCCAAAAACCCGCTGCCGAAAACTATCGAAGCTTCCATGCCCATCCACTCCGCAATTCTTTCTTCAAGTTCCATATGAAGAGGAAGGGTTCCGCACATCAGGCGCGAGCCGCCTGATCCGGCGCCGTATTTTTCCACGGCTGCAATCGAAGCTTTTTTTATCCTGTTGTCGTTGGCAAGGTCCAGGTAATCGTTGGATGAGAAATTCAGGTATTGTTTCCCGTCAACGGTGAATTTCCCGCCGGAAGAAGGAATGGTAAAAAGTTCGCGCGTTAGCCCTTTTTTTTCTATTTCGAAAAGCCTCTCCTCGAACCCGCTCATTCGACGCCCTCCAGTTCCGCGCTGAAACCCATATCCCTTATCATTTCAAAACCTTCTCCGGCCGGCTGCCCGCCTGTGGTCAGGTACCCCGAGACAAAAATGGAATTTACAACGTAAAGGCAGAGCCCCTGCATTGACCTTAAATGATATTCCCTGCCGCCGGCCGCGCGTATGTCCGAGTCGGGGTTTGAAAGCCTGGCAAGGCACAGCGCCTTCATGCAGTATGCAGGGGTGAGCGGGTCGCCTTTTTTTTCAAGCGGCGTGCCTTCGACTGGTATGTAGAAATTTACCGGTATTGAATCGGGCCTTATTTTCCTGAGTTCCATAAAAAGGTCGGCGGCGCCCTCTTTTCCCTCGCCGAGGCCTATTATGCCGCCCGAGCATATCTCAAGGCCTGCTTCCCTGCATGTCTTGAGGTTGTTTATCCTGTCGTCCCATGTGTGGGTCGTGCATATTTTTGGATAGAATTCCCTGCTGGAATTAAGGTTGTGATTTATCCTGTCCAGGCCTGCGCTTTTCAGCAGAGCCGCCTGCTTAGGTGTCAGAAAACCCATGGAACAGCACAGGCTGATGACCGCCTCTTTTTTTATGGAACGCACGGATGCTGCAAGGTTGTTTATAAGGCCGTCGTCGTATCTGATGCTGCTCAAGGCGATGCAAAACCGCGCCGCCCCGCTTTTTTTCGCATTCAGCGCGCCCTCGACGAGTTCTGCTTCCGGCCTTAACGGATATTCCTTAATGGCAGCCCCGGAAACGCTTGACTGGGTGCAGTAACCGCAGTTCTCGCTGCAGAGTCCGGACTTGGCGTTCAACAGCACCTGGACGCCGACCCTGTTGCCGAAATATTTTTTGCGCACCGAGTACGCGGCGTCAATGAGTTCCGGCAGCCGGTCGTCTGGATAATCAAGGACTCCCAGCGCCTCTTCCCTTGTGAGACCTTCACCCTGCATTGCCCTTTCAGAGATATTTTTTATGTTTATCATGGTTCTCAAAGATTTCCCATTTCTTTTGCGTAGGCAAGCCAGAATGGGTCTACCCTCGGGTGCTCAAGCGGGGTCTCTTTTCCTTTTTCGACCACGCTGATGCCCTCTTCCTCTTTTACCACGCTGCCCACTATGGACGAATCGATCTTGCTGTCCTTGAGCTTTTTTACTATCTTCTCGGCCTTGTCCGGCCTGGCGGTTATCAGAAGCGTGCCCTCGCTGATGGAGGAGTACGGGTCGATGTTGTAATAACCGCATATCGCCTTTGTTTCCGGCAGGACTATTATGTTTTCCTTTATTATTTTCATGCCGACCTTTGAAGCCTTTGCTATTTCATAGAGCCCGCCCCACACGCCGCACTCCGTGGCGTCGTGCATTGAAGTGACCCCCTTGTCCCGCACGCCCACGGATGCCGCGATCAGGGCGTCGTCGACCACGGACATTTTGTAGAATATCTCCGATGCTTTTTTCGAGAATTCCGCGCCGAACACGGAGGCCATCTTTTTTTCGAATGTGACGGCAAAAAGGCCTGTGGCCTCGATGGCCGCCCCTTTTGTTACTATTATCTTGTCCCCAACCCCGGCTCCTTTTGGGGTGACATATTTTGACTTGTCCCCCACGGCTATAACGGTCGCGCCGCCGACCATCGGGTAGTGGCAGCCTTCGTATTTCGCGGTGTGGCCGCTGATGATCGAGATTCCCATCTTGGCGCACTCCGAGGATATCACCTTCCACATTGAGTTGAGTTCCTCTTTTTTTATGGAAAGGGGAAGGTTAAGGTCTATAGTCAGGTAAGCGGGTTTCAGCCCGGAGGTTACCACGTCGGAGACAAGGATGTGTATCGCGAACCAGGCCGCGCGCTCAAAGCCGTATTCCGGGACGATAAAGACAGGGTCGGTGGTGGTGGCCATTACTTTCCCGCCCCCTATGTCCACGATGGCGATATCGACGCCGTGTTCGGGCCCCACGAGCACTTTCGGATTTTTCCTGCCCAGCGAAGGGTATATCATTTCGTCAAAAATATCGGGTGATATCTTCCCGATCTCGGGCATTTCGGCCATTGCACAACCTCCTTATAAAATTAAAAAACCTTCTTCCCTTTAATGTTCCGGGCCGAAGGCGCAGTTAAGATCCATGTTTTTAGTCTCTTTTTCCTACGCCGGCATTACCCGGATCAGGTTCTTCGGGTATATTCTCAGACCGCACATTGTGCGCGGCCACCCCGCTGTAACTTTATGTAAATAATATCATTAAAAAAGAATATGTCAAATTATATATGGGCTTACTTTTCCGGCCCTTCGCCTTTGACAAAACTCTGCTGCCTCAATACCTGCCCCTTTTTGGTGTAGGTCTTGATGGTGACCAGGTATCCGTCGTCGTAAATATGCTCTTCCTTGAGGGTCTTGTCGACATAATACTGGACCACGCCGTCTATGGTCTCGCCGTATTTTTTTATCGACCCGTCCGAGCCGTGGAGCCACCTGGCGATCTCCCTTCCGCTCTTGTAAAAAACCTCGGTCTCTCCCGTCGTTATTGAAACCATTTCGGAGAATATCTTGTCTATCAGAAGTTTCCCGTTCTCCGCGAAAGTCTTGAGCCTTATCATCTGGTCGTTGGTGAACTTGCCGTCTTTCCAAACAGAACCTGACGGGTAATAAAGCTTGTACTGGCCGTTTTTCAGGCTGTTGACGTAATGTTTTTCCACCATTATCTGCCCGGTCTCATAATACTCAAAGACATCGCCGTCTGGGATGTCCCCGAAAAGCTCGTAACGCTTCAGGACCCCGTCCTTATTGAGCACCTCTATAGCATATACTTCCATGCCTGATCTTGTCTTTACGGCCTTGTCCTCGATGAAAAAACTGAGCTTATATGTGGTGTTGCCTTCCTTGTCGGTCCCGAGGATCGACGTTTTTTGCGTCATTATGACGTTTATCTTTCTCTGGGGTTCCTTCTCGGCCATAAAAACCTCCCTTAAACTGTTATAGGTATAATTATACTATAACGGGGCCGCCTTTGACACAAAAAACAGGGGACAGCGAGCAGAAAAACATCCGTGTTCATACCTGCACTGTAGGGGCGGACTTATATGTCCGCCCGCTGCCGGGTTTAATTATAATACCTTGGTTCGGTCCGACACACAGGTCGGCCCCTACAGGGAAGGAACAATGACAGGCATGACTTTTTTTCGGGCAATCGTTGATAATACATTTGTGCGTCAATTAAGCTGCGTGAAGCTTCATTACACTTTTGCTGTGTCATCCGGCAACGACCAAAGCTACCCGATTGTCCGTAAAAAAGTTTTGCCTGCCATGCTTTTAGCAAAACCAGGCAAGAGCGGGCCGCCACACTCCTTCGCTGAAGCTTCGGCGTGCATGGCATCGGGCGGCCCCTACAGGGGCAAAAACAATGTCAGAACAGAACATGGCCGGGCCGACACTCAGGTCGGCCCCTACAACAACATTACCGAAAAATTCTTTCCTGCCTGCAGCAACATTGCGCAGGGCGGGTGGAATTTTTTTTGGGGTGGCGGCCAACATAAAGGACCATGTGAATTACGCATCGTGAAGCATATATAAACAGGATTTTTCTTCGGATCTGCATCCAGCAAAAATCGGACGACGCGCCGGAAAAAATCCCGCCTGCCCTGCGAAACCAGGCAAAAGCGGGCCGCCACACTCCTTCGTTGAAGCTTCGGCGTGCATGGCATCGGGCGGCCCCTACAAGAACATAACTGAAAAATAAAATCCTGTTTACAACCATCAATTAAATTATTTCACGCGAACCTTGCCGCTATGGCGGCCGTGGCAAGGGCGAACATTACGCAGATGACCATGATGTCGTATGCGTTCATCGAGTATTTGCCCTCCAGGTTTATCCTGTTGTCCGGGGAAAACCCCTTTGACTCGAGGGCAAGCGTGAGTATTTCCGCTTTCTTGACGCCGTTTATGATGAGCGGTATCATGAGCGGGGCGTATGACCTTATCCTGGCGATTATCCCGCCCTTTTCCGGGTCGTTCCCCCTCACCTTCTGCGCCTCGACAATCGACGAACCCGTCGAGGCGAATACCGAAACGAGCCTGAAAGAAAGCGAAAGTGTGAAGGCCACCCTGTATGGCACCCCGAAAAGCACCAGCGAGTCCGAAAGGTCCTCGAGAGAGGCTATCGACAGGTATAAAAGGCCTGAAAGCAGCATGTTTATGAACCTTGCGGCTGACAGGAACGCGAAATAAAAACAACCCTTATATATCACCACCGGCCCGGCGGAGAATAATTTCACCTTGCCCTCGTAAAAAAATATCCACAGCGCGAAAGTCATAAAAGCGATAACGAGGAAAAGCGGGGCCATGCGCCTAAGCGGCTCCATGCTGCGCGAGGCAAAAAAAAGGGCCAGCAACGCCGCCGCGAGTATCAGGTGCAGGTATATGAACTGCGTGGACGCGGCTATGGCGAACAAAAGGATGAGCGAAATTATCTTGGCCCTGGGATCGAGCCTGTGAAGGAAAGTGTCCTGCTTCATGTAAAAAAAGAGGCTCATTTTTTCCTCCAGCATGCGGAGAATTCACGGCTGTTGAGCGTCAGGTTCCCGTTGAGCATGATGGACGCGTCCATTATCCCGGTCCTTTTTACGTTCGCCCTTTCGAGGGCTGCGCTGTCACGGAAAAATTCCCTCTTGCCGCCCAGGAAAACTATTTTCCCGCCGGCAAGCGCGAGTATCCTTTCGCCGAAAAGTGCCGCCGCTTCCATTGAGTGGGTTATGGTGATAACGGTCCTGCCCTTGCGGTTCAGCTCCAGTATGATGTCCATCAGCGCCATGTAGGAAGGATGGTCCAACCCGGTGGTCGGCTCATCCAGGATTATAACCTGCGGCTCCCCGACCAGCACAGAGGCGCACGCCACTTTTTCCCTGTCGCCTTTCGGCAGCGAGAAAGGGTCCGCCCCGGAATTTTTGGAAAGGCCGAACGTTTCCATGATGGCTTCCACTTTTGATTTTACGGAAGTCTCCGCGGCTCCCCTGACGCGCAGCGCGAAGGCTATCTCGTCAAAGACCGTCTCTGCGAATATCTGGTTGTCCGGATTCTGATAGACATAACCAACCTGCCCGAGGACCCCCTGCTTTTTAATCGAAGCCCCGGCGTAAAGTATCTCGCCTCGCTGAAAATCCGTGTAAATGCCGCCTATTATTTTCATGAGCGTCGTCTTGCCCGAGCCGTTTGCGCCCACGACCGCCAGGAATTCCCCTTTTTTCACATCAAACGTCACTCCCGACAAAACATCGTCCCCGGAGCCCGGATATGAAAAAGAAAGGTCCCTTACCTGTATCACGGCCGGGGCCGTTTCTATCTTATCCGCGCTCATTGCGGAGTATTTTCCCGGGTCGAACTCAAATTTTTTTCCTATGGCGGCGCATGCCCCTTTAAGGTCCGGGAAAAAACCGCCCGCCGCCCTGAAGACTTCCGGCGCTCCTATCCCCGCCGCCCCGAGCGTTTTTATGTCTCCCGCGGCTTCCTTTCCAGCGTCCGCGGTTATGAGCCCGTCTTTCATTATTATCACCCTGTCAAAATAGCCGTAATAATCCAAGGACTGCTCGAATACAATAAGTGTCCCCCTGAAATTCCTTACCATTTCAAGCATCATTTCCTGGGAATGCGGGTCCAGGTCGGTTATTGGTTCGTCAAGTATCAGCACTTCCGGCCCGGCCGTAAGCAGGGACAATATGGCAGTCTTTTGTTTTTCCCCGCCTGAAAGCCCGCTTATGTTGCGGTCAAGGAAATCCTGCATGCCGAACTGCTCGGCAAGGTTCCCGGCGCGGCCGAGCGATTCCCTGTAGGATTTTCCCAGGTTCATAGGGTAAAATATCAGCTCTTCCTTCACGGACGTGGAGACTATCTGCCCCTCGAAATCCTGGAACAAAAGGGCTATGCGCCCCCTTAAGTCGCCGTAATTGCATTCCGCCGCAGGCTTTCCTTCATAAAAGCAGCCGCCTTCAATTACACCGTGCTTCTCTATCAACGGGATAAGGCCGCTCAGGATCTTTGAAAGTGTGGTTTTTCCGGCGCCGTTCTTTCCGGCTATGAGTATTTTTTCCCCGGGTCTTATGGAAAGGTCCATGCCGTTTATCACATAAGGCATGGGTGCGGAATATTTATATTTAAGGTTTTTGACTTCAATTATCATGATTCAACCTATTTTTTTTCGTACATCAGCCCTGTTTTTTCCAGCCTTTTATACAACAGTTTCATCAATATTATCCCCAGCACTATGGACATGAGCGAGTTGTTTATGAATATTATGACCAGCAGCACCTGAAAAGGCGCGAGCTTAAAAAGCGCCGCGCCTCCGGCGACAGTGACGGCGCATGCCGCGCTTGCGGCAAGGCAGGCGAGAACAAAAACAAATATCTGCCTTAATCCCATGGTAACTTCATCTTTGACAAAGGCGTTCCAGATCAGGAACGGTATGTAGGCGTAAAGGAAATTCCCGGCAAATCCGAAGGCCGAGGCCGGTGAAAGCATGCCGAAAAAATCGGCTATGAGGTTTCCTATGGCCGAGCCCCACGCCGCGGCCGGCCCGAACATAATGCCGAATATGACGGGAAATACCGATGCCGGCCTGAGCTCGGTTAGCCCCGGCACTATCTGTATGGCCTTGAAAGGTATGAGCGCCCCCGCGTATATCGCGGCGGTTATCGCTATGAGCACTATCTGCCTGGTCCTGCCCCATACTGAAAAAATTTCCTTCACGGCCCCTCCGTTGTCCTGCTTATTGTTTTGTTATGTATCCCTTTACCTTTACCTTTGCGAAAAGCTCCTCGTTGAGCTTCTGCGCTTCCTGTTTTGTGGCTAATTTCCCTACGGACAGCTTGAAGAACCTGCCCTCTTTTTTTACGCTTGTGTCGAAGTTCTTATCCTTAAGCTTTTTCTCCCAGAGGTCGCAGAACTTCCTGTTGGTGTAGGCGCCCACCTGCACGCTGTATGTTTCCCCCGCGGCAAATTTTTGGGCCGGCGCGGTTGCAACGGCTGTTTCCGTCGATCCGGTCGCCTCAATGGATTTTGGGAACTTGTTTTTAAGGTCGGAGAAAGCTTCCTCCGCCCCTTTTGTGTCGCCGCTTTTGTTGAGCGAATCCCGGAGCTTGAAATATATGCCGGGCATGTAAATGTTCCTGTCTTTGCCGCCGGTCCTGTCTATCAGGTCCCTGTACGCGGTTGCCGCCTCGGCGAATTTGCCCCTGGCGTAAAGGGAGTCGGCCGCGGCCGCTTTGACCCTGTTCCTGAAAGCGGAATAGCCCTTTTTTCCATAAGCGTCCAGCGTCCTGTCAAAGGCGTCGTTGTCGCCGGACTGGAACATGCACAGCAGAAGATAGTAATATGATTCCTCGGCCCACATTGTATCCTGGAACTTTTCCGTCACCGCGGCGAAATATGGCCTTGATTTCGCATAGTCGCCGGCGGCATAATACATCATGCCGAGATCGTAGGAAGCCTCGGCTTCGGAACCCGTCCCTGCGTAATCCGCCATTACTGTGTGATATATCTTGTCCGCATCTTCGATGGATGCGGCAAGCGCCGCCTGCTTCAGCAGGACCTGCGGCCTGTACTTTGACTGGGGAAATTTATCCAGGAATTCGGCGTAACTTTTTCCGGCCGCGTCCAGCTCCTGTTTGTCGAGAGAGGAATTTGCGTCGTTATATGTCTCTTCCTCCGACATGTTCGCGTGGAACGAGGCGTATGAAAAAGAAAAGACAAACACCGCGGATAATGCCATTACCAGATGCTTTTTCACAACGGGTCCTCTCCAATAAGTATCGCGCCCTTTGCGCCTGTTATTTTCACCATTTTTACCGTACCCGTGAGCTCTTCCCCGCCGGGCGCTATGACTTTCCTGTTGGAAGGCGCCGTGCCTTCCATCATTGAGCCCTCCCTGACGGCCGGGCCGTAAAAGAGCACTTCCTGCTCGCTTCCGATGAGCAGTTTTGTATTATCTTCCCCTATTTTTTTCTCCAATTCAAGCACATAATTCAGCCGCCTCAGCTTTTCTTTTTCCTCAACATCGTCGCCCAATTGTTCGGCTTTTGTCCCTTTTCTCACCGAATATTTGAAAATATACGCCCCTTCGAAACGGCACGCTTCGGCCATTTTCACGGTCTCCATGAAATCTTCATCCGTCTCGCCCGGGAACCCCACCAGGATATCGGTGGTAACTGATACCCCCGGCATTGCCTCCCTTATCTTTTCCACACGGCTTTTATACCACTGCGCCGTGTAATTCCTGTTCATTATTTTAAGTATCCTGTCGGAACCCGACTGCAGGGGAAGGTGGATGTGATTGCAGACCTTGTCGACGCCCGCAATGGCGCTTATGAGATTGTCGGTGAGGTCTTTCGGATGGCTTGTCATGAACCTGATGCGCCTGATGCCGTCAACATCTGCGGATTTTTTAAGAAGCCCTGAAAAATCCGACCCTGTTGCGGGGTCCACATAGGAATTTACGTTCTGTCCGAGAAAAAGGACCTCCTTAAAACCCTGACCGGCCATTATCTTTAATTCTTCGATAATGGATGCCGCGTCCCTACTTCTTTCCCTGCCGCGCACGTAAGGCACTATGCAGTAGGAACAGAAATTATCGCACCCCTGCATTATGGTTATGGAGCCGCGCACCTTATCCGCCCGTTTTAAATTTCTTGTATAGCGTTCGTTCACATTTTCAACGAATAATTTTGTTTTCGGCCTTTCCAGGATTTCGGCAATGTTTGAAAAATTAAAGGTACCCACGACCGCGTAAAGCCGCGGGAATTTTTTTATAAGGCCGTCTTTCATGCGCTCGGCCATGCAGCCGGCCACTATGACCTTCTTGTTTTTCACCGCGGCGCCTATATAGCTGGTGGCCCTGTCCTCGGCGTGCGCGCGCACCGAGCATGTGTTTATAATGACGAATTCCGCGTCCTTTTCATCGGCGGCAAGTTCGTATCCCGCTGCCAGAAGCTCTCCGGCCATCCTCTCGGAGTCATAAACGTTCATCTGGCATCCGAAGGTCTTTATGAAAACCTTTCTCATCGCGCTGTTTCTCCTTAAGATATCGTATAATGGCCTTTTTCGCTGGTCAATTTCACTTTTATGCCGAAGAGCCCGCCCAGGTTCTTTTCCGTAAGCACGTCGCCGATCTTTCCGGCCATGAATATCCTGCCATGTTTCAGCATTACGACCTTTTTTATCTCCGGTATAATGTCCTGCATGGTGTGGGTGGAAATTATTATTGTCACGCCCTTCTTCGCTATCCTGGATATGGTGTCCCTGAATTTTTTCATGGCCGCAATGTCCAGGGAATTTGTCGGCTCGTCCAGCAGAAGCGCCTTCGGGTTGTGCGCCAGCGCCCTTGCTATAAACACCCTTCGCGCCTCGCCCGAGGATATTTCGGATATCGGCCTGTCCTTCAGCCCGCCCACTTCCATGAATTCAAGGGCCGAAATCGATTTTTCCCCGACCTCATCCGAGGCCTCGGTATTATACATGTTCATGGCGTTGTAAAACGAGGAAGCCACCACGTCAAAGGCGCTCACGTCCGGGTTTGCGAAAAGCGATATCGAATCCGAGACAATGCCGAGCTTCCCGCGCAGTGTGTGGATGTCCCATGTATCCTCGCCGAATATCCTGAATGTCTTAGGTGCCATGTTATAGGGATATATTTCCCTTGTCATGAGCCTTATCAGGGTCGATTTTCCCGAGCCGTTCGGGCCCAGGATGGCGGTGTGCTCGCCTGCCCCTATTGACAGGTCTATCCCGTCAAGTATCCTGACGTCATTCCTCAAAACTATGATGTTTTTGAAATCTATTATCCTCCGCGTCATGATCTTCCAGCCTTTTTCTTTTCGAGCCTGGCCATGAGTTCCACATGGTAGGTCTGCGGAAACTGGTCAAGGGTCTGCACTTCAGCAAGAAAATAATTTTCCTTCAGTTCGTTTATGTCCCTGGCAAAACTCGCCGGATTGCACGAGATGTAAATGATGTTCTCTATCCTGCTGCGCCTTAAGGCCGCGATTATCTTCGGGTGGATGCCTTTCCTGGGCGGGTCGATGACAAGGTCGGTTATGCGCACGTCGTTCATGAACCTGTCCACCGCGTCCTCGGCCCTTCCGTTGACCACAGTGACATTGTGGTAATTGTTCCTCACCGTCATTTCGTGCAGCCGCTCAGCCGCGCCCGTGTCTATCTCGACGACGAATATTTCCTTGAACTTGTCGCGCGAAGGAAGCGTAAGCGCCCCGACACCGCCGTAAAGGTCGAGGACCTTTGCGCCCGGCTTTATGTTGTCCTTTACGAAGGCGGCCATTGTCTCGAGGCTCGAGGCGTTGACCTGGAAAAAGGAGGACGAATTGAGGTTGAAATCTATGCCCGCGGCACGCTCGGTTATAAACGGCTGGCCGTATATGGTTTTTTCCCTGTCGCTGAAAACGTTGTTTCCCGGTTCGGTGTTGGTGTTAAGCACAGTGCCCTTGAGCCCCGGCACATTGAGCCTTACAGCTTCGGCGGCGTAACTTATAAAGGGCTGGGCGTCGCGGCCGTTTACGACGAAAGTGACAAGGCTCTCGCCCTTCATGTTGACCCTTATGGCCACGTGCCGCAGATAGCCGCGACCGCTGGCTTCGTCATAAAAACTTATTTCCTTTTTCCTCTCGTTGAAGGCCTTTGTTATCACGGCCGCGATCTCGTTTATCTTCGGCTGGAGTATCATGCATTTGTCGACGCCGATAACCTCGTGGCTGCGCGCCTTGTAAAATCCCATTTTTACCTGGCCGTTGTCCATGGTCGCCTTATACTGCGCCCTGTTGCGGTAATACAACGGGTTGTCGAACGTTATGGGCCCTTTCACCTCGACCCCGGGCAGGCCCGCGGTCTTTTCAAGCATGAATTTCACGAACTTGTGCTTGAACTGCACCTGGGCCGTGTACTTGATGTTCATCCAGTCGCACCCGCCGCAAAGTCCGAAATACGGGCATGCGGGCCTTGTGTACGCCGGTGATTCGTCGATGACGCGCAGTATCTTTCCCGAGGCAAAGTTCTTTTTCAGCTCGGTTATCCTGGCCCTTACGACCGAGCCGGGCACGCCGTAGGGGATGAAAACCGTAAAATTCTTGTACCTGCCCACGCTGTCCCCGCCGTAGGCCAGGTCGGTTATCTCAATATCAAGTTCGTCGCCCTTTGATATGGGCGGTTTTTCGTAGCTTTGCTTGGACATATTTTCTCTCCCTTGTCCGCCATAGCCTTGGCGACGGCGGTCTTATCCGCCGAAGCCTTGGCAAAGGCGGAATAAAATGAAAAAAGACAGGCTGATTTGCCTGTCTTAAGGTAGTTTGTTTTTTTACTATTTCATCCTTAAACTATCTTGAGGAACCTGCATTTCCCGGTCCCTTTAGCCTTTTGCGACAGGCACATGCTTATAATTTACTACCACAGAGGGGAAAAGTCAATAGGGGCTTCCGCTAAATGTCTACGGTTTCGGTTATCATCCCGTTTTTGGTATAAACTTTGTCCAATATGGGCCGCAGTTCCTTAAGGTTGAATAAAAACAACAGCGTGCAAACCGCCCCGATAACCGCCCCGGAAAGCACTACTGCCGGCACTCCGGTCTTTCCAGCCAGCCACCCCTGCATCAACCCTCCGAGCGGTATTATCCCCGTGAACCCCATTATGAAAAAACTCATGACCCTTCCCCGCTTGTCGTCGTCGGTCAATACCTGCAGGAGGGTATTTACCGAGGAATTAAAAATCATGACGCCCGCGCCTGCAGCGGCGACCGAGAGCGCCGAGATCCACATCCCTTTTGAAAGGCTGAAAACAGCAAGACCGGCGCATTCGAGAAATGCGGAAACGAGCAAAACTGTTGAGAGCCCGGAGACGTTCTTCCTGGCAGCTACTATGATGGCGCCCACGAGCGCGCCGGCTCCCATTGCCGACATGAGTATGCCCATTGTCTGCGGCCCGCCCTTTAAAATATCCTTTGCAAATACCGGCATGAATACGGTGAATGGAGAGGCAAAAAAGAAGACCGCGCACATGATAATTATGACATCCCTTATCGGACGGAAGGAAAAGGCGTATTTGTTTCCCTCGCTTATTTCCCCTATAAAATCAATCTCCCCGATGCTTGTATTTGAATACTTCCTGTTTATCCTCATCATTGAAAGGCATACGGCGACGACGCCGTAGCACAGGGTGTTTATGAGAAAACATATCCCCTCGCCTGCGGCCGCGATTATGGCCCCGGCGATCGCCGGGCCTATAAGGCGCGAGCCGTTGAACATCGCGGAATTAAGGGCTATGGCATTGGCCAGGTCCTCTTTTTTTTCCACCACGTCAACAAAAAATGTGTGCCTCGTCGTCATGTCAATGCCGCTCACTATGCCGAGAAGAATGCTCAAGATTATAATGTGCCATATCTGTACGGTCCCGGTCAGGACAAGCAGGGTAAGAAGCCCGGCCTGGACCATGAAAAAATACTGGACAAAAATGAGTATCTTCCTTCGGTCGTTCCTCTCGCTCAACACTCCCACAAAAGGCGCCATAAAAAACGCGGGAGCCTGGGATGTGAAACCGATGAGCCCGAGCATGAGCGCGGAATTTGTCATGCGATAGACCAGCCAGCCCATCGCCACCTGCTGTATCCACGCGCCGGTAAAAGAGACGCTCTGCCCAAGAAAATAGAGCCTGTAATTCCTGTATCCGAACGCCCTGAATATGTTCCTTATATGGTCTTTCATATGAACGCACCTGGGACTTTCCATTTTTTAACTTACGGTCTTCCTGAAGGCCTTTATGGCCAGGGTAAAAATTATTATGCCATAAAAAAATAAAGCCGCGGATTCGGGCAGCAGTTCCATGAACCCCAGCCCCTTCAAAAATATCCCCCTGATTATGACCATGTAATACCTCATCGGTATCACGTAGGTCAGCCACTGCAAGACAACCGGCATGTTCTTTATCGGGAAAAGGAAACCCGAAAGGAGGATGTTGGGCATCATTATGAATATTGAGGAGAACATGGCCTGCTGCTGCGTCGCCGAAATGGTGGAAATGAATATGCCCAACCCCAAGTTCACCATTATCATGAGAAATGAAAGGACCATCAGAAGCAGGAAGCTTCCTTCGAACGGGGTTTTGAAAATAAGTCCACACACAACTACGACCAGGATTATATCCAGCAAACCCAGGAGTATATATGGTATCACCTTGCCCGTGATTATCTGGAGCGGCGTAATGGGCGTGACCACCATCTGCTCTATGTTCCCGGATTCTTTTTCCCTCACTATTGAAAGGGACATTATGATAAGGGTAACTATCGTCAGTATCAGCCCGATGACGCCCGGCACCATAACATTTGCGCTGGCAAGCTCGGGGTTGTACCAGACCCTTTCTTCCATGGCAAGCGACGGTATCGGCCCTACCACGGCGCTCATGCCCTCCAACTTGTCCGCGAATATCTGCTTTGAGAATGCCATTATGATAAGCTGCGCCCTCGACATGGTCTGCGTTGCGCTGTTGGAGTCGGTTCCGTCGCCGATTATCTGGACCTGCACGGTCTCGCCTTTTTTTAGCTTTTCCTCGAAATTCCAAGGTATCCTGATGCACACCCTGGCTTTGTTGCTTCCAAGCTCCCCCTGGATGGTCTGCGGGTCGCGAGTGAAATTCACTATGTCGAAATACTCGCTGTTCAGGAATTTATCTGCAAGGGCGCGGCTACTGGCCGAGGAGTCCTCGTCGCATATCATTGTGGGCACGTGCGTTATATCGGTGGTGGCCACATATCCGAAAACTATGGCCTGCAATATGGGCGCTATTATCAAAAATATGATGAGCTTCGACCTTCTCATCTCTATGAATTCCTTTTTCATCATATGCCTGACCGGCACAAAAAATTCCTTCAGCTCGCCCATTTATATTCCTTCCCTAATCCAGTGTTTTTTTGAAGCTTTTCGCGGATGCGGCTATGAAGATCGTGCCGAATATAAGCAGGAATATCCCCTCGCCCCAGATGGTAAAAAATCCCGTACCCGCCTTTAAAAATATCGTCCTTAAGGCCACGATATAATATTTCGCCGGCACAAGATATGTCAGGGCCTGGATTATGCCCGGCATCGATGCTATCGGGAATACAAAACCGGAGAGAAGTATCGAAGGCAGCAATGTCCCCAGCGCGGTGCCCATAACGGCCACCTGCTGATTTTCGGAAACCGCGGAAATTATCAGCCCGAGCCCGAGCGCGCAGAAAAGGAACAATATGGTGTAAACCGACAGCACGAGAATATTTCCCTTGAACGGCACATGGAACCACAATATCCCCACCGATACGATCAGTGTCACGTCTATGAGGCAGAGTATTATGTAGGGCACGATCTTTCCGATCATTAACTCAAGGGGTTTTAAGGGTGTGGCCACAAGCTGTTCGTAAGTATTGTGCTCCTTTTCCCTGACTATGGTAAGCGACGTCAAAAGTGCGGATATAAGCATCATTATTATGGCCGCGAGCCCCGGCACTATGTAGTTCGTGGATTTAAGCTCGGGATTATACCAGACCCTTGGCACCGGTTCTATCATGGGTATGGCTTTTGTGTCGAAGCCGCGGGAGCGGACGGTCTCAAGCATGATGCCCGCGGATATCTGGGCTATTATCGCCTGGCTGTAACCGATGCCGATGGATACGGTGTTGGAATCCGAGCCGTCGCCTATGACCTGCAGTTTGACTTCCCTGCTTTTTTTGATATCCGAGTATAAATTGCGCGGTATGACGAGTATCATTTTTATGCCGTTCATTCGCAGCGCCTGGACGCATTTCGCCATGCTGTTCTCACATCCCCTGTCGATCTCAAAATATCCGCTGGCCGCAAATTTTTCAGTTATCTGCCTTGAAATTGACGAGTGGTCGTAATCAACCACGCCCAGGTCTATCCTGGTTATGTCGAAGGTGACTGCATAAGCGTAAAGCACAAGCAGTATCACCGGCGCCAGCAGCGCTATCACAAGCGAACGTGTGTCGCGCACAATGTGCAGGAACTCCTTTTTCATCACCGGAATTATCCTTCGGGCATCCAGCCTGCCTGTATCCCTGCTCTCCAAAGTCGCTCTCCTTTCAGGCCGTCCTGGCCTCGTACCTTTTTACCAGGTTCACAAATACGTCGTCCATGGTCGGTTCAACTTCCTCGGGCCGGGTAAAACCGATCGAGTTTTCCCGGAGAATTTTTTCCATCAGCTCCCTGGCCCCGGCAATCCCCGGTCCGGTTACAAGGTGGATTAGCGAGCCGTGGATGGATACCCCGCCCTTAAGGCCTGCGGCGTTATTTAGCGCCTCGTATGCTTTTACCGGCGAATCGGTCTGAACTTCTAAAATGGGGCTTTCAAAGGCGGATTTTTTTATTTCGGGAATGGTCCCTTCCTTTATTATGCGGCCGCTGTGCATCAGGGCTATCCTGTTGCAGTGCTCCACTTCGTCCATGTAATGGGTCGTAACAAAGACCGTCGTGCCTTTGTCCGAAAGGAAGCCTATTATTTCCCAGAACCTGCGCCTGAGCAGCGGGTCGACGCCCGCCGTGGGTTCGTCGAGAAAAACTATCTCCGGTCTGTGGGCTATGGCGCAGGCCAGGGATACGCGCTGTTTAAGGCCGCCGGGCATGTCGCCTACAATGTTGTCAATAGACTCCGTCAGCTCCACCTGTGCGCACACCTCCGGCACCCTTGCTTTTATAACCGCGTCCGATAATCCGTAAAGGCCCGCGTAAAATTCTATGTTGTCCCTGACTGTCAGGAGGGGATAAAGCGAAAATTTTTGCGACATGTATCCGAGCCTTTTTTTTACCTCGTCCGGCTCCTTTTTTATTGAGAACCCGGCGACGGTCGCATCCCCGCCGGTTGGCTCAAGCAACCCGCACAGCATCCTGATCGTTGTCGTTTTGCCCGCGCCGTTGGCCCCCAGGAAACCGTATATTTCCCCTTTTTCCACCTCAAATGAAATGGAATCGACCGCGATAAAATCGCCGAATTTTTTCTGCAGGTCCCAGGCTTTGACCGAAATATTTTTCATTTAAACCCCTTTTATTGCCGCGTCTTTATGCGCTCCACGAAGACATCTTCCACGCTGGCGGCAATGACCTGCGTAAGCGAGTCAATACCCGCTTTTTTCATGAAATCCCCGGCTGCCGCCTCGTCTTCCACCACTATATGGAACCGGCTTCCCAGCTGCTGCCAATCCTTGATATAAGAGCTTGAAGCTATTATTCCGGAAAAACTTTTTATATCCGCCGGGTGCGACTCAAGCACCACGCCTTTGAACGCCCTCTTCATGTCCCTTGGCGAATCAAGGGCTATTATCCTGCCCCTGAATACGAGCCCTATCCTTGAGCATTGCTCGGCCTCGTCCATATACGGCGTCGTCACCACAATGGTCACCCCGTCGGCGTGTATCTGCTGGAGTATCTCCCAGAATTCCCTGCGTGAGACCGGATCTACGCCGGTGGTCGGCTCGTCCAGGAACAGTATCTCGGGCCTGTGGATAAGGGTGCATATGAGAGCGAGTTTTTGTTTCATGCCGCCCGAAAGGTTCCCGGCAAGCCTGTCCTTAAAAGGCGCAAGCCTGGTCATCTGCAGAAGGGGAAACAGCCGTTCCTGCAGCTCCTTTTTTTCGATCCTGTATATGTCGGCGAAGAACCTTATGTTTTCCTCGACCGTGAGATCAGTGTAAAGTGAGAATTTCTGGCACATGTACCCTATGTGTTCCTTGACCCCTTCCGCTTCTTCGGGCAGTCCTCTCCCGAGGACCGTGACGCTGCCGCCTGTGGGTTTCATGATGCCGGAAAGAATGCGCATTGTCGTGGTTTTACCGCCGCCATCCGGACCTATGAGCCCGAATATTTCCCCGCGTTCCACGGAAAAATCAAGGCCGTCCAGGGCCGCCGTCTCTTTGAATTTTTTTTGGAGGTTGACCGCTTTTATTACTTCCATTTCATCCCCTTATATTTTTATGTCCACGTCCGCCGGAATGCCGGGTTTTAATATGCCCTCCGGGTTCGGAACCGTCACCTGCACTTCAAAAACTTCCTTTATCCTTTCGTCCTGCGTCTGGACGTTTTTCGGCGTGAACTCGGCCTCTCCCGAGATAAACGTTACCGTCCCCTCGAACTTCCTGCCTTTGTAGGCGTCGATCTCAACGTCCGCCTTCATCCCGTATTTTATCATCGTCATCTGGGTCAGCGGCACGTAAATGGTGACCTTTGCCCTGGACAGGTCGCCTATTGTGAAAAGCGGCGATCCCGGGGATACAAGCTCCCCGGCCTCGACGTGCTTTTTGAGTATCATCCCGCTCCAGGGCGCCTTCACCGTGGCCTCGTCGAACATGACCTGTGCCTGCTTTAACTGAGCCTCTGCCGAAACAAACGCGGCCTGGGCCGCGTCGAACTGCTGTTCCGATATTGCCTGCGTCTGGAATAGGTTTTTGGACCTTGTATAAATATCGCGGGCGTTGACAAAGACAGCCTCGGCCGCGTCTTTCTGGGCCGCGACTATGGAGTCGTCAAGCGTCGCCATTGTCTCGCCCTTCTTCACTTCCTGCCCCTCGTCTTTTTCAAGCGTGGTGACCCTGCTCGATATCCTGGGCGACACGTCCACCTCGGTTATTTCCACCGTGCCCGAAGCCTGGACGCCGGAAGAACCGCGGAATAGTTTCGGCCCCAGCCAGAAACCCAGTATCGCAAGAACTGCCACCGCAACGATCGCCGGCCTTAACTTCTTTAATTTTTCAATGTCCATTATCAACCCTCCGCGCCTTTTATTTTTGTTCCCGTCTTATTCTTATACCGTTCATTATAAGGTCAAGGACGAACTTTTTTCTTCCCTTTATGAATTTTTCGGCAATGACTTTTTTAACCCCGAACACATCCACTATTTCGTTTAATATCTGCCCGGCTATAAATACGGGCAGCATCTGCGTTACAATGCTCATAAAAAGCTGGACCTTGTCCACTTTTCTCACCTTTCCGGCGGATACCTGGTTGTCGAAATATTTGATAAAGCTCCTGATGCTGCTGTTATTCAGGATGTTTTTTGAAAGAAGCACTTTTTTAAGGACTTTCCCGCCGCGCATCGCTTCATAAATAACTATCTTAAAATAATCCGCGTAATCTGTAAAAATTTCTATATAAGCGTCCATTACGCTTCCTATCCTGTCCTCGATCTGCGGCTGTTCGGCCGGTATTTTCCCGAGCTTGTCGATTATCGCGTTTGCCACCGTATTAATGGCCTGTTCATACATGTTTTCCTTGTTCGCGTAATAATAATGCAGCATCGCCTTGTTTACTTTTGCCCTGTCCGCGATTGCCTGGGTCCTTGCGCCGTCAAAACCACACTTGATGAATTCCTCGATGGCCGCCTTTAATATCCTCTCCTTTGTCTTTCCGTCGTCATGCTTTACAGCCATGCATCCCCCTTCCTGAGCCAGATAGCCAGCGCCAACGACGCCGACCGCAGTGTTTTTTTGCCGCCGCGGGCCTGTTTGCCATCCTTCTTTTTTCTTTGTGCTTTTTTCTTTTTCATATTGCCCTTCTTTGCATATTGTCCGCGGGTTTTTAAACCGCTGTATTTTTAGGGCTTAATAAATCAACCTTTCGGTTTAACCATTTGGTTAAATATATCATAAGGAAATTTGTTTGTCAAGCTTCGGGTGTCGTCCGGCAAAAATAGTATATGGAAAAGGCGGGGTCAGCCCCCGAAAGAGAGGGCCTCCGTTATTATCTCGGAATATGAAGGGTGGACGTGTATGCAATTTTTAAGGATACTGGTGGGTATCTTTGCCCCTATTATGACGGTAAGCTCGTTCATTATCTCCGTGAGTTCCTCTCCCACGGCGCTTGCCCCTATTATGGTGGAGGTACTCGTGTCTTCAATGAGCTTTATCAGGCCGGCGTCCCTGTCCTCGACAACGGCCTTGCCTATGGCCTTGAAAAAATACCTGTATATTTTGACCGGGATATTTTGCTCCGCCGCTTTTTCCTGGCTTTTTCCCACGCTGCCTATCTGCGGGGCCGAGAAGACAAGCCTTGGCACACTGGAATAATCGATGTTTCCCTGCGTGCCTTTTGCCATATGCTCCACGGCAGCAGACGCCTCCCGCGAGGCGGTATACGCGAGCATCGGCGTCGGGATGCAGTCCCCGGCCGCATAAATGCCGGCCACATTTGTCGCCATATTGTTATCGGTCCTGATGAACCCTTTTTCATCGGTCAAAACCCCGGCGGCTTCCAGTCCGATCCTGCCTGTATTCGCCCGCCTGCCGGTGGCCTCGAATATCATGTCGTATTTTTCCCTGGTAACGCCCCCGCTCGTCTTTATCCCGACTTCCCTGTCGGTGCTTATGTCCTCTATTGAGGCTTCCTCAAAGAGCCTTATTTTTTTCTTCCTGAATTCCCTCGTTAATGTCCTTATCATCTCGGTGTCCTCGCCGAATAAAATGGACGGCATTGCCTCCACAACGTCCACGCTAACGCCGATGTTGTTCAAAAACGAGGCGTATTCGCACCCGATAACGCCGCCTCCAATTATAAGGGCCTTTTTCGGGGTGTCGTCAAGCTCGAATATTTTTTCGGGAGAGAATACCGAAGGATTGTTAAAAAAACGTTTTGGGGAGGAACCGACCGCTATAAGAAAATTCTTCGCCGTTATCCTGCGGCCGGAGACTTCTATCTCGTTGGGCGATACGAACCTTGCCTCGCCGTCGATCATTTCAACCCCGGCCGAGACCAGCCTTGACCGCAGCCCGGAGCGCAAAAAAGCCACCCTCTGCATCACATCGCCGCGTATCTCGTGGTAGTCGCCGCCCCCGGAGGAATAATGGAGCATGCCTTTCAGCGGGATGCATCCTTCGTTAAGGCAAACCCCGCCCGTCATGTCGGGATCGCGTTCTACTACGGCCGTCCTTAACTTGAATTTTACGGCCTCCAGCGCCGCCGTATAGCCCGCGGGCCCCGAACCTATCACAACAAGGTCGTACATTCAAACCTCCGCGCTTTTATCAATGTGGGACACCCTGATACTATTTTG
The DNA here is from genome assembly GCA_964443355.1 of uncultured Spirochaetia bacterium. GTDB lineage: Bacteria > Oederibacteriota > PGYV01 > PGYV01 > Palsa-1178 > Bog-1181. Next base: position 68,141 of record CAYUDX010000005.1, read on the forward strand.
AAAAAACATCCCTTATAAAACTTATTTCCCCGTCAGTCAGCTTCATGTCGGCCCCTTTTAAATTTACCTCCACCTGCGCCCTGTTCCTGAACCCCGGTATTACGCAACCGGTGATATCATAGCTTAAAATATACTGCAAAGCAACCCTGGAAAGGTCCTCCGTCCCGGCCCCGAATTTTTTCTTCAGGGCGTCGACTTTCGGCTCAAGTTTGGCTATCTCTTCAACGGTGAAACGCTGGTCGTTTTTCCTGTGGTCGCCCTCCTGGAATCTCGGCGGCGTCTTTGAGGAAAATTTTCCGAGCAGGAGTCCCTGGGCAAGAGGGGAAAACGCCACAAAAGAAAGCCCCTCTTTTTTCATCATGTCCGCCACGGGTTTGCCGGGCCTTACGAACTGGTCGTCGGTTATATTGCCCCAGGATTGCAGGACATCCGGCTTTATCTTCGGGGTCAGCCTAATAAAATCCCCCTCTGAATACGCAGAAAGTCCCAGCCATCTTATCTTCCCTTCATCCTTTAGTTTGCGCATCATGGCAACCGCTCCGTCGACGTAAATGTCGCCGGGCCCGAAATCCCCGTGATGAAAGTAATAAAGGTCTATATGGTCCCTCTTCAGGTTAATAAGCGACTGCTCGCACTGGTGCCTTATGTGCTGCGGCTCGTAAGCGTGCTCTGCCGTGCCTTTTACGTGGCCTATCTTGGTTGCTATTATCATCTGTTTGGACCGGAACCCCAGCGCCTTTGCGAGCATCCTTTCGGCCTTGCCGTTGCCGTAAGTGTCGGCATTGTCAAAATGGTTTACCCCTTTTTCAATGCCGTAATTGATGGCATCGATCGCCTCTTTCTCGTCGACGTCGGCCCATCCTGATGATTGCCCTTTGTCCCAGCTTACCCCGCCGAGCGTCCAGCACCCCAGCGATATCTCCGAAACATTCAGGTCTGTTTTACCAAGTTTTCTGTATTTCATCTTTTTGCCTCCACTCCTTTACTTTTTTTGAAGATATTTGTCCGCCATATAGGAGCTCCTTACCCAGACCCCGCTTTCAACGTGGCTGAACCCGGCCTCATAAGCTTTTGTTCCGTACCAATTGAACTTCTCCGGCGTGACGTATTCGGCAACAGGCGCGTGTTCCCTGTCGGGACTCAGGTATTGCCCGATGCTTAAATAATCGCATCCGGCCGCCCTCAGGTCCCCGAAGACTTCCAGTATCTCACCCTCTTTTTCGCCAAGCCCCAGGATCAGGGCCGATTTGGTGGCAAGCGAGCTGTTCTCCTTTTTTGCCCGGGAAAGGACCCCGAGGCTTCTTTTATAGTCGGCCCCTTTCCTGACATTATATAAAGTCGGGACCGTTTCCACATTATGCGCAAAAACTTCGGGCCCGGCTCCTGCCACAGCCGCTATGGCATCAGCGTCGCCCCCGAAATCCGGGACAAGGACCTCTATGCTCACGGACGGATTTTCCAGCCTGATGACGTTTATTGCGTCCGCGAACGCCCCGGCGCCGCCGTCGGGCAAATCGTCGCGTGTGACCGATGTTATTACAACGTAATTTAATTTGAGCCGTTGCACCGCTTCGGACAGGCTTTCCGCCTCGCCGGCTTCCGGCGGCAGGGGCTTTCCCTTTTTTACATTGCAAAACGAGCAATTTCTGGTGCATATGTCGCCGAGTATCAGGAACGCGGCGGTTCCCCTGGCGTAGCATTCGGATATGTTGGGACAACGCGCCTGGTGGCAAACCGTATGAAGGCCGAGGCCTGCCATGGCCGTTTCAGTGCCGTGCATCTTCTTGAAATCGATTTTTTTTATCGCATAAGCCGGTTTTTGCATGTTTTCCCTTTGTTTAACCCATTATATTGATGTCAATCAAGCCCTGAACAAAAAAACAGGCAGACAGTGATTTTTTTCGGCACAGTAGTCCCGTCACATTTATATGTCAGTCAAGCCGCTGCAAAGCTTCATTACACTCTTTCCATATCGTTCTGCACAGCCTGAAGCCTGACGGATGGCCGGAAAAAAGCACTGCCTGCCTGTGCCCGGCCTTCAACCTGGCCACCAATGCTATAATATCATTTATTTCATTTTTTTCAAATTCCAGTTGTTCAAAGCATAACGCGACGTCAATATCCCCACCACTTCTTTTTTTTCTTCCATGCCGAGGGGTTCTTCCCTGAGGTCGGCATTGAACTCTTCTATGAAGGCTGCGGCGAGATTGGCGGCGGCTTCCGCGACGTCCACTTTCCTGCCCAGCAACGCGTTCAAAAATGTATAATTGCCCGTGCCAGTATTTTCCCTCATGAAATCCGTGGCGCCGGCGTTTTCACAAAGAGGTATCGACCCGTGCTGGAATATCGTCTTTTTTTTCCTCATCTGGGCGTTGCCGCCTATTTTTTTGGAACCAATGACGACGTCGTACTCCTCGTTGGCCGCAAAGCAGAACGGCGCCCTTTCCCCGAACTTCGCGCCGGGGTCAATGTCTTTCGCGTAAGCCGCTTTAAGTCCGAACTTTGAATACATCCTCATTATGAAGCCGTTGAGTATTTCAAATGACGCCTTCACCGATACCGGAGTTTCAGACAGGTCGTTTTCGGAACATACGATGGAGTAGGTAAGCTCGTTGCTGTGGTATATGGCGCCGCCGCCCGTAATCCGCCTCACTATTGGGAGATGTTTTTCAGCGCATTTTTCCAGGTTTATTTCATTTTGTGCGTCCTGGTTCCTTCCTATTGACAGTCCCGGCGGGCTCCAGTAATATAACCTCAATACCGGCCTGGAGTTCCTTTCATAACTTTCTATCATGAACTCGTCGATGGCCATGTTTTCATAGGGTGAAAAACCCGCCAGGGGTATAAGCCTTACCGACTTGTTTAAAAACATGTAAGTTTAAGGTCCCTCGCGGCTTTTGTCTCGTCCGGCCTGGATATGTCTGTGGTAACCGGCGCGTTTTTTATCTTTTCCGGGTCGCTCTCGGCCAGCGAGGCTATTTCCTTCATGGCTTCAATAAATATGTCCATTGTTTCCTTTGATTCGGTCTCGGTCGGCTCTATCATTATGGCTTCCTCGACAACCAGCGGAAAATATATTGTGGGAGGATGTATGCCCCTGTCGATCAAGGCCTTTGCTATGTCGGTCGCATGGACTCCGCTGGAATTCTGCCTTTTCGCCGAGAATACCACCTCGTGCATGCATGTCCTGTCATACGGCAGGTCGTAATAAGGTTTCAGCCTGGCCATGCAGTAATTCGCGTTAAGCACGGCCTTCTCGGAAAGGTCTATGAGCCCTTCGCGGCCGAGCATCAATATGTAGGTGTAAGCCTTCAATATCACCCCGAAATTCCCGAAGAACGAGGCGACCTGTCCGATGGAATGTTTCACAGAATAATCCAGGATGAACCTGCCGGAGGCGTCCTTTGCGGCTACGGGCACCGGCAAAAAGTCCAGGAGCCTTTCCGAAACCCCGACAACGCCGGACCCCGGCCCCCCGCCGCCGTGCGGCGTGGAAAATGTCTTGTGGAGGTTGATGTGGACTATGTCAAAACCCACGTCGCCCGGCCTTAATTTTCCCAGTATGGCGTTAAGGTTGGCTCCGTCATAATACATAAGCGCATCGTATTTTTTCGCTATTTCGACGACTTCCTTTATCCGCCTTTCAAATACGCCCAGCGTGGACGGTAGTGTCATCATGATGCCGGCCACTTCGTCGTTCATCTTTTCTTTCAGAGAGTCTATGTCGATGCCGCCGTCCCTGTCCACCGCAACCGTAATGATGGAATACCCCGCGACCGCCGCACTTGCCGGATTCGTGCCGTGGGCCGATTCAGGGACAACTATGTATTTTTTGTTATTGCCTTTTTTCCTGTGATAAGCCGCGGTCAAAAGTATTCCGAGAAGTTCGCCGTGCGCACCCGCATAAGGCTGTGTGGTAAAACGCTTCATGCCCGTTATCTCGCACAGTTGCCGTGAAATTTCGTAAATAACCTCGAGCGCTCCCTGGGCGGCCTCCTCGTCTATAAATGCCGTGTACGGGTGCAGCCCCGTAAACCCCGGAAGGGCCGCGGCCGCCTCGTTTGCCTTCGGGTTGTATTTCATGGTGCAAGAACCCAGCGGATAGAAATGGGTGTCGACGGAAAAATTTTTCTGCGACAGCAGGGTGAAATGCCTGACGACGTCAAGCTCGGATAATTCCGGGAGACTGCTCTCTGTGACGCGCCTTAAAGCCTCCGGGATTGCCGAGATGGAAGCCTCGTCGACCCTGCCCGCGTCGACGCCGCTTCTTCCCTTTACGCTTTTGGAGAATATGTTGTCCATGATTTTCACCTACAGGGCCGACTTGAAGGCGTCGGCGAATTTATCGATCTCCTCTATCGTCCTTTTTTCCGTAACCGCGACTATCAGGTAATTCTTCTTGTCCGGAAAATATATTGAAGCCGGTATCCCCGCGTAATATCCTTTCTTTTCCATCTTTTTCACGAACTCCCCGGCTCCGCCGTTGAGCTTCACCGTAAATTCATTGTAAGTTACGCCCTGCTTTATCTCCGCGAATTTCACGAGTTTCTCCTTCAGGTATGAGGCCCTCTCGAGGTTCAAAAGGGAAATTTTCCTGAAGCCTTCCTTTCCCATCAACGAAAGATAAACAACCGCCCTCAGGGCGCACAGCGCCTGGTTCGAGCAGATGTTTGATGTGGCCTTTTCCCTCCTGATATGCTGTTCCCTCGCCTGCAGCGTGAGAACGTAACATTTCTTTCCATTCCTGTCGACGGTCTCCCCGACTATCCTTCCCGGCATTTTCCTCACATAACCCTTTGAAGCGGCCATGATGCCGAGATACGGCCCCCCGAAGGAAAGCGGCAGCCCGAGAGACTGCCCGTCCCCCACGGCGATATCCGCGCCCATTTCACCGGGCGTCTTCAGGATGCCAAGTGACATCGGGTAAAAGACCGCAATCTTTGTTATCTCTTTCTCGTCGCATAATTTAAATAGGTCCGAGTAGTCGTCCACAATGCCGAAATAATTCGGTGTCTGCAGGATAAGCGCGGCTGTCCTGTCGTCAAGCAGGCTTTTTATCTTTTCACGGTCGGTGTAAATATCCCTAAGGTCGACCTCTATGATGTCGACGTCCTGGTTTATCACGTATGTCTTCAGTATCTTCCTGTAAACCGGGTTCACCCCGGCGTCTATGATTATTTTTGACCTTCCATTGGTCCTTACGGCCATGGCTGCCGCCTCGTATATCGCGGTACCTCCGTCGTAAAGCGAGGCGTTTGCCACGTCAAGCCCGGTCAGTTTTGCCGTCATTGTCTGGTACTCGAATATCGCCTGCAGCGTGCCTTGGGAAGCCTCGGGTTGGTAAGGCGTGTATGCGGTGTAGAACTCGGCCCGCGATGAAATGGCGTCGACGGCGGCAGGTATAAAATGGTCGTAAAATCCGCCTCCCATGAACAGCGCCTTATCCGTCCTGTTGGCCGCCGAAAGCGAGCCCAGCCTGTTTAGTGCTTCATATTCCGTCATGCCTTCGGGAAGGTTGAAAGATGCAGGCCGTAAGCCCGAGGGGATGTCCGCAAAAAGTGAATCGATCGAAGCGGCTCCCACGTCGGAGAGCATCTGTTTTATTTCATTTTCGGTATGGGGCGTGAATTTAGCCATCAGCCCTCCAGTGAATCCAGGTATGCTTTGTAAGCGGCGGCGTCCATAAGGTTGGCCGTTTCGGCCGGATCTGTTATTGCAAGCTGCGCTATCCAGCCCTCATCAAAAGGCGATTTGTTCACCAGCTCTGGTGCGCTTTCAAGGGCGGAATTTATTGCGATAACTTTTCCGGTCAGCGGCGAATATATGTCGCTGGCCGCCTTTACGGACTCGATACCCGTTAAAATTTCAAACTGCTTGACTTCTTTCCCGGTTTTTGGAAGGTCGACGTAAGTTATGTCCCCCAGTTTATGCTGGGCATAATCGGAGATTCCGACCTTTGCCGAGGTTCCCTCTATCTTGACCCACTCATGTTCCTTGGAATAAAAACAGCCTTCTTTGATCTCCATTTTACGCCTCCTGATATCTTATTGAAGTGTTTTTTATGAAAGGCGGCGTTATGACGCTGCCCTTTGCCTCTCCCTTGTCCAGTGCGATGGTGACTTGTGCTCCTTCGGTTATCAATTCCCTGTCAAGGTACATAAACCCGATGCCGCGGTTCAAATGGGGTGAAAAAACGCCGCTTGTCACGAAACCGGCCTCTTTGCCCCCGGCCATCACCTTGTTGGTATGCCTCGGGGTCCTGCGCCCCTCTATCTGCAACCCGGTCAGCATGCGTTTGATGTTGTTCTTATGTCTTAACAGGGCTTCCCTTCCAGTAAATTCCTTCCCGAAATCAATGTATTTTTCCATACCGGCGTCCAGCGGTGTAACCGAATCCGTTAGCTCGTCGCCGTAAAGCGGGAGGCCGGCCTCAAGCCTCAAAATGTCGCGCGCCCCGAGGCCCGCGGGTTTTACAAGCGGGTCTTCCAGGAGCTTCTTCCACAGCTCCAGCCCGGTATCCCTGGAAACATATATCTCATAACCGAGCTCTCCCGTATATCCCGTCCTGCTGATCACGGAATCCTGCCCGAGTACGCTAAAAATATCAAAGGTGAAGTATTTTAATTTTTTGATCCCGTCGCCCGCGATTTTTTTCATCACTTCCATCGCCTTCGGACCCTGAAGGTCGATCTTTACCGTGGCGTCGGAAGCGTCCATAAAAAAAGTGTCCTTGGACAGCACCGAAGATATAGCCTTCGCGTCCCTTTCTATATTGGAGGCGTTCACGACTATCATCCACTTGTCGGGAGCCAGCCTGTAAACTATGAGGTCGTCCATTACGGTTCCGTTTGCGTTGAGCAGGAAACCGTACCGGCAGGTTTTTTCCTTCATTTTCAGGACGGGGTTTGTTATCGCCTCGTCAAGGGTGGACCTCGCGGGGTCTTCGGTCACAAAAAATTCTCCCATGTGCGAGATATCGAAAGCCGCGGCCGAAACCCTTGTGAATTTGGCCTCCTCGATGATACTGCCGTAATGTATGGGCATGTTCCACCCCGCGAAAGGGGCCATCAAAGCGTTAAGTCTTGTGTGTTCTCCATGTAATACTGTGTTTTTGAGGTCCATGTTTTACCCCGGTTTGATTTTAGAATGTTTTTAGTATATATTAAACACGGAAATTTTTCAAGGATTCATTGCCGGTATGTGTTTCATTTATTAACGGGATAAAAACGCACGTATCTTTTAAAATAACCCGGGATTATGAATGGTTTTGTGGGGCCAAATGTATCAATAAATAAAAAAGAAACGGATTTTTTATGCCGGATTTTTAAGTGTCGCCGCCTTTTTTAGGCGTGAGCCAATTTCTTGGCAAATGATATAAGGGGGTATATCTAGAGGAGTGAGGCGGCGACACTATTTTTTTAGAGGTTCAAAGCTTCTTTTGCCGTCCATTCCTTTGTTTAAATAAGCCGCGTAATTTTTAGCAGCCAGACAACCCGATAAAATTTATTATAATGCATTGGGTTGTTTTGTCAATTATAATAAATTAAAAATTTAAAATTCAAAAACAAAAAGTACAATTTTTAAAGTTTTAAACCAAAAACAAGCCGCAATTTGCCAAATTTGACGGCTTATAAGTTGTACTTTTTGGTTTTGAATTTTAAATTCGGGATTTTCACTGTCTAAAAAAGTAAAGCGCCGCCGTTAGAAGCGCCCCTATGATGAAAACAAGGACAGCCTGTTGCACCACGTACGGAAATGCCACGAGCAACACGCCTGTTATTATATAGGCCACATTCGACCTTTTTTTACCGTAAAGGAAGGCAAAAACTCCGACGCTGTTGAATATCAGCCCCCATATCAGGGCCCACATCGACAGCCCTGCCATCACTTTTCCCGGATTTACACCCGCCGCCTGCGATGCCGCGGAGATCGTTATGCCTTCCGGCATTCCTGAAAGGTCGTCGGCAAGGCAAAGACAGTTCATGGCCGCAACCGCGAGAACCGCCGCCAATAATATTTTTTTCATTCCTTGGTATGCTCCTTTTTCTGGTAAACATATATCCCTGTGCCGTCGGGCTCGTGCAAAGCCTCGCCGTCGAAACCCATCATCAATAACCTGTCTATTATCCTGGCCGCCTCCACGGTATCGACGGCATGTTCGAATATCCAGAAATCCTTCTGTTTGTCCACCCCGTGGACCTTGAAAAGCTTTTTTTGCGGGTCCCTTGAAACCCCTACATACCATGTGCCTTTTGCGCCGCCCTTGTGCGCGGCGTATTTTACTATCAGGTCGACAAGCTCTTTTTCATCCTTTGCCATAACGCCCCCTTCTTTTCAGGTATGAAGGTGCTTTATCATCCATTCCTACCTGCTCCTTGACGAATCATAGAACATAAACCCCACGCCCGCGCGGTATATAAATTCATTTGACTGGGTAAAATATTTTGTCCGGTATAAATTGGTGTTGTAATCATATTCCGCCCCGATGTCGATCATGAACCAGTTCATCATTATCCTTACCCCCGCCTCTCCCCCGAGGGTTAGGATGGCGTAATTGTCGGAAATGTCCAGCGTGTCGGAAGCGCTCCCCGTCAGGTTGCATCTGGCTCCGAACAACGGTCCCAGGTAAAGCCTCGAAGGCGAGTGGTCTCCCGGATAAAAATCCAGGGCAATTGAGAGCCCCGGGGTATAATACCTGTTGACGCTGTCTTCATAATATTTACCGTTAAGGATAAAGCTCATGCCGAATATCCCGTCGTCGCCGAAACCGAACCTGCAGTTTAATTCATCCCAGCCGTTCTGGATGGACCTCTCTATGCTCATGGTATCGGCTTCAAGGAACACCCCCGCGGAGGTCCCGGTTTTTTCACCTTCGCCGGACCGGTTGCTTTCTGCGGCCCCCTGTTCCCCGCCGGCGCCGTTATTTTTCTTGTCCTGTGCGTAAAACATGAGCCCGGCCTCGGCCCTGATGGAAATATTATTTATTATATTATCATCCGGCCAAAGGTAAGCGGCGTTGCCCTGCGTTTTGTTGTAATAAGCCGCGGAAACGTCTATCACTAACCAGTTTGCCAGCAGTCTTATGCCCGCCTCCCCTCCGTAACTGAATTCAAGTTCATTATCCATAAAAGAATACATGCCGTGGGGGTCGGAATTATATGTGTAATATCTTGCCCCGATGAGCGGTCCCAGATACAGACCCGACGGAGAGCGCCCGAACGGATAAAAATCAAGCGCGAGGTCAAGGCGGTACATCTCGATAAGCGGCGTCATATGATAGTTGTCGGCCCTAAATTCCGGGATAAGGCTCATACCGAATATCCCGTCGTCGCCGTATCCCAGCCTTCCGCTTATATCCTGCCAGTTGTTTGAAAGCGATTCCGCCATGTTAAGGGAGTCAACTTCAATGAAAAATCCCGCCGTGGTCCCTTTGCTTTTATTTTCAGCGGTTTCATTTACCGGCGTTGAAGACGCAGCGTCAGTCTCTGCTTTGACCGGCTCGGGTGTCGCCTCCTTTTCCGTTATAGCGGCCTGAACCGCAGGTGTTTCCACCGGGGTCGGAATTTTCGTCCCGTTTATTTCAGAAATTGACGCGACCCACGGCGTATCTGTTGCCTGGGCCGTGGGAATCGATTGCGCGGTTGCGGTTGCCTGTTGTGTATTTGATCGCTGCGGCGTTTCAACCGCCTGTTGTGCACTGACCGGTTGCGGTGTTTCTATGGCGGTTTGCGTATCCACCGGCTGCTGGGTTTCAACTACCGGTTGTGTGTTAGCAGGTTGCGGGGTTTCAATTGCCGTCTGTGTAATTACAGACTGCGGTATTTCAACGGCAGGCTGTGTGTCCGCCGGCTGCGGCGTATTTGTGGGTTGAATTGTATCTTCCGGCTGCCGGGTAAATGTTGCCACGGGTGTGGCTGTCTCAGGCGTGGAAATTTCCTCCGCGGTATTTGTCGCGGCAGGCTCCGGTTTTGTCCTGCCGCCATCGGCTGTCGGTCTTTGCACGGGCAGGGATCCTTCACCGGACAGAGGCGATCTGTCAAAATAATATGTCACACCCGATCCCAGCATTATGCCCCCGGATGTCCCGATGCTCGCGGAAAAATCCAGGCTGCTCCTGTATGACAAAAATTCGCTGGCACCCACCAGGAACAACATTTCTCCCGTGGCCGACCCTCCGCCGCCTGAAACGCTCAATCCTATCCCGCCATTGATGTCCCATCTCGGGTTCAGCTGGTAATGGCACCTGCCGCTTAAGCCTATTTCGGCGCTGGATCCGGATGCCGACAAGTTCACCGCGCAATCCAGTATGTTCTTGAAAAAATATGTCCCGAACGTGCCGCTTATCGAAGGGCCTGACTGCGCCGAATTTCCCGATATGGCGGCTGACATAAAAACAGACCTTCCGGGTTCAGGAAGTATTTCCGGGCCCCACTGCTCTATCATTACGGCCGAATCTTCCCCATCCGACTTCCACAGGGAGCTTCTTTTTCCGGGTTCGTATATTTCCACAAGGACCGAGCCTGCTTTTATCCCGGATATTTTTTTCCAGAGCGCCGCAGCCTCGATTGAAACCTCGTTCTTTTCTTCCGGCTTCATGGCCGTAAATTTTTCCGACGCCTCAAGTATAAGGTTTCCCTGCCCGGAAATGGATGCGCTGTCGAATAGTTTTCCGCTTGAATAAAAATCCGTCCGCCTGAATTTCTCGGCGGCGTCTTTGCCCGCATTGGCGCCGTACAGTGACGCTGAAAAAATAAATACCATGGCCGCCGCCGCAAAAGCCGTTATTTTATCGACAGCCGGTTTTTTTTCTCTCATCACAGGTACCTTGTAGTCCCGAGATAGAACCCGATTGACGGCCCGGCATTGTTGCCTATATAAGCGCCTATAGTCAAAAGCGCGTCTATACTGCTCTTTTTGCCGTCAAAATAATATGATCCGCCGCCGAGCAGGCCTATGGACACCGAACCTCTCCCTGTATTTAGATCTATGGACGCCCCCGGATTAAGGCTGTATTCGTTTCCTATGTAAAAACGCTGCGTCGCGTTGACGCCGATATCGAATCCGGTCGTGGAATCTATCCCCATGTTCATTGAAATATCCACGCCGGTATTCATGAGTATCCCCGCCCTGCCGTTTATTGCCAGTTCGAATCCCGTGCTGCCGCCGAACATAAGCTGTCCGCCGCCGAATCCAAGGTAAAAACTTTCCGGCTTTTCCATGAAACTTTCCGCTGTCTGTCCCTTTATCCATTTATCCCGGTCGTCCTGCGTCATTGAGCCCAGTTCCTTTGATTTTACTTTCAGCTGTTCCTGCGCGTCCTTGTCGTTGGCGGCGGCCAACAAAGCCTGCTCCGAGGCTTTTTTTGCGCATTCAAAAGCCCCTGTCTTTTCCAGCGCAAGGGTGTAGCCCAGGTATGGTATTTCCCAGCCGGGATACGCCTCTATCAACTGCCTGTATATAAGGATTGACGTGAAATATTTTTTTTCGGAAAGCAGGGTCACGGCCCTTACAAGCAGGGCCTTGGCTTTTTTATCGGGCACAATGGTGCTTTTTTTTATCACCGGCAGGCCGGCAAGATCGTCTCCTGAATCAACCCTGGCCGTGATGCTTTTTTTCTCGCCGTCCCGCCATATGGAAAGCTCAATGGACGACCCGCGCTGTTTGCCGTTTATAACGGCCAAAAGTTCCTCTGTGCGTGCCACTGGTTTTCCATCTGCGTTCATTATGACGTCGCGCGTTTCCAACCCGGTCCTGAACTTTTCCGGGCCCGGAAAAACATTTAGCACGACGATCCCGTTTTTACCGGGATATCCCAGCTCCGCTTTAAAATCCTGGTCCATATCGGCGTATGATATGGCGCCGATGTTCTTTTTTATCTCCGATGCTTTCCCGGCTATACCCAGGAAATTACGGGCAAGATCGCCGTAACCCGCAAACATGAAAGCCATGCCTGCGTAATAATAAGGCCTTTCCGCGGCCGGGTCCTTTGTATGCGCCTCGTCGAGATAAAGCATGGCAGGCTCATTATACCCGCTTAAGGAGAGGGCGTAAGCGTATTCCGGCCCAAGCTCTTTCCAATCGTCCCCGCCGGCAAGTTTTTTATAATTATCCACGGCGTCGGGCAAATATCCCAGCACCAGATAATCCCTGGCGGCTTTTTTACGGTCAAAGCCGAAGCCGGACGCGGCCGCGTCCGGTCCGCGGTATAAGATATCTCCGCTGTTGTAAACATCCGGGTCAAACTGTTCGGGCCCGTCCGACGCAAATGCTTTTTGCGCGGGCAAGGATAAAACCATCACGACAAACAGGACCGCCATTGCATGAAATGTTATGTTTTTAGCCATGTTTTATCATTCAGTCCCTGTTTTTTTCTTTGATTTAAAATCATGTTTTTTCATGTCGTCAACATTACTTATCTTCAGCACTCCGAAATAGTCCGGGATAAAGACATACAGGCTGTTTTTCCTCATTAAAATACTGGGCTGTGGAAGCTTCATAAAATCGATGCACCCGTTGGTTCCCGCGTATCCCACACATGAGGCGGTTGAATAAAAAAGCCCGGCCCTGGAGCTGAATGCCAGTCCGGTAATGTCTTCTGTGGGATGGACAAAAAATACCTTGACTCCACCGCCCGCCGCATCCGCCAATTCAACGACCATACGCCCCATGGCAACATAAGTTCTCTTCCCGTCCCCGGCCACGGCCGTTATAGGTTTCTTCGCGGAAAATACCTCCCTGTAACACAGGGCGGAACCTTTGTCCCCGGCTTTTACCACGCTCCCTTTTCCGCCAAGCACATAAACGCCGTCCGTCCCGTTTTCATTGTCATGTCCGCTCAAGTAAAGTATGTTTCCCTCTCCGGGGAATATTGAGCATTCCTTTGCCGGCAAACTTGCCAGGGGCCGCAGGCTTACGTCGATGATCCCGTTCTTATCGGGGGAGGATTTTTTATCAGGTTCGGCGATAAATTCAAGGTATTTGTCCTCCGTAAGATAAAGCATGCCGCCGTCAAGGAATGCAAACTCCTTGAACTGCGTCCCCGTCCTTAGTATAAAACCTTTGGCCATATCCGCAAGCATGTCATTGTCGCGGCTCAGCCACGGATTCCCCCCGCCATCGATGGAAAATTGCGCTTTTATATCACCGGCATACGCAAGGTTCTTTTTATCGCGGGGAGCCATTGTCCATTCGAATTTCATCTTTGTTTTTGCCGGCAGAAGGACAAAGGCTCCGGGTAAATATTTCTTCTTTTCTGTTTTTCCGGTTTCAGCCGCCGCGGCAACCGTTGCCAGGACAAAACAACACAGGACGAGTATCGTCGGTATTATTTTATTTTTCATCAGTAGGAGCCGTCCAAATTTTTCTTCTCGAATATCATGCCTTTTAATCCCTTAAAGCTATTATTTATCACCTCATCGGCTGTTTCAGAGAATGATCTTCCGCCCGTAACATCCGTGTTCACCCCTGTAAGCCCGGATACCGCCCCATTGACGCTTTCAACGTCTCGGTCGCCGACCTTGCCGGCAAAATAGGTATAAACCGCCCCGCCGGTAACAGCAACCCCGCCGGCGCCTGACAGGCTCTCGGGCAGCAGCGCCACCACGCCTCCCGGAAGTTCGCTTAAAGCTCCGGTCGCGTCGCCCTTGGAGAGGTCCTTTCCTATATTATAAACGCTTGTCAATATGCCGGCCGTTGTCGCGCCGGTATCCGCGACCTCTTCCCCGCCGCCGATAACCCCGGCTATCTTTTTACCAGTCTCTTCCGCTAAATAATCGCTGCCCGGGTCAATGGCGGTCCCGATACCTTCGGAAAGCGAGCTTATTATTTCGTCCGGTTTCCCCTGCCGGGCTGAAACTTCATCCTGCATGCCGTCGAGTTGCGCCGCGTCCGCGCTTGTACTGCCGTTACGGTTGATAACTGAATTCAGCCGCAGGCGTTCCATCTCTTCGAATGTAATATTTCCGCCGCCCAGTATCTGCGGGACACTTCCCTGTATATAGACCCCGTCCAGGTCGTTTGTATCAAAACCCGGCGGAAGATTGGGGCCGCCGTCGGTGGGCGTCGGGGTGTCGGCCGGCGGAGGATTGTTGTTTTTGCCGTTTCCTGTATAGAACGAGGCATCTGGAACGGACGAATCATCGCGTATAAGTTTGCTGTCGCCGCTGTTATTGTTAAAATAATTGTTGTTCAGGTATTTCATGGTCGCCTGATAAACAAAATCATTGAAAGGCATACCGCTTGTTCCGCTATTAATAAAGGAAGACATGTCGGCGTAGCCCGCCTGCAAAACCCTGGCCTCGAATGCTTCCCATTTTAAACCGTTATCATCAGCCCAGTCGCCGGTCTCAAAAACTGGGTTGCGCGAAAAGAACGCGGTTCCCTGGACGTCGCTTTGCATGTTGGCCCGTATGGCAGATCCCGAACCGCCTGAAATTCCGCCTGTCGCGCTGACGCATTGTGAAGGGTCCTGGTCGCATGGGCCGCAGACGCAGTTACAATGATACGCAACGCCTCCATAGACATCATCCCAGGAGCCGCCGCATTGTATCAGCGCCCCCTTGGATGTGTAGCAGCCGTCGGAGACGCAATTATCCGGCGCAAAGCAGTTTGATGAAATTAAAAAGATGGATATAATACATATGATGGTAATGATAATTGTATTTTTTTTCAACATAAACCTCCAGAGGCCTTGAAACCTTATAATAATGAGCATAACAGACCGTCATGTTTTTTGTCAATATTTAAAACGATGACTTTATTTATTTATGGCTTTTTTGATTTTTTTACTTGCATTTTCCATTTACCCCTTGCAAAACTCCGGTTATAACAGTAAACTTATTGCTGTCTTCAATTAACCTTCGTGGGGGCGACCGGCTTCGACAGGTCTCGCGTAGGTTAAAGGAGCATGCCAGTGCCCATGCCACTGTAAAAACGTGGACAACGTAACAGCGAACAATTACGCTTTAGCAGCCTAAGCTGCACCTCTTCTACTTCTTTTGCCTGTGGGATATAGAAGGGGACCAACAACAGGCCGCTCGGCGCCGTGGACTCCTTACGACGCCGCTAAGACCAAGGGAGAGTAGTGCCGTGTGATTCTGTCCGGTGAAGCCCGCGGCGCGAAACCAAAAACCGGAATAAGCATGTAGCAGCCTTTATCGAAACAGGTCTGGACGCGGGTTCAACTCCCGCCGCCTCCACCAGCCTTCGCTGAAGCTTCGGCTGGCGAGCCGGCTCAGCGAATATTTTGCACGCTAACTTGCTCTTTCCGGCGACGGCGGGGCAAACGCCGGAATTGAACATGACTGGTTTGTTTAACTCCGTCATTCCATGGAGGCATGCTATTCCAAACATTTATCAGCCATTTAAAAAAATATGGTGCCCGTCTCTGCTGCTTTTTTTCCTGGCCGTCCCCGCTGTAAACATGTCAGCCATGGCTAAACCTGCATATCCGGTCGTCGTCTACCTGCAGGGTGGAAATAATATAGACTTAAGCGGCCTTGCGTGGGATGACATGACACATATAGACGAAGCGTTTGCCCATGTGCGCGCCGACGGGACAATAAAAAATCGCAAAAGGAGCGGCCTTGTTTCCATTGCACATAGCAGGAACGTCCGCTGCGTTCTGAGCCTTGGCGGTATGGGCGATTCCAATGAAAACTGGAGGCAGGCTATCGGCGTTAACCGTGATGTGTTCATTAAAAACATAGTGGATTATCTTACCGTGAATAATTACGACGGCGTCGACGTTGACTGGGAATTTCCGCGTGAGCAGGACCTGGATAATTTTACCGTTTTTATGATAAAACTCTCGGCTGCCGTTCATGCAACCATGGGTTACGATGGAAAACCGAAAGAGATCTTATTTTGCATTTGTGAGGCGCCCGACAGCAACGGAGGTTATAACTATACCGATCTTGGAAAAACAGTCGATTATGGCGTATTAATGTCTTACAACGGCCTGCCGGCGGTTGAAAAAGCCAGTCAGACTGTTTTGAACCTGGGATTTCCGGCTGGAAAAATTTTGATAGGACTTGGGCTGTTTGACAACACGGGAACAAACACGGTAATGCGGGTAATTAATGAAGGCAATTATATCGGCTATGACGAAAGCCAGGAAGCGGCGCAATATTATTACAAGGGTATCACTGTGTCCGTCAACACGGCGCGATCCATCAGTGCCAGGATAAAATGGGCTTTCAGCCGCCCAACCCCGTTCCCCGGCATTGCCGTATGGCAGGCGACTTTCGCATATCCGCCATCCGACAAATCAGCCGCGGATTTATGGTCCGCCATCGGAGGATGGCATTTGTCCGCGTCCGGACCCCAATCAGTTACACCCTAGTCACCTATCTCCTATCTACTTTCTCATGCATTTGTTCTTTACATATTTATCCTGTATCTCGACTCTTCCCTCTCGATATCCTTCTTCTTCAGGTCCTCGCGCCTGTCGTAGAATTTCTTGTTCTTCGCCATGGCTATCTCCACTTTCACCTTGCCGTGCTTGAAATACATCGAGAGCGGTATTATTGACAGCCCTTTTTTGTTCATCTTACCTATGAGCTTGTTTATCTCGGAACGGTTGAGCAGCAGTTTCCTGTCCCTTAGCGGGTCGTGGTTGTTGACGTTGCCGTGCGAATAAGGCGATATGTGGGCGTTCATGAGGTATACCTCTTCCCCGAATATCCTCGCGAACGCGTCCTTTATGTCCACCCTGCCGGCGCGGATGGATTTTACTTCGGTGCCCTGCAGGGCTATTCCCGCTTCGTATGTTTCCAGGACCTCGTAATCGTGGAACGCCTTCCTGTTCTTTATTATAAGCTTGCTCTCGTCTTTTATTTTTTTATCTTCCATGTCACTTTACCACCACTATTTTTGTTTCGAACTGCTGGTTCCCGTTTATCTTCAATATTCCGTAATATACCCCGTTCACTATCAGGCTCCCGTCGTCATTCCTGCCGTCCCACATAAGCCTGTAAATTGTCCCTCCTGTTTCCTGTTTTTCCTCGAACATGGTCTTTACTTTCCTGCCTATGAGGTCGTATATTTTCAGGGACACTTTCGAATCGGCAGGCAAATAAAACTGTATGGTTGTAAGCGCGCTGCCCGCCTTAAACGGGTTCGGATAATTGTAGAAACTCCCGCTAAGGTCGGTTTCTATGATATTAATATCGTCTGTCTTGAACGGGAAAGGGCTTGAAGCCGGGTCTGCATAAATGCTTGTCCCGTCCAGTTTCTGCATCACTACATCCATTGGCCCGTCTATTGTAGCGAAGAAGGATCCTCCCGGAGCATTCGGTGAAATGTCAAAATAGAGTTTCATATCAACGCTCTGCATCGGCCCCGCCATTATACCGGCCGGGACGAAGACCTGTTTTGTCGCCCCCCATCCGGTAATGCTCAACGTATTGCCGGACGCGTCCATTGCTGTTACCGCCTGGACAGCCTGATTTACCGCAGAGCTTGCCGACATGGTAACTCCCATAAGCTCAAACTGGGCCCCGCCGGAATTCGGGTTTGTCATAAATATGTCCATCATATACACATTTTTCATTCCCCTTACGGCAGAACTGACTTTCTTAATGGTATATGTGACCACTGCCGCGTTGCCAAAGCCGGTTACTGTAACAGGTATGGGCAGCGAATCCGCCGTGCCGTAGCCGCCGCTCAAATCCGTGGCGGTTATTGTGTAGAATAGCCCCTCCTTGAGGAATTTTACATAGAACTGCGCCTCTCCCGTGGAGAGATTCTTTGACGAGTCGAGTATGGTCCACTGCGCCTGCGACGATGTAATGGCTATGAAATCGGATGAAGGATAGGTGGTCCAGGAATTCTCCTCCACCGATCTTACGGTTATTGTCACAGCCTGCCCCGCTTCCTCGATTATAGGCGTGCCTGCATATCCAGGGGCCGACGCGGCATATGATTCTCCCGGGGCTATTACTATCAAACCTATACGCGGCGTAACAGTCGGCGTCACTGTCGATGTGAAAGTCTGCGTAAAAGTGGGCGTCGCTGTCTGTGTAATGGTCAGTGTGACGGTTGTCGTCGGGGTGCCAGTCTGCGTGACCGTCGGCGTTACGGTCTGTGTTACGGTAAAGGTCGGCGTTCCCGTGGGAGTCACCGTCTGTGTGACTGTCATGGTTGCCGTAAAGGTCGGCGTATGCGTCGGCGTTATTGTCTGCGTAACCGTTTGTGTATACGTAAAAGTGTCTGTGAATGTGGGGGTTGCCGTCTGTGTCACTGTCGGAGTTGCCGTCTGGGTCACTGTTTTTGTGGCTGTCGGAGTTGCTGTCTGGGTTTCTGTTGGCGTTACCGTCTGTGTAACTGTCTGCGTGACGGTCTGGGTTACCGTAGCAGTCACTGTTTTTGTAACGGTCTGCGTCGCCGTGTATGTCGGAGTATCGGTCGGGGTTGCCGTCTGAGTGACCGTGTATGTAGGCGTCACCGTCTGCGTAACCGTCGATGTAGGCGTTGAAATAACCACTATCTGGGAGAAACCATTTGGAGTGGTCCCTGCCGCGTCAATAAGGGCGTTCATGTTACAGCCGTAATATTTGTCGCCTGCGGAAGAAACCGCCCCGAATGTTATCACGTCATAATACTGCGCAGAAAGCGAGTTCCAGCCCGAAGAGTACGTCACCACAATATTTCCTCCCGGCGTGGTGACTGTCCCTGAATCCTGGCTGATGGGAAGCCCGGAAAGAGAAACCCCGGCCGGCACGTTTATCTGCACCTGCGTAATGGGTCCGTCGCCGTTTGCGACAACCCTGTATGAATAAAACACCGTATCTCCCGATACTGCGGAATTCGGCAGAATATATGAAAGAGCCGCGGGAGTGGAGGTGTTTGTGACGGTTACCGTGGGCGTAGCCGTCTGTGTTATTGTCGGAGTCACTGTCTGCGTTGCCGTCAGGGTAATTGTCTGGGTAACGGTATTTGTAACCGTCTGCGTTACCGTGGGAGTCACAGTTGACGTTACTGTCTGTGTGGCTGTAGGCGTTGCGCTCTGTGTCACGGTTGAAGTGGGCGTCACTGTCGGCGTTACGGTCTGCGTCACGGTTGAAGTCGGGGTTGTTGTTTCAGTCACTGTGGGAGTTACCGTGGGTGTCGCTGTTTTCGTAACTGTCGGAGTTACAGTAGGCGTCACAGTCTGCGTTATCGTCTGCGTAACGGTCTGGGTCTCTGTCGGTGTTACAGTCTGTGTAACCGTGGGAGTTACCGTCTGGGTAACCGTTAATGTGGGAGTAACCGTTGGCGTTACCGTCTGGGTCACTGTCTGCGTGTCGGTAATGGTTATTGTGGGCGTGACCGTTTCCGTCACGGTCGGCGTTACTGTCCGGGTCACTGTCGGTGTCACGGTCTGGGTGGATGTCGGCGTGATTGTCTGCGTTACAGTCTGTGTGGCCGTTTGTGTCACGGTTGGTGTGACTGTCTGCGTTGTTGTAAGGGTTATCGTCGGCGTTACAGTTTCGGTCACGGTTGGCGTCACTGTTTCGGTCACGGTCGGCGTCACTGTTTTAGTGACAGTTTCCGTAACTGTGGGCGTTACAGTCCGGGTCACGGTCGTTGTGACTGTCTGTGTAACCGTCTGGGTTATGGTCTGGGTTGCCGTCTGTGTAACTGTCCAGGTTACAGTGGGCGTTATTGTCGGAGTTGATGTCATGGTCACTGTATATGTCGGGGTCGGTGTGTATGTGCAGAAACCCGATAACACAATAAAATTATTTACAGAAGCCGTCGCAAGCGCCGCAACGGAAGAGTTAACGGCTATTCCGACCCAGTAAACGCTGTTCATTGCCACTATAATGGAACCCACCGGTATCCAGTTTGTTCCGTCGGTGGAATAATATGTCCCGAAAGTATTTCCGCTCCTGGTCAACCTTACATAGCCTGTTGAACCGTTGACAAAAGTTCCGGCGCCAGTTGTGACCGAGGTGCTTCCCGCACCTGTCGCCGTCCTCTTTATCATGTTATAAACGCCGGACCTCTGCGCTCCTATGAAGACATGCGTCGAGTTGGCCTGGAGGGTTTCCCTCATCATGAGCCCGACCTTGCTGTTATTATTCGTGTTTGAAATTGAATTTATTACAAGGGTTACGTCCATGTCCCCTGTCACGGGCTGGTAAACGTAACGGAAAGTGTCGCTCGCACCGGCGGAAAGGTTTGTGGCTCCGCCGCCCATTATCGTAAGAGAGGTTGTCTCAACCTGGGAACCTGCGGCTACCACCCCTATGTCGGAGGCCTGCCATGCAGGGTCAAGGCTGGAATTGCCGAACGTGTCCGATATAACGCACTGCGGCACTATGGATGTCCAGGTCGGCGTAATTGTCTGCGTGGCCGTGAATGTCGGTGTCACGGTAAAAGTTGGCGTTGATGTTGGCGTCCCGGTCTGGGTAACAGTGGTGGTTATGCTTGAAGTCACGGTTGGCGTCGCGGTTGATGTTATTGTTCCGGTTACCGTCTGTGTTTCCGTCGGCGTCACGGTCTCGGTGACCGTGGGCGTAATTGTCTGTGTCACGCTCGGCGTTTCCGTCGGCGTCGATGTGGGCGTCACCGACTGCGTGCCGGTGGCCGTTACCGTCGGCGTTATTGATTGCGTAACCGTCTGTGTCGCGCTCGGCGTGAAGGTAGCCGTGACCGTATTGGTGACCGTCATGGTGACGGTCGAAGTCGGCGTTCCCGTGTAAGTCGGCATCAAAACGTTAACGCTCTGTGAGAATCCGTTCGGCGTGGTTGCCGCGTAAGCGTCGTTTATTATTGATGAGAAAAGCTTGCTTCCGCCGTTCAAAACGGCTGAAAATGTTATGTCGTCAAAGTTAGGATTTGAAAAATTGTTCCATTCATTGCCCGAGTATGAAACCACTATGTTCCCGCCCGGCTGGGTTACAGTCCCACCCCTGGCGCTTACCGGCAGTGAAACAACATTCACGCCAGGCGGAATTATTATAAGTATCTTTGCGATCGGCCCGTCGCCGGCGGCGCTTAAATGATATATAAATACCGTTGTATCCCCGGCCGTGGCCTGCGCCGGCTCTATATATGCGTATGCGGCCGGAGTGGATGTAAATGTCGGGGTAATGGTCGTAGTAACCGTCGGGGTATAAGTGGCCGTGACGGTCATCGTTATGGTGGATGTGTCGGCGGCCGTTTCGGAATAAGTCGGCGTCACAGTCCTGGATGGCGTGGATGAAGCGGTCGGCGTGAAGGTCTGTGTCTGCAATGTATAATCGACCACGAGGTAAACGTAGTCCACAAGAAAATCGGTAAACGCCGTGCCCTCCGGCCTCATGACAATCCCGAAAGAATTTATTTTCTGTGCGGTCCATGTGCCCAGCCCGGTCAGGTCTATTTCCGTCGCCTGGCTTGAATTGGACATCGGTTTCTGGTCGTGGTCGTCGTTGATGCTTCCGCCGTTCCACGTGATTCCACCGTCCATTGTGTAATTGAACCCGATCGCGTCCGCGGCGAGTGTTCCCGTGGAATAATTCAATACCCTTAATTTTACGGAGTTAATGTTGACTTCGTCCAGCGGAAGGCCGTCAAATAGCGTGAAAATATTGGAGCTGTTTGACTGGCTGTCGGCGAACATGAAATCAGGGGCCGTGATATACTGGGAATTGTTCCATGACGGGTCGTCCGTCTGCCCCGGCATGGAGCCGGTGGAGGATAAATTAATGACGGCAGCATTAATTAATGGAAAAAACAACGCCAGAACGGCGCAAATTACGGAGCCCCTCTTTAAAACAGCCTTGAGAAAGAAATTTTTTGAAGGCAATATTATCCCTTTTCCCTGGTTTTCCCGGCGCCTTATTCATTAAAACAGGGGTTATTGTCCCTTATTTTGGCGGCACCCTTCATTATTATACAATTATACACCAGGGAAAAATTAAATAAAAGCTGTATTTTGGCGTGGCTATCGGCCCCTTTTGGAATGCGGATGGGCCCTGTCATAGTCGGATTTGAGCTTATTAATGGAAAGGTGCGTGTATATCTGGGTGGTGGATAGGTTGGCGTGTCCGAGCATTTCCTGGACGCTCCTTAGGTCCGCACCCCTGTTCAAAAGGTGGGTGGCGAAAGAGTGCCTCAGCGTGTGGGGCGTTACTTTTTTTTGAATGCCGGCCTTGATCGCGTATTTTCTTATCATCATTTCAACGGCGCGCGGGGTAAGCCTGCCCTTGTTCTTGTTTATAAAAAGGGGCTCCCCGGCGGAAAATACCCTTAATTCCCTTATATAATCCTTCAGGACTTCGAGGGCCTTGCCGCCTACGGGCACGATGCGCTCCTTTGAGCCCTTGCCCAGGACTTTTATCTCCTCGTTGACAAAATCAACCCCGCGTATGTCCAGCGAAGTTATTTCGTGCACCCTTATGCCGGAGGAATAAAGCAGCTCCATTATTGCGGAATCCCTGAGCGTGAAAAAACTTTCCTTTCCCGGGGCGTTAAGCAGGGCTGAGGTTTCCGTCTCCGTGAGTACGCCGGGAAGTTTCTTGTCGTCCTTGGGTGTGAGCAGGTAAACAAAGGGGTTGCTCGGCGCTGTTTTTTGCCTGACAAGGTATTTGTAGAAATTACGCGCGGAAATTATCTTGTGGATGACCGAGGTCCTGTCGTATTTTTTTTTGTTCAGGAACTCGAGGTATTCCCTGGCCCTGTCCGGGGTTATATCCGTGGTTTGCCCTGTGAATTCCAGGAATTGCAAAATGTCCCTGCTGTAGCTTTTGACGGTGTTTTCCGAGTAATTCCTTTCATTGGAAAGATAGTTAATGTAGGCGGCGAGGGGTCCCGCTTTTTTATTCATTTACCGCGTCTGAAGTGGGCGGGTTGGGTTTGTCCGCCTTGTAATCGCATTTCCTGCAGTATATTACCGTCCCTGTTTTTTTCCACTTTTCCAGTAGGAAATCCGCCCCGCATTTGGGGCATTTTTCCGGTATGGGCTTGTCCCAAATCATGAATTTGCATTTCGGATAATTGGAGCACCCGTAAAATTTCCTGTAGCGCTTGAACGTACGCTCTATTATGTCGCCATCGCCGCAATCCGGGCATTTCACGCCGACTTTTTTTACTATCTGCCTTGTGTACCTGCATTCCGGGTAGCGCGAACAGGCTATAAAATCCCCGTACGGGCCGCGTTTTATTATGAGATCCGCGCCGCATGTCGGACATTTTTCGTCCAGCTTTACCTCTTCGCGGACGGTCCCGTCCTCGGCCAGCGGCTTTGCGTTCTTGCATTCGGGATATTTTTCGCAGGAAAGGAATTTCCCGTGCCTTCCCCATTTTATTATCATCTTGGCCCCGCATTTTTCGCATATCTGGCCGGTATCGCCCTCGATGTCCTTTTTCATATCGAGCATGTAAGGTTCGGCCTCTTTTAACAGCACCTCGAATGTCGACCAGAACGTCCTCATGAGGTCGTGCCATTCGATCGTGCCTTCCTCGACCTTGTCTAGATCGGCCTCCATTTTTGCGGTAAATTCCTCATTAATTATTGTTGAAAACTGTTTGAGGAGTATTTTGGCCACAAGTGTGCCCAGTTCCGTCGGGGTGAATTTTCCCCTGTCCCTTATTATGTATTTCCTGGCGACGAGCGTGGATATGATGGGCGCATAGGTCGAAGGCCTTCCTATGTCCTTTTCCTCAAGCGCCTTCACCAGCGTCGCGTCGGAAAAAGCCGGAGGCGGCTGGGTAAAATGCTGCTCGGGCAAAAGCTCTTTTAACCCGAGCTTTTCGCCCTGGGTTACCTCGGGCAGGCGCCTATCCTCTGGTTTGTCCTCGTCGGGATTTGCGTTCAGGTTATCCGCCGGTTTTTCCGCGTCTGTTATTACCTCATATACCTTAAGGAACCCGTCGAACCTCTGTATCGAGCCGTTGGCCTGGAAAGTATAAACTCCGGCCCCTATCTTGACGCGTGTGTCGTCGAATATGGCGGGCGACATCTGTGAGGCCACGAACCTCTTCCATATTAATGAGTAAACCTTGAACTGGTCGTTATCAAGGCTTTCCTTGATATCATTGGGGTGCCTTACCACCGACGATGGCCTGATGGCTTCGTGGGCGTCCTGGGCAGATTTTCTCGATTTATAGACATTGGGCGTTTCAGGGAGGTATTCCCTGCCGAGCGACGTTTCTATATAAGCCAGCGCCTCTTTCTGCGCCTCGTCGGCAACGCGCAGCGAATCGGTCCTCATGTAGGTTATCAACCCGACCTGTCCCTCTCCGGCGATGTTGATTCCCTCGTAAAGCTGCTGGGCAATCATCATTGTTTTCTGCGCGGTGAACCTGTATTTGCGCGCGGAATCCTGCTGGAGCGTTGAGGTTATGAAAGGCGGGAGGGCCTTCCTGCGCCTTTCCTTTTTCACAACTTCGGATATTATATATTCGGAATTTTTCAGCTCCTCGACGATAGCCCTGCTGTCGGTCTCGTTTTTCAGGTCTATTTTCTCGCCATTCTTTTCGGTGAGTTTTGCGTCTATGGTCTGCTGCGTATTGTTCTCGAGTATCGCCCTTATCGACCAGTATTCGACCGGGTTAAACGCGTCTATCTCGGCCTGCCTCTCTACTATGAGCTTCAGCGCCACGGACTGCACCCGTCCTGCCGACAATCCCTTCCTTATGGCTTTCCAAAGTAGCGGGCTTATCTTGTAACCGACGAGCCTGTCGAGCACCCTTCTTGCCTGCTGCGCGTTCACCAGGTTCATGTTTATATCGCGCGGCTCGGAGAGTGCCTTTAACACGGCTGTCTTGGTTATCTCGTTGAACATGACCCTGAATATTTTCTTGTCGCCGAGCTTTTTCACCTCTTCGGCCACATGCCAGCATATCGCCTCTCCCTCGCGGTCCGGGTCGGTGGCCAGATATACCTCGTCGACGCCTTTGACGGCTTTTTTTATCTCGGAGAGTATCTTGCGCTTGTCCTTCAATACTATGTAATAAGGCTCGAAATTATGCTCGATGTCTATGCCGAGCTTTGATTTTGGAAGATCCTTCACATGCCCTTTCGTGGCCATGACGATATACTTGCCCTTGACGTATTTTTGGATCGTATGCACTTTTGTAGGCGACTCGACGAGGATTATCTTCCCGCCCTTGGGTTTTGCGGCTTTCTTCGCCCTTTTCGCCTTTTTCTTAACCGGTTCCGGGGGTGTTTCCGCCGGAACTTCCGGCGCCGGTGTCTGCTGCGGCGCCTGTATATCGTCTTCGGCCAATTGATACTCCTGTTTTTTTGCGCGTTATCAGAGGGCCCTGATAAAACATTTGCCGCCCAGCTGTTTTATGGCGCCTTTTAATTCCATTAAAGTAAGCTTAGCTCCCAATTTGACAACCTCTATATTACTTTCAATCGCTATATTGTCAATATGTTTTTTTTCAAAACCGATCACTTCGTATATTTTCCTCTCATCATCGTCCATTTCGGGCGGCGGCTTGACCGTCGCCTCCGGCCTCTGCGTTTTTACCCCTGTGACGTTAAAATCCTCTATGATGTCGTAAATGGACGTCACCGGTTTTGCCCCCTGCTTTATGAGCCAGTTGGTTCCCTCGGACCTGGGGGACAATATGGAGCCCGGCACGGCGTAAACATCCCTGCCCTGTTCAAGCGCACAGTCGGCCGTGATGAGGGCCCCGCTTTTCTCCCCGGCCTCGACCACGAGCAACGCATCCGAAATGCCGGAGATGACCCTGTTCCTCCTGGGAAAATTTTGCTTGAAAGGCGGCGTCTTCATCGGGAATTCTGAGAGCAGGACACCGGATGGCAATATCTTTCCCGCAGGGTAATTTTTATGGAACGGCCAGATGTAATCCAGCCCGAACCCCAGCACGGCCGTGGTAAATATGGACCTTGCCGAGGCCTCCACGTGTGCCAGAGTGTCGATGCCGCGTGCCATGCCCGAGACAATGTTGAACACCAAGCCCGACGACCTTGCCCCGTCGAGTATTTTGTTCACAGCCTGCCAGCCGTAATCCGTCGACACCCTGGTACCGACTATGCCTAGGTTAAATGCCTCGGCCGGCCAGTTTTCCATCCCGCCCGCGGCATAAAGCACTGTCGGGGGGTCGTATATTTTTTTTAGGTTCGCCGGATAGCGGTCGTCATTGACGGTAAATATCGTGACATTTTTTTTGCGGCGTTCTCGAGTTCCCCGTCGACGGAATAAAAATCGTCGAAATAAAGGATGGATCTCGATATTTCCGCGCCGATCCCCTCGACCGCCTTTAATTCCGCGGCCCCGGCCGAGAAAACATTTTCAGCCGACCCACAATAAGCGATGAGCCTTTTTATCCTTACGCTTCCCAGCCCCGGCACCATGTTCAAAGCTATCAATGCTGTACGCTCGTCCATGACGATCCCCCCATGATTATTACCGGGGATCGGCTGCCCGGAGCCTGTTATTTGCCTGACGAAAGACAATGATACTTTTTTAACAGTCATATGTCAAGTTTTTTTGCTTTTTATACCTTTATATATTATACTTTCATCATGGATAAAACTAAAAAATACGCGCGCGCCGTTCTTGCGGTCTTTTTCCTGTTTTTTATCGCAGGAGCCTCGCAGCCTTCATATAATTCAAGGCTTGAAAAAAAGATATTTGAACTTGTAAACATACAGCGTCAGAACAACGGCCTGAAGCCGCTTAAAAGTTCGGTCAAACTCTCGCAGATAGCCAGGGAACACAGCGCAGACATGGCAAAACGCAATTATACCTCCCATATAACCCCGGAAGGCTTAAACCCAACAGACAGGGCAAAAAAAGCTGGTTTCAAAACGGAAATAGTATATCCCGACAGGATAAGGAAAGGCGTGGGAGAGAACCTGGCAATGCACCAGGAGGGCATCGAGGAGAACGGGGTAAAAAGCTATTACCTAAAGGGAGTCGACGAGACGGCCAAAATACTTGTGGAAGGTTGGATGAACAGCCCCGGTCACAGGGAAAATATTTTGAATCCGGATTACACGATGGTTGGGACCGGGGTGGCGGTCTCGTCGGATAAGAAGGTGCTGGCTACGCAGATGTTTTTCTAGATCGTATCCGTGAAGTTTATCTCGATGTTCGCCCCTTCGGCTATGGGCGTCGTATAGCCCGCCTTTTCCCCGTTGACCTTGAGCTCGAGCATCTTCCCCTTTGCCCTCTGCATGTCCAGCGGATAAGTCTTGAATATCGAGGAAAGCATCAGCTTTTCGTCCTTAATCTTTGTCTCGATGGCCGCCCCGTTTATTATGAATTCCTCGTCCGAGACCCTCCTGCCGTTCATGGTTATGTCGGGCGCGCCCTGCTCGATCTCAAATGGTTTGCCGTTTACCACGACGCTCAACCCCTTTTTCGGCGCTATCTTAAGGACGTCCCTTATCCTGAAATACGACGGGGCGTCCTTATATTCCAGCCTGTCGAGGTTACGAACCCTGTAATCCGCGGATACCTCGATGTTGTTGACCTTTAGCTGGTAGTTCCTCTGTTTTATTATTTTTGGCTCCCCGTTGACCGTAATTATAATGTCCCTCTCGCCCGAGGCCGGCAGCGAGAACCCGGCCCTTGAAAGCACGTCGGCCGCGGTGTCCAGCCTTTTTACCTCAAGATCTGCCCTGTCGCTTAAAGGCTCCGCCGCCGTGACTTCTTTGCCCGAAAGCAGTATAAGCGGTTCTATGTGCGCGATCTTGCCGTTGATCTCAACCGAAGTCATGAAATCAGCGTTTATCACGTCGCGAATAATGCCGGAGGCGTCCTCTCCGTTTGACGCGGCCGTAATATATATTGAATCACCCTGCCTTACCGTATCCTCAAGGTTTTTTTCGGAATCATTCACAAAAACTTTCGCGTGGGCGGCATGTCCCCCGCGCAGCATCTTTAATTCCCCGTTTACGGTGAAAGAAAGCGACCTGCCCGGCACGCCGTAGAGGTTTTTCAACTCGAGCCCGCGGGACAAAAGCACGTCCAGCACCCTTATCTTCTGGTCGAGGTTTATTATGAATTCCTTTTCTCCGTTCACGGTAACTTCGACGAACGCTATGCCCTTCTTGAACAGCGCGGTCTCGAGTATTCCGACGGGCGTTATGCCCTCGGTGCCCTTTAATATGTCGGGCAGGTTCTCTATGTTTGCCACGCTCTCGGGTGTCCTTGAGCCCACCCTGTTTGCGGGCAGCCCCAGGTTTTCCGCCACCTTGTCCCTTAGTATCTTAAGCGAGCTCCCGCCGCCGACCATTACCACGGCCTGCGGCTGGCTGCCGTTGAGGTTGAGTATCTCGTCGGCCACGTCCCTGGCGACTTCGTCGGCCTTTGGCGCAACAGCCGCGTAAAATTGCTCCGCGCCTATTGTGACGGGATTGTTGAAAATATCCCGGCTCTCGAAAGGCTCCCCTGTAGCGGCGTTCCTTTTTATTGTCTCGGCGGTGTTAAAATCAACGAGGAATTCGTGGCATATGGACTCGGTTATCTCATCACCGGCCTTTGGTATCATTCCGTATGATTCAATCCGTCCTTTTTTTGTAATTGCGATATCCGAGGTTCCGGCGCCGACATCCACAAGCGCCAGGTTTAAAAGCCTCATGTCCTCGGGTATGGTTACGTAAAGGGCTGCGATAGGCTCCAGTGTTATCGAATCGATCGAGAGGGAACAATTTTTCAGTACGGAGACCATTGAATCCAGGACTGTCCTGGGTAAAAATGTCACGATTGATTCCGTTGCTATGGAGGCTTTTGCCGGGTGCTGGAGGGGATTTTTCATCACCTCGCCGTCGACGGTGAAAAATACCGTGGAATATCCGACGCAGTAGTATGAGGACTTTTTGTCGGCGGGAAGGTCGGCGTAAGCGTGCCTTACGCTCTCGAGCTCCAGGAAGGAAATGTCCTCGGCTGTTATTTCCCCTTTTTTTTCCATCTCCGCGGCGGAGCGTTTTGTGTAAAGGGCCCTTCCGGCGAGGGCCGTGGTAACTTTTTCAAGGACGACGCCGTTGTGATCTTCAAGTATTTTTTTTATTTTTTTTACGATTGTTGTGACATCCTCTATGGAATGTATCTGGCCGTCGAGCATGGCTCGTTTGTCGTGCTCGAGTATCACGGCGTCAATTATGCGCACTTTGTCCCCGCGCAGCTCCCCTAAAATGCCCGCCACCTTGCGGGTTCCTATGTCCAGAGCAAAGACCGC
Source organism: uncultured Spirochaetia bacterium (assembly GCA_964443355.1). Lineage (GTDB taxonomy): Bacteria > Oederibacteriota > PGYV01 > PGYV01 > Palsa-1178 > Bog-1181. Next base: position 97,271 of record CAYUDX010000005.1, read on the forward strand.
CATTTTTTATATCTCCTTGTTTTTCAAAATATTCATGTCAAACCTTGATGGCCTGAAGCAAAACTTTCACCGACGGCACGTCGGGTATCAAAAGCAGGTAACCTTTAATGACATTCTCATTGGCCTCGGAAAACTGCGTCTCTATGGAAAGCAGGTAATTCGACATCCCGTCAAAGCCGTCGGAGAGCGACGAGAGTATTGCAGAGGCGATGTCAAACACAAGGTTGGGGACCGAGGGTAAAAGCAGCAGCCCGAGGAATTCGTTGAGAGAGTTCATGTACGCGCCTGCAAGTATGTTGCCTGTCTCTTTTATTGCCGAGTTGCCGACTTCGGAGAGCACCTTGGTGGAGCCGACCGGCTTTTGCAGGAGCATGTCCACGAGCGATAGCGCCGATTCCCTCGTAAGCAGCAGCACGATCTTCGAGGATATGTCGCCCAGCACGTTCATGATGATGCCTGCCACAAGGGTGTTGGGCTCGCCGAGCAGCGTCTCGATGTCCTTTATCATGACCACTTTTACTTCCGGTACCGATATCATTATCTTTTTCTTGATGAGCTGCGAGAGGGCTGTGGCCGCGTGTCCGGCGCCGATATTGCCCACCTCTTTTAGAGCGTCTATCTGTGTCTCTGTAAGTGTCTGAAGGCTGTTATCCGCCATTAAAAAGCTCCTTATATTTAAAATCCAGGGCACTTAATCCCGCCCTAAAATCATATTGAAATCAATTATACTACAACTGAGCAAAGGTATCATGTTAATTTTTATTATTAATGATAAATATAAAAACAGATTACCAATTATTTAATTTTTTTACATATTCCCAGTATATGCTTTTTTTTAGTTTACCATTAAAATCGTCGAGAAATTCCTTCTTATCAGGGATCGCATAGCCGCTGTCATTGTCTGTCATGTATTTATTGGTTTTTGAAAAAATATCATAAAATTTTTCTTCCAGATTCCCATTTCCTGTATAAACCAAATCAAGCAAGTAATGGGCAAGAAATGTGCCGTATCTTCCCTCATCTTTTTCTTGCAATGCGAATTTTTGCATTTCGGCGTCACTGGGCGGCGCTTTTTTCATAACTTCCGGACATATGACATATTTGCCGTCCATGAATTTCCATATTATGACAGGGGCAATAAATGTCTTGTCACCTGACCACCAAAATTCCTGATAAGTCCAATCCCTGCCTATTAATTCCGTTGTTCCATCATTATCAACATCTTTAAACTGCAAACCACTGCATCCATTAAAAATGTAATTCAAAACTTTAAATTCCTTGCCAAGAGAAAAAATCAGGTATTTGGAACAACAATAGGCTCCACCTGTCCACCAACTAATTACCAGCGTTGGATTCCCATCCCCCGTAAGACATTCTCCTGCTTTTGGGATACATCCGGGATCTCCATCCATTGAAACGCAAGCCCCGTCAAAATCCCAGTCATGCTCAAACTTTTTTTCTTTGTAAACCAGTTTATCCTTCTTTGTTATTTCTATTGAAGAACCTATTTTCATAAAATCCGACGTATCATGATTTATGTCTTGTACAAAAGTATAATCATTTATTTTTATGCGTGTATTTGATCCGGTTCCATACTTTTTTTTAATTCTTGACACTGTTGCCGGTATTAATTTCTTTTCCTTATCATCAATTGTTTTTGTGTTTGCCGACATATAGTTATCTTCTAATAATTTTACATTCATTTGATACACGGTATTATTTGAAACAAAAAATATCATATCTTTTTTTGGCCATATTGGATATTCCGGATTAATGTTTTTTTAAAATTCCGTCTTTAAATGACAGGATCTGTGTAGATTTATTGTTTTTGAAATCACAATTTTGCATCCCTTCCGAATCAAAGCGGAATAAACATTTATTATCAGGCGACCATAATAAATAATTTTTCGCAGAAATTCCGGTAATATCACTCACGCCGTAATCAACATCAAGGGTGCACAACACTCCTTTCGAGGAATACGCGAGAACATTTCCGTTGGTTTGAAGCGCAGGGGATACCTCTGGATCATAATCTTCTATAATTGTCCTGGAATCTGTAAATACGGTATCATAATACGTATAACCGATTATCCCATTGCTGTAATCATTTTTTTCTGTGTTCCAAACAATTTTATGGTCATTGAATGCCCAACCGTCAATATTTCCTCCAAACATTTTATTATCAATCTCATTGTTCCCTATATTATAAGTAATAGCGCCCGGTCTGTTTTCCTCATTTGTTTCGCCTCCATATTGGTAAGTATATGAGAAATTTGCATTAAAGCAGATATTCAATCCGTCATTACTTAATGCTATTTTACCAATATTACCTGCTTCATTTAATCCAATTTTGCAATTATTATAATATGATTTTGATGTTTTAAAATTGTTATATGTAAATAATGTATTTTTTGTATTACTTTGAAGATCATATTCGCACAGCCCATCGTTATTAAAGTAATACAATTTGTCATTGCTATATACAATACTACTTATTATTTTGTCTGTTGTTATTTTCTTTACATCAAACATTTCAATATTCACGGAGAAAATAGGGCTACTAACAAAAACACAAAGAATAAAGATAAATTTTATTTTTTTCAAAAACCCCACTCCTTTTAAACCCCATCTACTCCGATAATTTATAATATCTATAAATCTTATTTGTTTGAATACAGTTTTTATAACATTAATTGTCAAACAAGCTTCATGTTCGTTTCGATGAGTGACTGCACGTCCACTATAAGGCTGATGGACCCGTCGCCCAGGATGGTCACTCCCGAAAAACCCCTGGCGTACTTCAGGAATTCCCCGAGGCTCTTTATCGCTATTTCCTGCTGGCCTATCACGCTTTCCACTTCGAGGGCCACTTTTTTGTCCCTGGCCTCTATAATGACAAGATTAATGATATCCTTGCCCGGCCCGGCCGGCTTGTCGAGAAGCTCCGCCAGCGAGAGCACAGAGACCACCTCGTCGCGCAGTATGATGACGCGCTTTGCCTGGATGACCTTCAGCTCCGACGAGGGCAGCTCAACGGTTTCTATGGTATGCACCACGGGTATCGCGTATGTGGCGCCCGATGATTTCACCAAAAGCGCCTGTATTATTGCGAGTGTCAGCGGCAGTTTCATTATGGACTTGAGCCCCTCTCCCGGATGGTTCTCTATCCTGAATATTCCCCCGAAAGCCTCCACCTTTGTCTTTACCACATCCACGCCGACTCCCCTGCCGGATATCTGGTCGACTTTTTCCGCGGTTGAAAATCCCGGAAGGGTGATAAAATTTACAAGCTCCTCGTCGGAGAGATTGAATGCGCGCTCCTCTGTCATAAGGTTCTTTTCCACGGCCTTTTCCCTGATCCGGTCAAGGTTCAATCCCCTTCCGTCGTCGGAAACCTCTATGATGACCGAATTGCGGTCCCTGCGCGCGGAGAGGCGTATCAGCCCTTTGGCGGTCTTGCCGGATGCGAGCCTTTCATTCTGGTCCTCGATGCCGTGCGCCACGGAATTCCTCACAAGGTGCAGTATGGGTTCGTTTATTTCCTCGAGCACGGTCCTGTCTATCTCGATGTCGCCGCCGGATATTTCAGCCTCGATGAGCTTCCCGGCCTGCGAGGCGAGGTCCCTGATTATCCTGGGGTAACGGTCGAATATCTGCGAAACAGGGAACATCCTGATGTCCGTCACCTCCACCTGCAGCTCGTTTATTATCCTGTCGAATTCGTCCACGGTGGATGCCAGGTTGTTGTAAGTCTTGTTGCGGGCCGTCTGGTCCAGCCTTATTTTGGCTATCACAAGCTCGCCCACGAGGTTCATCAGGGCATCGAGCTTTTCTATGTTCACCCTGACGCTCTGCGAAAGCCCCTGTTTTTTTCCGGCCCCTTCGGGCTGTTCAAGGCCCGCGCCCGGCTTTTCCTCAAGGCTCTCCTGTTTTATCACCTCAAGCGGCTTTATTTCCTCGACTTCGGCGCTCTCGACCTCGGAAACCCTTAAGACCGACTTTTTTATCTCATCCGCCGATGATGCCGTGGCGACCGCCATGTCGAAAAACCGCTCGAAATTTCCCTCTTCAATGTCCTTTGCAGGCGGGCTCGACCTGATGATCTCGCCTTTTTCCGAAAGGTTTCGCGAGACCATGAAAGCGCGCACGCTCTTGAAAGAGCACGCCTCGGCCACGGTGACCCTCACCCTGAACACCTTCAGCGACTGCCTTGCAGCCTCATCAAGAAGTATCTTGTCCACGGTGAAACTCTCCGAAGCCATGGCCGCCGGTTTTTCAGCGCTTGCAGAAGCCGGAGCTCCGCTCCCGGCAGTTGCTGCTTTTGCGTTACCGCCGCCGGTGCCGGACGAGTTCTTTTCCCTGATAAGGGCGATGAGCTCCCTGAAACCATCGGCGGAATCGACGTTCCGCGACCTGATGTTGTCTATGAATTCCTGCATGGTATCGATGGCCTTGAAAAGCAGGTTCACTATGTCCACATCGGGGCGCAGGGCGCCGCTCCTTATCCTGTCCATCATTTCCTCTATCATATGCGTGAATTCCGCCAGCTTGTCGTATCCCATCGTGGCTGACATGCCCTTTAGCGTGTGCGCCGCCCTGAATAACTCGTTTAAGGGCGTCAGGTCCCCGATGTTCTTCTCAAAACTCAAAAGGGCCCTGTTGAGGTTGTTTATATTTTCGACGGCCTCCTCGAGGAAGGCTTCCTTGTAATTTTCCGTGTTCATTTCTTTTCCTCTTTCAGCTTGATTATCTCCGCTGTAATGGCGTCGGCTATCGTCGTTATCGGCATTACCATGTCGGCCATGCCCTTGTCCACCACGGATTTCGGCATGCCGTATATGACGGATGTTTCCTTGTTCTGCACTATGATGCGCGCGTTCTTTTCCCTCGCCTTTTCGACCCCGGCGGTGCCGTCCCTGCCCATGCCGGTAAGTATCACGCCTATCATCCTGCCTTCAAAAACCTTTGCTGCGGAAAAGAAAGTGATATCCGCTGAAGGCCTTACCCCGAGCCTGGCAGGCTTCTGGTTAAGCTCCACCCTGTAATCATCGCCCGTCTTTGATATCTCCATGTGGAAATTCCCCGGTGCCAGGTACGCGCACCCGGCCCTGAGTATGTCGCCGTTCTCCGCTTCCTTGACGCGTATCATTGACGATGAATTAAGGCGTTCGGCGAGCGTCCTTGTAAAACCCTCGGACATATGCTGGATGACAAGGAACGAGGCCGGAAGATCACGCGGTATTTTTGTTATGACGTCGGTAAGCGCCCTGGGCCCGCCGGTGGAAGCCGCAATTACCACCAGTATCTCGTTTTTCTGGGGCGCGACTTTTTCCACTTCCTTTTTTTCTATGTCCTCGTGGAGTATGAAGGGGGACTTGGCTATGTCGATCGTCCTGGCCTGCTTTATCTTTTCTATGAGCTCGGCCTGGATCTTTTTTATATCGAGGGAAATTTCGCCGGAGGGCTTGCAGACGTAATCGACGGCGCCGTACTGCAACGCCCGTATAGTCGTGTCCGCCCCTTTGGGCGTGTAGGCCGAGAGCATGATGACAGGCGTGGGTTTTTCGCTCATTATATATCCGAGGGTGTGCAATCCGTCCATTCCGGGCATCTCGACGTCAAGTGTGATGACGTCCGGGGAAAGCTCCATTGTTTTCTTGAAGGCCTCCCTGCCGTCCTTGGCCGTTCCTATAACCTCTATGTCCGGGTCCTCCTGGAGCATGTCGGGAATTATCTTGCGCATGAACGCCGAATCATCGACAACAAGAACCCTTGTCTTCTGCATTTTATGTCACTCCTGGAGTGTTCTGTCCACTGCTTCAAGCACCCTTGTAGGCTGGAAGGGCTTTATCACAAAATCCTTGGCTCCCGCCTGTATGGCCTCGATAACCAGTGCCTGCTGTCCCATTGCGCTGCACATCAAAATCCTGGCCTCGGGGTCGAATTTCAGTATTTCCTTTACCGCCTGAATGCCGTCGACTTCAGGCATGATTATATCCATGGTGACAAGGTCGGGCTTAAGCTCCCTGTATTTTTCTATGGCCTCGCTGCCGTTTACCGCCTCGCCCGCTATCTCCAGGTCCTTCTTTTTGAGTATGGAGGCAAGGATGTTTCTCATGAATTTCGTGTCGTCAACTATCAATACTCTCTTCAAATTTGCCTCCCTGGGTTCCTGTTATTTCCTTTAACTCGCCCTGTTCCTGCTCCGAAAATATCTTTTCAATGTCCAGCAGCACGATGATCCTCTCGCCGGTCTTTACGATCGACTCTATATACCTGGCCCCGGCGGCGGTCAGCGTAGCCGGCGCAGGCAGGGATTCTCCGCTTTTTACGTTCATTACCTTGGTCACCTCGTCCACGATGACGCCCACCAGCTGGCTTTTCATGAATTCGACTATTATTATCCTGAACATCTTGTCCCTGTTGATGGCCTCCAGATGGAACCTCTTGCGCAGGTCTATTATAGGTATTATCTTCCCGCGCAGGTTGATGACTCCCTCGATAAACGGCGGAGCCGTCGGCACCTCCGTGATCTCTTTCAGGCGGATGATCTCTATGACCCTCATTATGTCGAAGGCGAAATCATCCTCTTTTAGCTTGAAACCCACGATTTTCTTTTCCATTAACCCGCCTTGGTGAGCTTGAACTTCGTCAGCAGTGAGCGAAGCGTCTCGGCCGTCTGCGCGAGTTCCTGCGCCTGCGCCGCTATTTCTTCCATGGAAGCCGTCTGCTGCTGCGTGGACGCGGATGCCTGCTGGGTTCCCGCGGCAGTTTCCTCGGCGACCGCGGCTATCTCCTCAACGGCTTTGACCACCCTGTCTGTATCCTCGGCCTGGGCTTTTGTGAGCCCCGTTATCTCGTTGGAGATTGACACAACCTGCGTCACGATCTCGTCTATTTTCTGGAGGGCATCCCCGCTCTGGGAGACGACCTTCTTTCCCTCTTCTGTTTCCTTTACCCCGACCATTATGGCCTTGACCACGCTTTCGGTCTTGTCGTGTATGTCCTCGACCAGCCTTGTTATTTCCTTGGCTGCGCCGGCCGAACCTTCCGCAAGCTTCCTTACCTCGTCGGCGACGACCGCAAATCCCCTGCCCGCGTCGCCAGCGCGCGCCGCCTCTATTGCCGCGTTCAGCGCCAGAAGGTTCGTCTCGTCCGCTATCTCCGTGATTATATTCACCACTTCCTCTATTTTTTCGGAATATACTTTCAGCTCCTCGATGGAATCCTTTGCCCTGTTGGTGACAGCCACTATGTCCTCCATCTTAATAACCGTTTCCTTTACCGCGCCTATGCCGTTCTCGGTGGCTTCCTTTGCGGCTTTTGCGACGCCAAGGACCTCTTCGGATTTTTGCGCCACTTCCTGTATGGATTTGGACATATTTTCCATGATACGGGATGTCTCGACCGTCCTTTCGGCCTGTTGTTCCACGCCGCGCGCTATCTGCTGGACCGTCGAGGATATCTCCTCGGCCGACGCGTTTATCTGCTGCGTCGATGCGGACAGGTTTTCCGCAAGGTTCATTATGGTCTCGGATGAATCGTTGAATTTGGAGAACGTTCCCCTTATGGAATCTATCATATTATTGACGCTCTCTGTTATGGATTTCCCGAACCCTTTTTTTAATTTTGTTTCATCGGATATCTCACCCTCGGCCATCCTGTCAAATTTTGCCGCAAGCTGGTCGAATTTGTCGCCGGAAAGTTTCATTGCCGCGGCCAAATTAATGATGAGCAGGGCCGCGCACAGGGCCAGGCTTAAAAGAATGAACGCACCGCTCTCCACCCTCACCCCGCCGAACCTGCATATGATAATGAACGCGGCTGCCGCGGCCATTGCCGCCCCGCCGTTTATCATCACCAGTCTTTTGATCCAGTCATCGTTCTTTTTTTCCATCACAACTCCCGTGTTTTATAATTCCTTTGTCCCCGCCGCAAAACTTTTCACGACGGCCCTTTTGTCGGTCACATAAAATTCTATCGACCTTCCGTAATTGCTCCCCGTATCCTCGGCTGTCACCGGAATGCCCTTCGCGGAAAGGGACTCTTTCGCCATCCTGATATTACGCTCGCCGATGGTTTCCGCGCCGTTGGAGACGTCGAACATTTTAGCCCCTCCGAAAATCTTCGCCTCCATGTCCTTCAGGCTCACGCCTTCCTTCAAAAGCGCCTTTACCAGGTTGTCTATCCCGGTATTAAGGTACTTGTTCTCGTTGTACTGTCTTCTGCCTTCCGGCTTTTCGGGCAGTATGCCGTGAAGCATCGCGGCAAGCCTGCTTCCCCTGTCGAAGCAGGCCACTATAACGCACGAGCCGACCCCGTAAGCGGCAAGCACTTCCGAGCCCCTGCCTATTTTCAGCTCGCCCATATTTACCTTTATTGCGCTGTCAGGCATCGCCTTCAGGCGCCTTTTATTGTGTTGTTGAGCGCTTCCAGTATTATCGCCATGGAAGCCCTGTCCGGTATTATGAACATTTTGCTCTTCAAATTTGTGACAGCCTCGGTCATTTCGTTCTCTATGAGCATGGCTTCCGGCGCCATCTCGGCGAGTTCCGCGGACACGGTCTGGAATATCGCGTCCACCATGTCGACCGCGAGCGCCGGGACCGAAGGCACGGCGTTGAGGCCTATGAATTTTGAAATGGAATTAAGGTAGGCCGATATTATGATGTTCCCTATCTCTTTTATCGCGGACTGTTCGGTCTCGCCGAACTCCTTGGTCTGCCCGAGCTTTCTCCTCATGAGCATGTCGAGCAGCAGAAAAACCTTGTCCTGCGGGAATATTATGAGCGCCCTTGCCTGAATGTCGCCGAAAATACGCAGGTAAACCGCGGCCACTATCCTGGCGTCGCGCGATATCATTTCCGCCATTTTTTCCACCGGCACCATGACTATCGAAGGCACGTCGATGGATATGTCCCTGCCCAGCATCTGCGAAAGCGCGGAAGCCGCGCTGCCCGCCCCTATGTTGCCCAGCTCTTTCAGGGCGTCACGCTGGAAATCAGTAAGTTTGCTTTCAGCCATTTTTCATCACGCTCCCAATATTTTTCCTATCGTCTCCAGGACGCTTGACTGCTCAAAAGGCTTCACAATATAATCCTTCGCGCCGGCCTGTATCGCCTCTATAACCAGGGCCTGCTGGCCTATGGCGCTGCATATAAGGACATTAGCCGCGGGAAATTCAGCTATCACCTGTTTTAAGACGTCGATGCCCCCCATTTCGGGCATGACCATGTCCGATATGAGCATATCCGGCTTCAATTCCTTATATTTCGCGATGGCTTCCCTTCCGTTGCCGGCCTCGCCGACCACTTCGTATCCTCCGGCGACAAGGATGTTCTTGAGCATCATCCTCATGAATGCCGCGTCGTCGGCTATGAGTATTCTTTTTGCCATAATGGATCTCCTTTTTTATATTTGACCGGGCTCAAAGACCCGTTTTCTATACCGCAAATTCCCCGCGCTCTCCGGTCCTTATCCTGACCGCGTCCGTGATCTCCGAGACGAATATCTTTCCGTCGCCTATCCTGCCGGTCCTTGTTATTTCTATTATTCCTTTGATGATATTCTCGACATCTCCGTCCTTGAGTACCATCTCTATCTTTATCCTGGGCATGAACTCGACCGCCACTTCTTTTCCTTCCAGGACGTCGTTCTTCCTTTTCTGGAAGCCATAGCCTTCGCAGTTTGAAATGGTGATACCGTTGATCCCCATTTCAACAAGCTTTTTCTTTATAGCGTCAAATTTCACCGGCTGCGTTATCACTGTTATTTTTTTCATTATTTAATTATCTTTTTCCTCGACGAGGAAGGGGAGAACACGAACTCTTTTTTCCATATCTCCACCATCCTTATATTCTCCCGCGCGCTCCTGCCGAGCTCGCTCTCCGGATTTTTTTCGATATAAATCCCCCACATTTCAATTGCCTCGTCCCACCACCCCTTCCACCTGTAAACCTCTCCGAGCTTGTAATATATCTCGATGATGTCGGGGTTCAGTTCCAGGGCCTTGTGGTATTCTATGTCCGCTTCTTCCCACCATTCTTTTTTGAAATATGCGTTGGCGAGGTTGAAATGGCCCCTGGCGCTTTTTGGGTCCTTTGAAACCGCGAAAATGAAATTTTTGACGGCATTGTCATAATCACCTGTTTCAAAATAGACCGCCCCCATGTTGATGACGGCGTCCATATTTTCAGGCTGTATTTCCAATACCTTTTTATATTCTACAATAGCCTCCTGCAATTGTCCAGTATTTCTATATGCGTTGCCAAGGTCGTATGATATCGCCGCCTGTGAAGGGGTTTCTTTCTGTTTTTCCCTCAATTTATCTATGGTTTCCCGGAAGACCACGTCCTTTTTCCGGGCCGCTTCCATGTTCTTTTTTGCCACGGCATAATCGGGGTTTATCTTCAGGGCGTTTTCAAAATATTTCTCCGCTTCCCTGAAAAAATTCTTTTTGTAAAAAGCAACCCCGAGGTTGTTGTAGGCCTTGTAATATTCCCCGTCGATCTCCACTGCTTTTTCATACTCTTCGATCGCCTTTTCCAGGTTGCCCATGTTCTTAAAGGCCACACCCATGGAATTATGCGCAACGGCGTTGTTCGGCTGGACTGAAAGCGCCTTCTGGTATTCTATTATCGCCTCTTCGTTCCTTCCGGTGTCGGTCAGCACCAGCCCCAGGTAAAGGTTCACCTCGGGTTTCTTTATGTAATTGGGGAGGAGTTCAAGCGCACTCCTGAGCTCTTTCACGGCCTCGTCGTATTTTTTCTGTTTGTAATAAGATATCCCGAGGTAGTACCTGGCCTCGTCGTCGTAAGGCTCCTTTTCCAGGTGCTTTAAAAAAAGGGCCATTGCTTCGTCCGTCATTTCCTGCCTGTAAAGAAGTATGCCGCGCTCCAGCCCGACCCTTGTGTAATCCGGGTTCTCCTCGGCGATGGCGTCAAGGACCTGCGCCGCTTTTTCAAATTCCTTCATTTCCCTGTAAGCCACGGCTATGTTGACCTTTGCCTCCACCATGTCGGGCTTTAATTTAAGGGTCTGCTTGAATACCTCTATGGCGTCCTGTAATATCCCTTTTTTTATCAGGAGCTCGCCGAAAAAATTATAATAATTTGGCTGCTTTGTATTGTAATGTATCGCCATTTTTATCTGGTTTATCGCATCGTCGGTATAGCCCTTCAGCTTGTAAACCTTGGCCAGGTTGAAATACGCCTCCTCCTTGCGCTTTTCATCAGGCAGTTTTTCCACTTCCTCGCCGCGCTTTACGGCCGAGGAAGTTTCGTAATAATCTATCACAAGGCTTTTGTTGGACTGCATAAAAGCCGGGTTGAGCTCCACCGCCCTGTTGTAGCACATGGAGGCTTCCTCGTCCCTGCCGGTCTCGCCATAAACAAAACTCAGGTTGTAATAGGCTATGGCATATTCCTTGCTGAGTTGTATGGCTTTCTTCAGCTGATCCTCAGCCTCGTCGTAAAACCCCTTTTTGTAAAGGACCTCCCCGAGATTGTTGCGAAGCTCCGCGTAATTCGGGAATTTTTTCATGGCTTCCCTGAAAACATTTTCGGCTATGTCGTAATCACCCATGTTCTTGTAAATTATACCGAGCAGGTTCTGCGCAAGCAGGTGCTCCGGGTTAAGCTCGAGTGTTTTTTTCAGCGCTTTTATCGCGGCGGCATATTCGCCGGTAAAACTCAGGGCCTTGCCGAAGTTGAAATTCGCCTCGGGATCGTCGGGATAAAGCTGGACCGCTTTCCTGTACGCGGATATGGCGCGGTCATATATCCCGGTCTGCTTGTTTACTGCCTTGAGGTTTGCCTGGGCCTGGGAATAATTGGGATTGATGGAGAGCGCCTTTTTGAACTGCTCGATGGCCTCCAGGAACATTCCTTTTGAATAATAATAGACTCCCGTGTTGTTCAGTGAATTGGGGTCGTCTTCCGGATTGGCGTCCTTTAATGTTTCCCTGCCCGGCGTGACTGCCATGGGCTAATTTCCCTCAAAAAGTATTTCGGGCTTGATCAACGTTATAACGGCATCGCCGTCCTTGAGAAGTCCGGCGATAAATTTTTTGTCCACGGTAAAAGTGTATTTGGTTATGTTGGCAAACGACTCCGCCTGGAAGTTTTTTACGGCCAGGACCCTGTCCACCAGGAACCCCGCGAGGTTCTGGCGCTGCTCCACTATTATGACCCTGCTCTCGTCCGTCAGGGATTCGGAGACGCCGAATATTTTTTTTGAAAGCGATATGACCGGGATTACCTCGTCGCGCAGGCTCATCATGCCGAGAACATGCCCGGGCATGTTCGGCAGTTTTGTTATTTTTGAGCACTTGACGATCTCGCGCGAGTAAACTATCTCGAGGCCGAAACGCTCTCCGTTGAGCTCGACGACGACGACCAGTATCCCCTTTAACACGCTGATTATGTTCTCTTCCCTCACGTAATGCATGCGCACAAGGAGCTTTCCGATGGGTTCCGACGAACCTTCGTCGTGCTGTTTTTTCAGGGCCTCATCCAGCTGTTCCCTGGTGAGGTAATTGGCCTGGACGAGAAGTTCCCCTATGCTTTTATCCTGCCCTTTTATTGTTTCCATGTTTTACGCCCCGCCGAGAAGCTTCAGGTTCTTTATTATTATCTCGTTACCGGGTTTAAGCTTCAGTGACAGTCCCCAGAATTCCTTTGCCCTGGCCGGATTGTTGTCCTTCATGAAAATATTCCCGAGCTTGTAATACATATCGGCGTCTTCCCTGCCGGCTTCCACCGCCAGCAGATAATTTTCCTTGGCTTCCCTGTACATTATTTTTTTGTAATAAAGATGCCCCATATTCTCGTATATCATGGGATCGCCCGGCTTCAGCTCGAGTGACTTCCTATATTCCGCGATCGCCTCGTCGGCCTGGTCGTCTTCCGCGTAAATAAAACCGAGAGCCTTGTGCGTGCCCGCGTCCGCCAGCCCCATGTCCGCGACCGCCTTGTACTGTTCGAGGGCGTCTTTTTTCCTGCCCAGCCTGGAATACACCTCTCCCAGGATTACATAAACCTCGCTGTTCCTGAACCTGTTTTTTTTGGCCGCCTCGAGGTGTTCTATGGCTTTCTCGTAATCTCCCTTGTCGAAATACAATACGCCCAGGTTGAACGCCACCGCCGAATCCTTCGGGTTTATCTTCACGGCCCTGTCGTAATACTCGATGGCCTTGTCGAACTCTTTCAGCTCCCTGTAAACATTGCCGAGCATGGAGTTTATCCCGGGTATTTTCGGGTTTATCCTGACGGCTTTCTCGTACTCCGCCGCGGCTTCCACATATTTTTTTTCAGACTCAAATATGTATCCCAGCTTGAAAAGAAGCTCCACATTATCCGCGTCCTTTTCCAGCATTGAGCTGTACTCGCGCTCCGCGTCGGAAAACCTCTCCATTTTCACATAAAGGTCGCCCAGCGCGTGCCGGGCGGAATTGTCGTTCTTGTTTATCTCCAGGACCTTGTTGTACTGTTCAAGCGCCTTCTCGAACCTGGTTATGTTGGTGTAAAGTTTTCCCAGCTTTATGATCACCGGGACGTTCAGGGGGTTTACCTTGAGCGCGTTTTCATACTCCCTTATGCCCTCGTTGTAAAGCCCCTTCGAGACATACGCGTTGCCCAGGTGCGTGCGCACCTCGGCGTCGTCGGGATTTATTGAAAGCGCCTTTTCAAATTCGCTTATGGCCTGGTCATAACGCTTGCTCATGGTGAAGGCAAGCCCGAGGTTTATGTGGTCCTGAACCGTCTCCATTATATTTTCCTGAATATCCTTTCCTTTATATTTATGCAGCTGAACCTGTCCCGGAAATCCTGCAGCATCGTTTCCGTTTTGCCCAGGAAAAGTATCCCGTTCTCCCTGAGCGAATCGTAATAATGTCCCAGGACCGTCTTCTGCAGTTCGCGCGTAAAGTATATTATAACATTCCTGCAAAAAACTATTTCAAAAAAATCCTTTTTATATTCCTCCATCAGGTTGAACTTTATGAACTTCACCTTTGACTTTATCCTTTCCGATATGGTGAATGTTCCGCCTTCCTGCGTGAAATATTTTCTTCTGCGCGCCGCGGCTATGTTGTTGAGCGTCCTGCCCTCGTATTTCCCGGCAAAAGCCTTTTGCAGGGCTATCGGGTCCAGGTCCGTGGCGTATATCTCATAAACCGGGTTTTTTACCCCGAGTTTTTCCGATGTCTCCTCAATGGTCATCGCGATGGAGTATGGTTCCTCTCCGGTCGAGCACCCGGCGCTCCAGACCTTTATCCCCCCGCCGCGGCCCGGCCTGCGGAGTATCTCGGGGAGTATCGTGTTCTCCAGTTCGATAAAAACTTCCGGATCCCTGAAAAATTCCGTAACGTTGATGGTCAGCTTGTCCAGAAGCAGGTCGTATTCGTTCGGGTCTCTTGTCATTACCGCCAGGTAATCCGCGTAAGTCGCCACCTGCAGGGAGCGCATCCGGACGGCCAGCCTTCTTTTAAGGTAATTTTCCTTATACTGGCCGACGTCCAGGTTCTTGTGTATCTGGATGTTGGCCTTTATCCTTATAAAAGATTCCGCTTCGTTCATGCTAATTCACTGGAGCCCTCTCCTGGCCCGGGTAAGTTTTCAGGCTCATGGATTTCAGTTCGCGCTCCTGAATCTCCTCGGCTTCCAGAACCTGAAGGAAGACATTCACTATGCCCATGTCGAACTGCGATCCCGAACAGCGCTTGAGCTCGGTGATCGCCTCATCCCTGGAGCGCGCCATCCTGTAGGGGCGCTCGGATAGCATCACGGAATAAGCGTCGGCTATCGCGCATATCCTTGAACCCAGCGGGATGGAATCCCCTTTCAGGTTCCCCGGGTATCCTTTCCCGTCCACGTGCTCGTGGTGGTAAAGTATTATCGGCAGTATTTCGTCGAAGATCTTCATTTCGTCGAGTATCCCGACGCCGGCGGCGGGATGTTTCTTAATGGCCTCGAATTCCTCGGGCGTGAGCGAAGTGGGTTTGTTCAATATCTCGCTGTTCACCTTTATCTTGCCTATGTCATGGAGCAGGGCCGCGTATTTTATCTTCTCGACCTCTTCCGGCTTTAACCCCATTTTCAGCGCGATCTTTTCGGCGTATTTCATTGTGGCCACGGAATGGCCGTGCGTCACATGGTCCTTTGTGTCTATCGCCAGCACGAGCGCGTCTATTATCCTGGAATAATTTTCCGCCAGGTCCTTCAGCATGCCCTGTTTTTCAAGTATTATGAATACCTGCGCCGCGAAAAATTCCGCTATGTATATGTCGCTGTAGGAAAATTCGCTTTCCTTGTAAAGTACGGCCGCCGAATATCCGCCTTTTTCGTTCCTGATCACCACCGCGACGGCTTTGCCTTCGGTCAGGCCCCCGATAAATCCCGCGGAAGCCGCGTCCTGGTTTCCGGAAACCAGCCGCGTGATCTCTTCCTGTTTAACGCACAGGGCTATTGCGCGCTCCTGATAGGAGCCGTATGAATGCGCCAGGGCAAGATCGTTGCCGTTCTCCCTGGACATGTAAACAAGGATGTGTTTTGCGCCGGTAAGATTGACCACGTTCCTGGCAAAAAGCGCAAGCAGTTCCTGCCTGGTCAACCCTTCTTTTATTTCCCACAGCATGCCGTGGGCAAGCATCATTGAATTGGTTATTTTGGAAGAAAAGGCCTTTTCCTCGGCACCTTCATGGCCGGTCTTTACGGCCGCCGGGTGCGGCCTAAGCCTTGTCATTTCTATCAATCCCACAAGGATGGAATAAACAGCGCAATTTACCGCGATATCCATTGGAGGGGTCTCGGCGTGGAGCGAATAATATATAAAATTAAAAAAGAAGGTCATCAATATCCCGTTCACCCATCCGGCATACAGCGACATCATAGCCACAACTGCGAATGCCGCGAGGAATAGGAACCTCGTGTTGGTGTTAAAAAAATTGATCGCCAGCACGGCCAGAGCCGCCCCGCACAATACCACCATCAAATTACGGTTTTTCAGGTTCATTTATCCGCCTCTATTTTTTTATGGTCTTTACTATGTCGCCGACCTGCATCTCGGCATAACTGTTCGTGATGAGCGTTGTGGCATTGTTTTTCATGACGTTAATAACGAGCCCTTTTCCAAGGATGTTATAAGCGTCGTCGGACCCCGTGTCCCTGTTGGGCGTGGCCCTGTATATCAGCACCCTGTCACCCGGAAGAAGCCCGTCCCTGGTGCCCCTGTCTATATACACGATATCCCTTACCTTGATTCCGTTGGTAAACCCGTTCTGCCTCATTATTATGAATCCCTGTATCTGGCCCGCCTTTTTTACCGCGGTCGTGACTTTATTGTAATAGTCCTTGAAATCCTTCCTGAGCTTTATCTTTGAATTGTTGTAAAGAATATTGTAGTTCTTTTCTATCTTCACCTTCCACACGCCTTCGGCGTCCGCTTTTTCAACCACGGTCCCGCGTCCGGAAATTATAACCAGGTTCCCCATCTCTTCGCCCGTCACGGGGTCGGTGACGTTCTTATTGTCGGTGTAAGCCAAAAATTCCGTCCCCGGTTTTACTATTATGCCTGCCGCCGTCTTTATAAAGCAGTACATCCCCTGCTGCATCGTTTCCCTGTCCTGAAGGTTGTACACGACTCCGTCTTCGGTGAAATTATCGCTGATGAATCCGGAACGTTCCACAAGTATGTAATGGTCCCTGATCATTTTTTCCTTGGCGTCCGTCAGCAGCGTTATCCCGCCTTCCTGGACGCCGGATTTATCCACCGATGCCGAGCCTTCGGCTGCCTGCTCCTCTTCGCCGGATTTTTTTTCCGGTGCGGCCGCTCCTTCATTCCCTTTTGCCGCGGTCTCTCCCGGGGTCAATACCACTATCCCGTCATTGTTGGGGGACTGCCCGTTCTTTATCTCTATTTTATTTACTTTTTCATTGTCGTCTTTTTTTGAGTCCAGCCCGGATACCGCCGAAGGCTGCGGCGTCGGCGTTTCCTGCCCGGCCGGCTGTTCTGTAAGCCGGGCCGTCGGTGAAAGCACCGGTGATAATGCCGTAACGGCCTCCTGCGGAACGGAAGATTGTGCTGTCGGGACCGGCGTCGGCAGATCCGCCGTTGCGGTCTGACCATCATGGGCCGCAGGCGATGCGGTATTTGTGTTTGGCACTGTGACCGTGATAACCACGGGTACGTCGTTGTCCCCCGATACATGGAACGCCGCGAAGAATACAACAGCGGTAAGAACCGCAAAAAAAGCCATGGTGCGTCTTTTTTTCATCGTTACCCCTTTTGGCCCGTTATTTTAATTCCAGCAACCTTGTCCTTACATCGTTGATATTTTTCGCGCCCGGGAATTTTTCCATGTAATCAGAGAGTATCTCCCTTGTTTTTCCGGGATTGAGCTTTGCCTCGTACATATCGGCCTGCATTATCATGACGTCGGCCATTTCTTCCGGAGGGCTCCCGTCGTAGCGCAGGCGGAATTTATCGATAAGCTCGATGGCCCTGTCGTATTTTCCAGTGAGGTCCATGTATTTAATGTTATAATAGGTTATCTTTTCAAGGTCGGGGTCCTTTATTTTATCAATGGAGTATTGTTCTATGTAGTTGCTTATTTTATCCGAGCCCAAAATAAAATAGCCGCCTATAAAAATTATTAATGCCGCTATGATCACAAGGCCTCTCATTTTTCACCTCAGCAAAAAATCCGTTCAAAATGCGGATAACTCATAGTAATTTTATCACCGCAGAGATATTTTGTCAATTTTTAAAATGATGTCTGGGGATTATTGAAGTGAATTATAAGAAAAAGGATTATTTGCCTGTATTAAAAAGAGATAACAGAAAGAATGATAAAAGTGCATAAAAAAAAATCCGGCGGATTTCTCCGCCGGATTTTGTGGTTGGCGTTTTGGTATTACAGTTTCTGAACGTTCGCTGCCTGCGGACCTTTTGCGCCTTCAACTATGTCAAAGGTAACTTCCTGGCCCTCTTTAAGGGTCTTGAAGCCTTCTCCCTGAATAGCCTGGTAGTGCACAAATACGTCTTTTCCGCCTTCCTGTTCGATGAAACCGTAGCCTTTCTTGTCGTTAAACCACTTAACTTTCCCTTTCGGCATAACTAAAACCTCCAAAAAATTAAAAAATTCTTGTAGAACGAGTTCTACAACGTTTTCATATTTTATCATATCTCAAAAACGTGTCAAGAAAAAATTGGGGTTTATTACCGCATGGTTTTACTCGGCCGGAACCATGCTATATGTCCCTGTTTTCCCCTTATTAATAAAGCATATCATAACTATTCCCGGGACAATAATAATGACATCCGGCAGCCACATAAACCATTCCGATATTTTACCTTTATAACAAAAATCCTGGCATACCGTAAGCGTCAAATAATATATATATGTTGTAATTATCCAAACAAACACGATAATTAACATTTTTATAAAAAAATAAACTATCCAGGGTCTTTTCTTTTGGCCAAGAATCAATCCAATAGGCATACCTAAAATTGCCATAGCCATTACAGTAAAAGGTAATGAAAAATGTTTTTGCATTTCAGTCACTACCCAAAATTAATCTTGTTTGCTGTCATTTCCCTTTTTGTATTCAAAGAAAAGTTCTTCAAAAGTCATTTCCCTTAAACCTTTCAGGTCTTCCGCCTGCTTTGAATAACCAATCGCCGCTATTTTGCGATATTCCTGTTTATATTTAAGATTTGCCGCCGGAACGCAATAATTATTGAACAAAATCATTATAACCGTAAAAACTATTGCTGTTATCATTCCATATTTCATCTTCTCTTTTAACGGGCCCTTTCCAAATTCAACCATAGAATATGCTGTTGTTATGGCCGGAAAAAATCCCAGGGGAACGGCCATTGCGGCGGTTGAAGGAAATAATAAAAGAAGGAGCATGGTTATATCATGTACCGGCAATTTGTAGGTTGCCAGTATAAAATGTGAATTTAAAATTAAAATGCAAGATACCATAAAACTAAATGCCATTAATAATATAAATGTATACAAAGCGATCTTGTTTCCCTTCCCCATTTTTTTCCCTTCTTATAAAACCCATGTTTGAGCCGCAGCGATCCGTCTTCGACTGCAACGGACATGGGCAGCGGCTCTACAGGAACATTAATGCATGGCGGGCGGTGTTTTTTTCCGGTCCGGCCGTCCCGACACATTTATATGTCAGTAAAACGGCGTAAAGCCATATGACAAATTTTTCCATGTCATCCTGCACAGCCTGAAGCTGACGACGGGCCGAGAAAAAAATACGCCCGCCATGCAAAACTAATCCAAAGCCGGGCCGCCATATAAGGCGGCCCCTACAAGGACATAATGGCAGGCTGGGCTTTTTTAGGGCCTGGCTGTCCAACAAAAACTACCGTGTCAATTGAGCAAAGGTAAAACCATGATTTCCAGGTTTTTCCTTCGGATCTGCCTCAAGCTAAACTTCGGACGGCAGTGCCGTAAAAAAGCCCAACCTGCCATGCCTTTGACAGACCGCATGGGATAGGAACCAAAGCCGGACGGCCATACAGGGCCGCCCCTGCAAGAACATGCCAGGCCCCTATTTTATTTCCTTCTCTTTCTTCACGATCTCCACCACTTTATCGAATACTTCGCTTTTATCCATAAGGGCAAAATCCTTCTCGCGCCTCAGTTTTACCTCAACCTTGCCGTCCTTGAAATTTTTCTCGCCGACGACTACCCTGAGCGGGAAGCCTATGAGGTCGGAATCCTTGAATTTAACCCCCGGGGAGATGTCGCGGTCGTCCATTATGACGTCTATGCCCGCATCCTTTAATCTTGCGTAGATCTCCTCGGCGTATTTCATCCCTTCTTCGTATTTCACGTTGACCGGGATTACGTTGACCTCGTACGGGGCTATGGCCATGGGCCATATGATGCCGTTCTCGTCGTTGTTCTGCTCGATGGCCGCGGCGACGGTCCTTGTCACCCCTATGCCGTAGCAGCCCATCTCAAATTCCTTGGACTTGCCGTCCTCATCCAGGAACTTCGCCTGCATGGATTTTGAATATTTCCTGCCGAGGTAAAAAACATGCCCCATTTCTATGCCTCTTTGCTCGTTTAGTTTGCCGCCGCATCTGGCGCACGTGTCGCCCTTCTGCGCCCTGGCAAAATCCGCCACCAGGTTTTCCTGGTAATCCCTGCCGCGGTTCACGCCCGTATAATGATGATCCAGTTCGTTTCCTCCGGTCACGGCGTTCTTCATGGCGGCCACGGTCTCGTCAATGGCGAGCCGTATTCCCTTTTCCCTTAAATTGATCGGCCCGGCGAACCCGACCGGGGCCCCGGTCTTTTCCAGTATCTCCTCGGGAGTCGCAAGCCGTATCTCGTTGGCCCCGAGCGCGTTCTTTAATTTCACCTCGTTTATTTCCCTGTCGCCGCGCATCACCGCGCCCGCCATTTTCTTGCCGTCAACAATGTAAAGTATGGTCTTGGCAGTCTCTTCAGGTTTTTTGTTCAGGAATTTGGCCAGCTCCTCAACGGTTCTGATATTCGGGGTGTGCACCTTTGTCAGCGGCTCCTCGGCCGCGGCGGATGGCGCGTCCTTTTTAAAAGCGGCTTTTTCCAGGTTGGCCGCGTAGCCGCATTTTTCGTCCTCGCAATATATTATGGTGTCCTCCCCGGTCTCGGCCAGCACCATGAATTCCGATGAACAATTCCCCCCGATCGGCCCCGAGTCCGCGTCGACCGAACGAAACTTGAACCCTATCCTCTTGCATATCCTTGTGTATGTGTCGAACATTATCCTGTAGCTTTCCATGGCCGCCTCTTCGCTTCGGTCGAAAGAATATGCGTCCTTCATGATGAATTCCCTTGAACGCATGACGCCGAAACGCGGCCTTATCTCGTCTCGGAATTTCACCTGTATCTGGTATAAATTTATCGGCAGCTGCCTGTATGAATTTATCTGGCTCCTCACCATGTCGGTTATGACTTCCTCGTGCGTCGGCCCCAGCGCGAATGAATTGTCATGCCTGTCCGTTATCCTCATCATTTCCTTGCCGTATACGGCCCAGCGGCCCGATTCCTGCCAGAGTTCGGATGGCGATAGCACCGGAAGCAGAACTTCCTGCGCGCCGGCGGAGTTCATCTCGCTTCTGATGATGTCCATGACCTTTGTCATGGACCTTAATCCCAGCGGCAGCCAGTCGTATATGCCCGCGCCAAGTTTTTTTATCATGGCCGCCCGCATCATGTATTTGTGCGATATGGATTCTGCTTCTTTTGGCGTTTCACGGAGCGTATTGATGAAAGCCTTTGACCATTTCATTTCAAGTCTCCTTTGGGATATATTGTCAGCCTGCGATCTTTTTCAGTTCTTTTTCAAATTCTTTCAACAGTTCCTTTTTCGGAACCCGTTTGACAATGACGCCTTTCCTGAATATTATGCCGATGCCGCGGCCTCCGGCGACGCCTATGTCCGCTTCGCTGGCCTCGCCCGGCCCGTTCACGGAGCAGCCCATGACCGCTATTTTCAGCGGCTTTTCCACGTTCATTGTCAGCTCTTCCACCCTGTGCGCGAGCTTTATCACGTCGATCTCGGTGCGCGCGCATGTCGGGCATGAAATAATATCGACGCCCCTCTTGCGTATTTCCAGGGCGCTTAATATGCGGTATGCGGTGTAAACTTCCTTTTCCGGGTCCTCGGTGAGCGACACCCTCATTGTGTCGCCTATGCCCTCGTGCAGAAGTATGCCGAGTCCTATCGACGATTTTATTATTCCGCCGAGCGCGGTTCCAGCCTCTGTTATCCCGATATGAGCCGGACAGTCGGTGTATTTTGCGGCGAGCTTGTAGGCCGCTATAGTTGTGAGTATGTCGGAGGCCTTGAGCGATATCACTATGTCCCTGAACCCCCGCGACTCGAAAAAGGAGACATGCTCCATGAGCGAGGCGACCATACGGTCCGCCCTGCCGTTGCCGGATTTCTCACCGAGCTTAAAGTCCGCGTTTTCCTTTAGCGAGCCCGAGTTCACGCCGATCCTGATGGCGCATTTACCCCTGCGCGCCGCGGCTATGACAGCCTCCACCTTTTCCACGGAGCCGATGTTTCCCGGGTTGATCCGTATCTTGTCGGCTCCGCCGTCAATTGCGGCCAGGGCCAGCTTATAATCATAGTGGATGTCGGCGACCAGCGGGATTTCAATTTTTTTCCTTATCTTTGCCAGGGCTCTGGCGGATTCCATGTCCGGCACTCCGCACCTTACTATTTCGCATCCTGCGTCCTGAAGCCTTTTTATCTGGGCCACTGTCCGGACTACGTCCCTGGTTTTTGTGCTGCACATGGACTGCACAACAACCGGGCTTCCTCCGCCTATAGTAACGTTCCCGATCTTCACTTTGCGCGTCATATCATACCTCTTTAAAGGCTATCCGCCCTTTATCATCCGCATTATGTCGCTGTATGTCACAAAAATTATCAACAGCACCACCAGCGCCCAGCCTATCTCCATCATTATTTCCTGCGCCTTCAGCGGCACCTGTTTCCCTGTTATCCATTCAAGGAGGAATATGAATATAAGCCCGCCGTCAAAAGGGACGAGCGGCAGAAGGTTGAAGAGCGCGAGGTTGATGTTTATTATAGATACCAGAAGAAGCAGGTTTATGAGCCCGGTCTTGGCCACTTTATAGGCTATCTGCGCCACCCCTATGGGCCCTGCCACGTCCGGCTCCATCTTGCGGGTTATCATCCTGTAAAGCGACCTTACGGTCAGGTCCGTAAAGGACCAGGTCTGCTCCATTGCCTTGCCCAGAGCGTCGATCGGCGGGTATTTTTCCTTTGTCAGATTTCCCTTCGGCACTATGCCGAGCAGGTATGTCTCTGTTTTTTTCTTTTCCTCATCCTCGATCATCTCTTTTTTCGGGGTTATTGTGAATGTTTTTTCCTCGAAGCCCCCGCCGGGAGCCTTCCTTGAGACGATCAATTTTATCGGCGCGCCCTTTGACTGCTTTATGGCCTCGGTGGCGTCGTCCCAGTAGCCTATTTTTACGCCGTTTATCCCGCTTAACACATCGCCTTTTTTTATCCCGGCCGCCTCGGCAGGATAATCCTTTTTAAGGTCGTCGACCACCGGCAGGAAAGCCAGCGGCGTGATCCCTATGAAAGGCTTCATCTTTTTTTCCTTTAATATGTCCTCGCTCTCCTCCATGACCGGCTTCAGGGAAAATTCCATTTCTTTGCCGTTGCGCAGGATTTTTACATTTATCCCGGCCCCTTTTGATTTTGCTATGATATCGGTTATCTGGCTCCAGTATGATATGGCGGTCCCGTTGATCCCGGTGATAACGTCGCCCCTTTTGATCCCGGCCGCGTAAGCAGGGTAATCTTTTTTTACCTCGTCCACGACCGGCCTCAACGTGTCCGTCCCGTAAAGGAAGACTATCCACATGAGCACAACCGCGAAGATGGCGTTCTGCACGACGCCCGCGGCCGATATGATGATTTTTTTCCATGGCGGCTGTATCAAAAACCCGCCCGCTCCCGCCTTTTCGGCTTCCTGGGGCGACTCGCCGACCATCTTCACATATCCCCCCAAAAATACGAGAAGGGATATGACATATTCAGTCTCACCGCGTTTGAACGAAAGGATCTTCGGCCCCCAGCCTATGGAAAATTTTTCCACTTTTATGCCGAGTTTTTTTGCCGCCATGAAATGTCCGAGTTCGTGGACAAATATCGTCAGCCCTATGGTGACGAATATGTATATTATCTCAATCATTTATCATTTCCTCCACTCTGGCGCGCGCTTCGAGGTCCGCGCGCAATATCCGGTCCAGTCCCGGGTTCTTTTCAGTCCTGTGCGCGGCCATCGCCCTTGCCACATAACGCGGTATCATGTCAAATCTTATCTTCCTGTCCAGGAAATTATGGACGGCGGCCTCGTTGGCCGCGTTCATTACCGCAGGCATTGTTCCGCCTTTTTTGCCCGCGGATATTGCCAGGCTGAAGCACGGGAAGTTCCTGAAATTGACCTTTAAGAATTCAAGCCTGGCTATTTCGCCGAAACTCATGGGTTTTATTACCCCCTGCCTGCGCTCCGGATAGGTCAGCGCATAAAGTATCGGCAGCCTCATGTCCGGATGTGACATCTGCGCCATGATGGCCCCGTCGACGTATTCCACCATTGAATGGATTATCGACTGCGGGTGGATTATCACGTCGATTTTCTCGTACGGCAGCCCGAAAAGGTAATGCGCCTCTATGACCTCGAGCCCCTTGTTCATAAGGGTCGCCGAATCTATGGTTATTTTTTTTCCCATTTTCCAGGTGGGATGCGCGAGCGCCTGTTCCGGTGTGATGTTTTTGAGCCTCTCCGGAGACAGGTTTTTCAGCGGCCCGCCCGAGGCCGTTATAATGAGCCGTTTTACGTCGTGTATCGACCCGCCCTGCAGGCACTGAAATACCGCGCTGTGCTCGGAATCCACCGGCAAAAGCGTGGCCCCGTGTTTTTTGACTTCCCCGAGCACGATATCGCCTGCCATGACAAGGGCTTCCTTGTTGGCCATTGCTATTGTCTTTCCGGCGCGCGCCGCGGAAATAAGAGGTATCAGCCCGATTGCTCCGACAGCCGCAATAAGGACGATGTCGGCCTCTTTCAGGGACGCTATCTTTATGAGCCCTTCCGCCCCGGTCAATACTTTCGTGGCGCGGCCGCCTTTTTGCACCTCCGCGGCCTTTCCCGGGTCGCCGATCACGGCGTATTTGGGCGAATATTTTTTGACCTGACCGGAAAGCTCCTCCGCGCTGGTATTTGCCGAAATGGCAAGCACGGAATAATCCTTAAGCACGGTGTCAAAAAGTTCGAGCGCCGATCTTCCTATGGAGCCTGTTGAGCCTATTATCACAACTTTCTTCATAAAACCTCGTTTGTAAAAAAATTAATCGGCTGCGCCGTTGTTTCCGGCCCGGGCCGCTATTTTCGTAACTTCACTAAAAAAGGACTGAAATATATTTTATGTAAAGAAAAAGTATGGGCGCGTTAAACAGCGCCGAATCTATCTTGTCGAGCACCCCGCCCATTTCAGGCAACAGGTTCGACGAGTTCTTCACCCCGCAAAAACGCTTGATCACGGAAGCCGCAAGGTCGCCCAGCTGGCCGGTGACGGAAAGCAGGACCGCAAGTATGATTAGGTGCATGAGCGTCGAGTGTCCAAGTATGGCATGAGGCAGGTATGTGAATTTTATGATGACAACGGTTGTTACATTGATAATGACCCCGCCCACGCAGCCTTCAATGGACTTCCCGGGCGATATCTCCGGGATGAGCTTGTGTTTGCCCAGGAAATATCCTGAAAAATAGGCCCCGCCGTCGTATACAAGCGTAAGCAAAAAAAGCAGGAATATCCAGTATTTGCCGTTTTCCATGAGGCGCAGGTGTACGGCAAAAAGCCCGAGCACGGATATGTATAAAAGCGGAAGATATGTGGCGCCTATCCTGGTAAAATTATCCGGGTTCCTGGAGAATATCACGGCGGTAAAGAGCGCGATAAAAAGCACGGCCCATCCGGTTATTATAAGTGTGCTGTTGAACCCCGTGATGACAGCCGCGTATGTCAAAAGCCCGAACAGGATACCCGCCACCCTGTAAGCCTTCAATCCTTTGTTGGCGAGCATGGAATAAACCTCGTTGAGCGCCCAGGAAAGCGCTACGATGACCAGTGCGACAAAAGGCCAGGGGTTGCCGAAAAATATGAAGAACGCGAACGCAGGGACCATTACAAGGGACAACAGCAGTCTTGTTTTCATCTTGGCTTTATACCTCCGTATCGCCTCTCGCGCTTATTGAAGGACCTCAAGGCCTTTAACAGTTCCTTTTTCCTGAAATCCGGCCAGAGGACCGGGGTTATATAAAGCTCCGTATACGCCATCTGCCAGAGCAGAAAATTTGATATCCTCATTTCGCCGCTTGTCCTTATAATAAGGTCCGGGTCCGGCATTGACGCCGTATCCAGGTTTTCCGATATCGTTTCCTCGGTTATCTTTTCCGGTTTCAAAAGCCCTGCGGCGGCTTTTTGCGCGATCTTCCTGACGGCAAAAAGTATCTCGCTCCTGGACCCGTAATTCAGCGCCAGCACCAGGTTAAGCCCGCTGTTTTTCGAGGTTTTTCCCTTTACAAGGTCCAGTTTTCCGGAAAGTTTTTTCGGAAGCCCGGAAATATCCCCGATGGTCAAAAGCCTCACGTTGTTTTTCATCATGGTGGCAATCTCGGAATCAAGGAACCTGTCGAGAAGCCCCATAAGGAACCCCACCTCTTTTTCCGGCCGCTTCCAGTTCTCGGTTGAAAAAGCGTAAAGGGTCAGGAATTTTATCCCCAGCCTGGCGCACTCTTCGGTCACGGCGCGCACCGATTTTGCCCCTTCGGCGTGGCCCATGAACCTGGGAAGCGAGCGCTTTTTCGCCCATCTCCCGTTGCCGTCCATGATGATGGCCAGGTGTACAGGGGCCTCCACGGGTTTTGCGGCTTTCATTATATTGTCATCAGGTCCTTTTCTTTGTCTTTTACAAGGACGTCGATGTCGGCTATGCACTTGTCGGTTATTTTCTGGATGCGCGTCTCGGCGTGCTTCAGGTCGTCCTCGGATATTTCCTTGTTCTTTTCCTTGTCCTTGGATTTTTCGTTGAACTCGCGCCTGATGTTGCGCATCTCGACCTTTGTCTCTTCGGACATCTTCTTCACTTTTTTTACCATGTCTTTCCTGGTCTCCTCGGTAAGATCCGGGAACTTTACCTTTATGGAATCTCCCGTGTTCACTACGGAGAGCCCCAGGTTGGCGGCTGTGATGGCTTTTTCTATCTCGGATACCGCGCCCTTGTCCCAGGGTTTGATGTCGATGGTCTTTGCCTCAATGATGGCCACGGAGGCCAGCTGGTTAATCGGCATCTGGTTGCCGTAATACGGAACCTTTACCCCGTCGAGCACGGCGGTCGAGGCCCTGCCGGTCCTTATGTTCATGAGTTCCTTTTGAAAGTGTTCCGTGGATTTTTTCATTTTCACTTCAAGTTCAGCGTAGATCTTTTCCATCGTATCCCTCCGTCAGCGGACTATTGTCCCGATATTTTTTCCCTGCGCGGCTTTCATAATGTTCCCCTTTTCGTTCATGTTGAAGACAATTACGGGTATGCAGTTTTCCATGCAAAGGGAAATGGCAGTGGAATCCATTACTTTAAGGTTTTTCTTCAGCACGTCGATGTATGAGAGTTCCGTGAATTTTTTTGCGGAAGGGTCGAGCTCCGGGTCCCTGTCGTAAACGCCGCATACTTTCGTGGCCTTCAGCACTATTTCGGCGCCTATTTCCTTCGCGCGAAGCGCGGCCGCGGTGTCCGTCGTAAAATAAGGATTTCCAGTTCCGCCGCCGAATATGACCACGCGCCCTTTTTCAAGGTGCCTTACGGCCCTTCTGCGGATAAAAGGCTCGGCCAGTTCCTTCATTTCTATTGCGGTGAGTACCCTTGTGGGCACCCCCATCTGCTCGAGGACGTCCTGAAACGCCATCGCGTTTATTATCGTGGCCAGCATCCCCATGTAATCCCCGACCACCCTGTCTATCTTGAAATTTTTTCCCCTGCCGCCGCGGAAAATGTTCCCGCCGCCTATGACCAGGGCCACTTCCACGCCCAGCTTGCGTACGTCGCGTATCTCTCCGGCTATGGAATGCACCGTGTCGTAATCAATGCCCGATTTCTTTTCCCCGGCAAGCGCCTCGCCGGAAATTTTAAGCATGATCCTTTTATACTTCGCAGCGGATTTTGTTTTTGCCAATTTGCACCCCGGTTTTTCTGATTAAATTAAAGCCGAAGGCCCGGGCCTTTTTAATGGCGCCGGGCCTTCTTGTCTTTAAACTTCCCCGAGAACGAACCTCGAGAAACGCTTTACAACTATGTTTTCGCCGATCTTGCCTATGGATTCCTTGACGAGCGTTTCTATGTTCTTTGTGTCGTCCTTTATGTACGGCTGTTCGAGAAGGCAGCTGTCCTTGTAGAATTTTTCCAGCTTGCCGTCGATTATCTTTTCAAGCACGTTGGCCGGTTTTTTCTGGTCGGCCATCTGCGCCCTGTATATCTCTTTTTCCTTTTCCACGACTTCCGCGGGGACCTCTTCCCTTTTCACCCATCTCGGAGCCATTGCCGCCACCTGCATGGCCACTTCCTTGCAGAGTTCCTCAAATTCCTTTGTCCTGGCCACAAAATCCGTCTCGCAGTTGATTTCGACCATGGTGCCGACCTTGCCGCCGCCGTGGATATAGGCGTAAACAAGCCCTTCCTTGGCGGTGCGCGCAGTCCTTTTATCGGCCGAGGCTATGCCCTTCTGCCTCAAACACTCGAATGCCTTTGTCATATCGCCCTGTGTTTCCTGCAGGGCCTTCAGGCAGTCGCCCATTCCGGCGCCAGATTTCTCGCGTAGTTCTTTTACAAGATCCTTTGAAATTTCAGCCATTTTCCTTCTCCTTCATATATGTACGGTATGTTTTTTTGTTTCACTCGCGAAAAAGTTATTCGGCCGCTCCGGTGGCTTTTGCTTTTTTTGCCTTTGCTTCTTCCTCGGTCTCCTCGGCGAACACTTCGGAATAATTGGTGGAATCCGCCACCTGCGCCGTGATCTTTTCCTTTTCCTCGGCCGATGACGCGGCCGCCGCGTCAGCTGCGATCGCCGCGGCTTCCGCTTCCTGTTTTACCACGGCTTCTTTTTCCTTCTCCATTGTTACTTTTTCCTCGATTATCGTGTCGGCCATTATTTTACACATCAGGCGGACGGCGCGGATGGCGTCGTCGTTGCCCGGTATCAGGCAGTCGATGTTGTCGGGATCGCAGTTGGTGTCGACGACCGCTATGACGGGGATTCCGAGCTTGTTGGCTTCCTTTACGGCGTTCTCCTCGCGCTTGACGTCTATGACGAATATTCCGCCCGGGAGCGTTCCCATTTCCTTCAATCCGCCCAGGTTGTCGGTGAGTTTCCTGAGTTCCTTCTGCATGGACATTTTTTCCTTTATGGGATAGCGGTCAAATCCGCCGGTTGCGTCCATTTCCTCGAGCTGCCTTAAGCGCTCCATCCTTTTGCGGATGGTCTCGAAATTGGTCATGGTGCCGCCGAGCCAGCGCGAGCTCACGAAAGGCATGCCGCAGCGCGTGGCCTCTTCCTTGATGGCGTCCTTGGCCTGTTTTTTGGTGCCGACGAACATGATGAGCTGGCCCTTGCGGATGATGTCTTTAACGAAAATGACGGCATCCTTGGTGTGTTTCAGGGTTTTTTGCAGGTCAATGATGTATATCCCGTTTCTCGCGGCGAAGATATACGGTTTCATCTTTGGGTTCCAGCGTTTGGTCTGGTGTCCGAAGTGGACACCGCTTTCAAGAAGTGCTTTCATGGAAATCTGTGGCATAATTCTACTACCTCCATTTGGTTTTGACCTCTGCTTCCTTCATCTTCCGCGCAACCCCATAAGGGGACCAGCGTGGAATCCGGTAAAGCATGGTGTATTTTTAAAGCGTGTCATGATATCAAAAATAAGGGGTGTTGGCAAGGGGTTTTTAGTCCGCCGGCATCGTATGCAGGCGGATTTCCCTGTTGATAAAATCCATATAGCTGAAATACGCCTTTGTAAATACCACAAATCCGGCAAGCGCGGAAAATATCATTGTTATGACGACAAGCCATGCGGGCGGCGGCGAAAAACGCGCGAAAACCCTTGGAATTGCGGCAAAATAACCGAAAATAAATGATTCAACAACGGTCAATCCAGCCGCACAAAACGCGAATGCCGCGGCGCCAAGGAAGATATTTGCTGAAATTTTCCTGCTGTGGCAGGATGGGTGGATCGGCACGCGCACGGCGGGATATGCCAGGTCTGAATCAGCGGCGCTGACCTCGATGTTTTCCTCTGTCATTTTTCCGCATACCCAGCAGTATGGTTCGGCCTGAAAATAATAAGCGGAAGCCCTCATGCTTTGCCTCCAAAAAAATAGGATGTCAATCCGGGTATTTGAATTCTATCCCGTATTTTATGTTATGGTCGAGGCTCCTGTGTACCGGGCAGGCTGTTGCGCCCTGTTCAACAGACTTTCTTTTATCCACCGGTATACCCGGGCACATTGTGAAAACTATGGTTATCTCCCCGATCCTGCGCGGGCTGTCATACATCTTTTTACGTCCCTCAAATCTCGTCCCTTTGATATCAATGCCGTGTTTTTCCGCGGCAAGCGCCATGATGGTAAGCATGCAGGATCCCAGCGAAATGACAACCATGTCGGTCGGCGAAAAGGCCTCTTCTTTTCCGCCGTCCCCGGCCGGCGCGTCGGTAATGATGTCGCCAAATTTTTCAGCCGATGTCCTGCAGCGCAGCCCGCCCTCGTAAATAATATTTATTTTTTTCATCTTAACCCCTGTTTGTCTGTCAAAATTTTTACCATGCTATATCATCGACGATAAGCGGCCCGCAGTAATAATATGCGCCCGCCCCGTTCTTTTCCAGTCCAAATTTTATGCCGGTAACATATGACGTGATCGCCCCGGTTAAATTAACGCTGAACTGGCACCACCCGGCGGTTGACGGAATGGTCAAACCCTGTGAAATGTTCCCGATTCCCTGTGAAGATTCGCCGAACATAAAGTACAGGCTTGAGCCGTTTGCCGCCATATCCGCGGTTACATAAAGCCAGAAAGAAACGGTTTTTCCGTTCAGATCAAGAGGATCGGCAGCGTATGAATAATCAACTTCGGCTCCGGATGCCGACGGTGTAAGGCAGATGTCCATTTCAAGCGACGCAGCGCCGCTATGATATATCGATGTGTTCTGGATTATCGCCGTCACATTCTGTCCCGCCGCAGTCCAGCCGGCAACGCCGCTTTCAAAACCTATGCTGTGCGATGATGAATCCGGAGTTGTTGTCGCGGTCGCAGTAGGCGATACAGTGCTGGTCGGAGTTGTTGTTGCCGTGCCATTGACCGTATTGTCAGCCGAATCCGGGTTTTTATTTGATTTGCATCCTGAAAACGAATAAATCATTATCAATACGGATAAAACCGCACATACGGCCATGATCTTTTTCATATAATTTTTCTCCCGTTCACGAATTTAAAAACCCCTATATCTCGAAATTATAACATATTCTTCTGTTCGTTTTTATAAAAACATTTGCTTTCAATGGCGCAAACTTAAATATTTTTTTTCGCCTGTATCGACGCGTATATGCTTTCCGTCACGGGAGTTTCGACTCCCGCCTGTCGGCCCATCCTGATTATCGTCCCGCCAAAAAGGTCGCGCTCGTCATTTTTCCCCATTGTCTCAAAATCCCGCTGGAACGAGGTTTTTGTTTCAAAGGGGAACGCTTTGGCTTTTTTAAACGTATCGTCTATCAATGTGGCCGGAACATTAATATTCCGTTTGGCGGCTATATCGGTTATTTCCTTCATGATCGACCTTGTGTATCCGGATAATTCTTTGGACTCCATCACTTCTCCTATTGTTTTGTTGTAATTCGCGGTTACAAGGCCGAAAGAGGCGATAAAAACAAATTTTGCCCATATTTCCACATAAGGTTCGGATGTCCATTTATATTTTATCCCGGCCTTTGCCAGTATTTCAACCAGCTTATCCGGCCCCTCGTCATGCAGGGGATCGCTGCCGAAAATAATGGAAGCTTCGCCGCCGCGCTGTGTGACCTTGCCGGGTTTTTCAATGTGGGTGCCGATATAAACGCACGAAGGCAGGACAGTTCCGTTGGTGATGACGGTCCTGATGCGTTCATATATATCAACGCCGTTTAATAGGGGAAGTATTATTGTTTTTCCTGATATTTTTGTTTTTAACCGCATTGCGGCATTTTCAAGGTCATAGCTCTTCACGCTTATAAGGCAGATATCGAGAGGGGGCAATTCTTCGATCTTGTCGGTGGCCATGGTCGGTTTGCATATTGTCACACCATCGGATGAGTCGAATATCAAACCGTTCTTTTTTATCTCGTCAAGGTGGGTGCCGCGGGCGATGAAATATATTTTCAGTTCGTTGTTGTTTTTGAGAAGCCCGGTTAGCTTTCCGCCGAAATATCCCCCAACCCCGCCGATGCCGATAACCGCGATGTTCATTTTAAAACCGGCTCATCCCTGGGGTCGATCGCGTAGGAAAATTTTACGGCAATCCCGTCCGCGCCTGAATCGATGTAATCCTCGGAGGCATAAAATATTTTGTTTTTATCCTCTTTTCTAAAAACAAAACTCGACAATTCCTCTTTTACAAGTTTTCTCATTTTCTTAAAATCAATCTGGTCCATATCATCCATCTTTTCAAATTCGCCCCAAGTGTAAACAGCTGTTTTCATGTTAGCTAAACCCCCATCAAAATATTGTTTTACATTGTTTCCTATTACTGAATTTTATTAATATAATTTCGACTATTTGTCCCATTTAGAATTAAACATGACGAGTTTGTCCCAATCAATCGTACCATAATTTGTACAATACTCATCAATAAATTGTTTTGTAAATTTATTTATAACTTTTGAATATTCCTTGTCAAAATTTTCATT
>CAYUDX010000006.1:0-102129 GCA_964443355.1 uncultured Spirochaetia bacterium
GAAACCGGGTTCGGGACGTTATGTGTGCTGCTGCAATTGGATATCAGCAATGATAACAGAATTAATGCCGTGGTAATTAAGGCGATTTTTCTCATTAAAATACCTCCCAAATTTGATTACAATGATTTGACAACTCTTCTATGAAAATGTTACGCCTTATTTCCTATTTTTTAGCCTGCGACATGTGCCTTGCCAGGAACTCTCCCGTATAGGATTTCTTGTTCTTTATGAGCTCTTCCGGGGAGCCCTGGGCCACTATGAATCCGCCCCTGTCGCCGCCTTCAGGCCCGATATCTATTATATGGTCCGCGTTCTTTATGACATCCAGGTTGTGCTCGATTACCAGCACGGTGTTCCCCAGTTCCACAAGTTTGTTGAGCACTATAAGTAGCTTTTCTATGTCGGCAAAATGGAGCCCCGTGGTCGGTTCGTCAAGTATGTAGAAAGTCTTGCCAGTCGAGCGTTTGCAAAGTTCCGTGGCCAGCTTTACCCTCTGGGCCTCGCCTCCGGAAAGAGTGTTTGCCTGCTGTCCCAGCGTGATATAACCCATCCCGACCTCGTCAAGGGTCTCGAGCACTCTCCTGGCGTTTGGTATGTTCTTGAAGAATTCCAGCGCCTCTTCCACGCGCATATTGAGCACTTCGGAGATATTTTTATCCTTGAAAAGTATCTCAAGTGTCTCCCTGTTGTACCTTTTTCCCTGGCATTCCTCGCATGGCACGTAAACATCGGGCAAAAAATGCATCTCGATCTTTATGATGCCGTCGCCGCCGCAGGTTTCGCACCTGCCCCCTTTTATGTTAAAAGAAAACCTGCCCGGTTCATAACCGCGGAGCTTCGCCTCTTTTGTCGCGGCAAACAGCTCCCTGATTTCCGTGAACACTCCGGTATATGTGGCCGGGTTCGACCTGGGCGTCCTTCCTATGGGAGACTGGTCTATTTCTATAACCTTGTCGATCTGCTGCCAGCCCGAGAGGCTCTTGTAACCCGATGGCTTTAATCCGCCCCTGTAAACCTCGTGCATAAGCGCGGGATAAAGGGTCTCGGCGATAAGCGACGACTTTCCCGAGCCCGACACGCCCGTGATGCAGATAAAATTCCCCAGAGGGAACCTGACGTCTATGCCCTTTAAATTATTGGTCGTGGCGCCGAAAAGGTCTATGAATTTGTCCCTTGGCCGCGCACTGTTCTTTTCAATGGTTATCTTCGTATTGTTGTTTATGTATTTTGCCGTCAGCGAAGCCTTGCACTTCCTGATGTCATTAATGTCGCCTGCGACCACAATATCCCCGCCGTGCACTCCGGGGCCGGGCCCCATATCGACGATAAAATCGGCGTTCATTATGGTTTCCTCGTCATGCTCGACGACTATGACTGTGTTGCCGAGGTCGCGCAGCTTCATCAGGGTATTCAGCAGTTTTTCATTGTCCCTCTGGTGCAGTCCAATGCTGGGCTCGTCCAGTATATACAGGACCCCCACAAGCCCGACCCCGATCTGTGTGGCAAGATGTATGCGCTGGAACTCCCCGCCCGAAAGCGACCCCGACCTTCTGTCAAGGGTCAGGTATGAAAGCCCCACATTGAGCAGGAATTTAAGTCGCCCCTTTATTTCCTTGAGTATCTGCCTGGATATCATTTCGTCCTTTTTTGAAAGCACTATCGTGGAAAAGAATTCATGCGCTTTTTCTATGGACATCCGTGACACTTCAATTATCGACTTGCCCGCCACCCTGACGCTTACCGCCTCTGGTTTGAGCCTCTGGCCGTGGCAGACGGAGCATTCCTGCTCCACCATGTACCTGTGAAAAATGTCGTCGCGGACGCGGTCGGTTTCCGTGTCGTTATACCTGCGCTGCAAGAACGGCACCAGCCCCTCGAACCCGCCGGTGTGCTTCCAGTCGGTGGTATAGTTCTTGTATTTGTATTTGATGACCTCGCTGGTCCCGTGCAGTATTATGTTCCTTATGCGTTCGGACAGTTTTTTGAAAGGCACATGGACGGAGAAATTGAAATGCTCGGCCAGTCCCTCGATCAAATGCCAGTAATAGCCGTCTATGGCCCCCCACGGCTTCAGGGCGCCTTCCTTTATGGAAAGCTCCTCGTTGACCACAAGTTTTTCATCCACCTCTATCCTTGTGCCGATGCCCGTGCATACCGGGCAGGCGCCAAAGGGGCTGTTGAACGAAAAAAGCCTGGGTTCGAGCTTGGCCATCGAGAACCCGCATTTCGGGCATGAAAGTTTTTCCGAAAAAAGAGTGTCGTTCTTTTTGTCCGCGTCATGGACTATCACAATGCCTTCGCCGATCTTGACGGCAAGCTCTATTGATTGCGCCATCCTTTTCCTGTCGGATGCCGCGACCGACAGCCTGTCCACGACTATCTCTATGGTGTGCTTGTTGTTTTTTTCAAGGACTATCTTATCCTCGACCGATTTTATGTTGCCGTCCACCCTGACCCTTAAAAATCCCTCTTTTTTTATGTTCTCGAAGAGCTTTGTGTTCTCGCCCTTGCGCCCAGATATGACCGGGGCAAGTATCATTATCTTTGTCCCCTGCGGCATTTCGAGGATCCTGTCGGTTATCTGCTGGACCGACTGCGACCTTATCGGCGTCCCGTCGTTGGGGCAATAGGGCGCGCCTATTCTGGCCCATAAAAGCCTGAAATAATCGTATATTTCGGTTATAGTGCCCACGGTGGAACGCGGATTATTGCCGGCGCTTTTTTGCTCGATTGCGATTGCCGGGGAAAGGCCCTCGATGGAATCCACGTCGGGTTTCTGCATCTGGCCAAGGAACTGCCTGGCGTAAGCGGACAATGATTCCACGTAACGCCTCTGCCCTTCCGCATAAATGGTGTCAAATGCAAGGGATGATTTTCCGGATCCGGAAACCCCCGTTATTACGACAAGTTTATCGCGCGGTATGTCTATGTCAATGTTTTTTAAATTATGCTCGCGCGCGCCTCTGATCACAATATTTGTTGCCATGACAACTCCCGGTTAATGTATTTTTAGTCTTTTTGTCTATAATCTTTTAAGAATTGCTTCCGGATATTTCAGCCTGCCTGCGGCTATGATATTTTTCAGCCTTTCCTCGGAATATTTCCTTGTCTCGGCGTCTTTTGTGGTTTTAAGCGTATTCAACCAGTACAGCGCCGCTTCATCGGGCGTCCTTGAGATTTCATAAATATTGCCCAGCATCCTTTCAATTATAGCCGGATGGTCGGAAAATTTAAGGGCCTCTTCCAGCACTCCGGTCAGCTTTAATGTATCCCCTTTCTTGCTGTAGATTATGGCGCCCATGTAAAATCTCAGTTTCCAGAAAGAAGGATTAAAACTGATTCCCTTCTGTATTACGCTTATTGCCTCGTCATAACGTTTCAGGTTGAACGCAAGTATTGCGGCGCCGTATGTATAGGCGAATGTAAAGTCCGGTTCGGCGTCTGTAATTGCCTTAAGGTAACCGAGCATTGCCTTATGGCCGTCCGCCGAACCCGAAGGATCGCCGTAATACTGCAGCATGCTTATATAATCCACATCGGCAAGCAGCGGCCTGTAACCGAATGACACGGCCGCTATCTGGCCGAAATTACCATAAGAGTGACGCGACAAAAAATACCACGCCGGCTGGGTTTTTGTAAGGTCATTGGTGGCAACAAAGTTCATAACGCACATTATGGCGAAGGCCGCATTGATCGCGAAATAGAGCGCGGTTCTTTTCAACATAATCATACCGGCCTAAAATTCCTTTTCGTCAAATATTAAACAGGCCGCGGCCAGCGAAACAACAATATACAGTACGCCGTAGCCGAATACAAGCCCGAGATATTTCGCTTCAAATATACCGCTTAACGAGTTTAGCTTGTCGCCCAGGTTAAAAAGCTCAAGGTTTGGAACCACATAATAAATAAAATCCACGACAGCTTTCACGGCGGCGCCCGCCGAATCCTTTACCAAATTTTTCAGGTGCACGGTAAGGTGTCCCAGTACATAAATAAAAAGAAGGTATATAACCCAGCTTGGCACTGTGGTCGATACGGTCGAGAGCAAAATGGCAACGGCCGCCAGGACGCATATACCCATATATGAATACAGTATGGAAGTCACCATTTTTATGTCCCATGGATCCCCGCCTTTTAACCCGACAACAAGCATTACAACCGCCGTCATGACAAGCAGGTTCATGAGCACCGTGGCTATAACTCCGAAATATTTGCCGATAAGGTATTCGCTGCGTCTTATTGGTTTTACCATTACCACCATGAGCGTTTTGAGCTCCGTCTCCTCGAAGATCTGGATGGTCATTGAAAGAACGAGGGTCAGGAAGGCAAAAAGTCCGATCGCAAAAAGTCCGAAATCCATAACCATCTTAACCTCGGCTTCCTGGGCAAGCTCGGATATCGCCAGGGAGAACATTGCCGCGAATACGGCGAATATTATCAGGACATTCAGGATCCTGTTCCGGAAGCTTTGTTTAAAAATGTATTCCGCTACGGCGAGTATCCTGTTCATGGGTTACCCTCCACAATCCCGACAAAGTATTTTTCAAGGGAACCGTTTTTCCTGACCGCATCCGAAAGCGTTTCAATGTTCTTTATGCGCGAAGAGTGCATAACCGCCACCCTGTCACATACTTTTTCCACTTCGCTCAGAATGTGCGAATTAAAGAAAATTGTTTTGCCTCTTTTTTTCAGGTCAAGAATGATATCCCTGGTTTCCTTGTATCCGAGCGGGTCAAGCCCGGACATGGGTTCGTCCAGAAAAAGAAGGTCCGGTTCGTTTAATATTGCCTGCGCAAGCCCGAGCCTGCCCTGCATTCCTTTGGAGAGTTCTTTAACCCGGGCCTCTGATTTTTTTTCCAGCTTTACGGTTTCAAGTATGTTGTTTATCCTTTGTTTTCTAGTATTGCCCGGAATGCCGAATATGCCAGCAAAATATTCCAGGACTTCCCTTACCCTGAGGTATTTTGGAAAATACGGAAGTTCGGGCAAATAACCGATTCTTGCCCTTATCCCGATGTCATCGGCGCTGCCGCCGAGTATCCCGACCGTCCCGGAAGTGGGTTTCAGCAGCCCCAGGAGAACTTTCATAAGCGTGGTCTTTCCGGCGCCGTTCAGTCCAAGAAGGCCGAATACCTCTCCCCTGTAAACGCTCATGTCGACATTTTCCATGCCGACGGTCCTTTCGTTTTTCCAGAAATCAAGGGCCCTGTATATCTTTGTGGCGTTCTTTACCTCTATTACAGTTTCCAATTTTGCCTCCGGCGCCGTATCAATGTAAATTTCATTATATAATAAAAATCGGGAAAATAGAAGTTAATACTGGCCGCGTTTTTTATGGTGTTTGTTTAAACCGGGATCGTAAAATGAAAGGTTGTGCCCGAGTCCGGGACGGATTCAAGCCATATCATCCCTTTATGGCGCTCGATTATTTTTTTGCATATTGCAAGGCCAATTCCCGTTCCCTCATATTCGTCCCTGGAATGGAGCTTCTGGAAAATGACGAATATGCGCTCGAAATATTCCGGCTTTATGCCGATACCGTTGTCTTTGACGGTGAATTCCCACATGCCGTCCTTTTTCTCGCAATTAATCTCAATGACCGGCGGGATCCCCTCCCTGGAAAACTTCAGCGAATTGCCGATAAGGTTCAAGAACAGCTGCTCCGATTGGAGTGGATCCATCATCACCACCGGAAGTTTCCCGTTCGTCACCGCCGCCTTTTTTTCCTCTATCTTGAACATGAGGGAATTTTTAACCCGTTCCAACGATTCGTTCAGGTCCACCGGGACGA
Organism: uncultured Spirochaetia bacterium; assembly: GCA_964443355.1. Lineage (GTDB taxonomy): Bacteria > Oederibacteriota > PGYV01 > PGYV01 > Palsa-1178 > Bog-1181. The sequence continues at coordinate 5,792 of CAYUDX010000006.1, forward strand.
ATTCCCCGCCCTTTGAATTCACCCTTGAATACGCCAGCAGGTCGTCTATAAGGCGCTGTATCTGCTTAACCCCGCCGACCGCGTAATTTATAAATTCATCGGCGTCGCCGTCGAGCCTTCCTTTGTAGCGTTTTTCAAGAAGCTGGACATAACTTGAGACCATGCGCAGCGGCTCTTTCATGTCATGCGACGCCGCGTATGCGAAATCCTGCAGTTCGGAATTTGACCTCTTAAGCTCTTCAATAAGCTTTTTTGTCTCACCTTCCGAAGCCTTCCTGTCGCTTATGTCCCTTACCATGGCTATTACGACGTCCCTGCCGTGCATCCTGCTTTTTATAAGGCTTACTTCGGTCCAGAATTTCCTGCCGCCCTTATCAATGCATTTCCATTCAAAAACCTGCGGAATGTCACGGGTTGTTTTTCTTATAATATCCAGGGCTTTCTCCGGTATATATGGCGAATCATCGGCGCTTACGTTCTGAGGAAAGCCGTGGAACATTTCTTCCCTTGAAAATCCGAACATCTCCACGGTTTTCTTGTTTATATCGATAACCCTGCCCGTTGACGCGTCATGGATAAATATGGAATCCCTTATATTGTCAAATATCTCCCTATAGTTCTGTTTTTCACCCTTAAGCTCGTTCCTTGTTCTCCTGTTGATAAATATCATTACCAGAATGAAAATGACGGCAGCTATCGAGAATAATACGGTCAGTATTATTTCTTTTTGCACCGCCGTGATCGGGGCCTTTGCGTTGGCCGGCTCCAACAGCACCAGTCTCCAGCCGTCGATATCCACGGGCGATGATTTTACTATATAGTCAACTCCGCCAATGCGTTCATCCCCGCAGGCCAGGATGTTTTTTGCGCCTATCACGTCCGTTTTATAACCTTCAAATTGCCTCGACCCTCCGATGACGGCGGAATTAACCGGGAAGACGGGCCTTAAGTACCATTCTTTTTTGTTCGTACAAAAAATAATGCCTTCGGGTGAAACGAGGACGGCCGTGACGTCAAGATTTTCAAGCTCCCTGTCGATGTCCGCCGTCCCCATTTTTATCACGACGACGCCGGTCACACGCGAATTTTTAGCGTCCTTTACAGGCGACGAAAAATATATTCCGCGTTCTCCGGTCGTGACGCCGACCGCGGGATATATGCAATTTCTTCCGGCCATGGCTTCCTTAAAATAAGGCCTAAATTTGTAATTCACGCCTGTAAGGCTTTTTTTGCCGTTGTCGTATCTTGTCGAGGATATGACCTGCCCGTTGACGCCCATGATATATACGAGCACCGCGGCCGTGGAATTTTTTATGGCCTCCTGCGCTATAATGGCGGGCCCGAAATCGCTGGGGCCGCCTTTGGCGCATAAGGTTTCGATGTTCCGGTCTTTAGCCAGGCTTGACGCCACTCCGGAAACCCGCTCGATAAGGGTATAGTTTATATATTGAACGCATTTGTTGAGCTTTTGTTCAAGATTAACGCGCTGATTGTTGTATTTAATTGTGAAAACGGAATAAAAAAAGACAAAAAAGAAGGATATTAATATCAGCGCCGGCATGAAAAACCGGCTGTAAACTATATTCTTTATAACTCTCCCTAATGTTTTGATCTTGCCCCCCTAAAAAAACGCAGCCTTTTATCTATGTCCCTATATGTATGGATTCCACGATCTTTTTTATCATGACTATCGCGGATAAAGATGTCAAATAGCTTGTTTTCGGGTTGTTCGGAGAAGGCAGGTTCTCGGTTATGGCCCTGAACCTTCCAAAATCGCCCTCCACCAATATCTCGTGTATATTGTTGGAAATGAACGGGTCAACGACTATGCGCACGTGGGTGTTTTCCGGCCCCACTCCGGCAAGGCTCAGCGTCGCCGCCACGTTTATGTTCTGGGGAAATTCCTTGACGGCCCCTATCGCATTGCCCTCATAGACGACTGTTTCCGTCTTTATCAGATCGACGTCAATGCCCCTGTCCTTGAGAGACTGAACCCCCTTAAAAGCTTTCGGCGGTTTTCTGGTGATAAGCGTCACCTTGTGCAACCCCTGATATTTGGCGGCATCAAGCCCGTCAAGCCCGACCACCGCGCCGGATGGCACGTAAACATTTATCATTTTTGCCTTGGCTTCCTCTATAAGGGCCGTGTTTTCCATGACGCCGCCCGCGCTGAGGAACATGATATCCCTGAAATTATCTATGGCCAGCTGGAAAATCCGTTGTACCGAATCTTTGTGCGCGCATTCGACCACAAGATCGCAGTTTTTCACGAGTTCCTCAAGGGGCAGGAACAGCGGCCTGATGTTTTTCAGCTTCGATGCCATCGCGTCGAATTTTGCCCGGTCAATATCGTAGCAGGCGTAAAGCGTCACATGGATATCCCCCCTGTCGATTGCCTGTGCTATTTCCGTGCCTATCGAACCGCATCCGATCATCCCGAGTTTTTTCTTTTTGGATTCCATTTTGCCTTATCTCCCGTTGATCAAATTATTTTATTCTTATCGTTCACTTTTACTATCCTGGGCCTGAAAGCCGAACGTTCCTTTGAATCCATCTGGCCGTATGATACGATGATAATGATGTCGTTCTTCTCGGCGAGCCTTGCTGCCGCGCCGTTTATGCAAATGCTTCCGGAATTCCTTTTTCCCCTGATGACATAGGTCTCAAAACGCTCGCCGTTGTTCAGGTTCAAAACATGCACTTTTTCATTCCCGGCTATATCGGCCGCTTCCATCAGTTTCTCGTCTATTGTTATGGATCCTTCGTATTCCAGGTGTTTGTCCGTAACACGCGCGCGGTGTATCTTTGATTTAAGCATTTCTACAAGCATTTGGTCCTCCGTTATTGGATATCTATTATGGTATTGTCGATGAGCCTTGTCTTCCCGATAAAAACCGCCGCGGCGATCAGCACCCTGCCGGAAAGTTTTTCCAGGGGCTTCAGGTCTCCCGACGAAACCGCCTCTACATAATCAATTTCAAGGTTCTCTTCTTTTATCTTCCTCCGCATCTCTTTTTTGATTATTTCCGGGTCTCTTTCACCCAATTCTATCATACTTTCAGCCATCTGAAGCGATCTGTAAATTATTGGGGCGCAATTTCTCTGCTCCGGCGTTAGGTAGGCGTTCCTGGAGCTCAACGCAAGGCCGTCTTTTTCCCTCACTATTGGGCATATTACCGCCGTCGTGGGATAATTCATGTCGCTCATTACTTTCATCAGGATAAAAGCCTGCTGAGCGTCTTTTTGCCCCAGGTATATCCTGTCGGGCCTTGTTATATTGAGCAGTTTTGACACGACCGTGGTCACGCCCTTGAAATGCGTCGGCCTCGTGGCCCCGCACAGGCAGTTTACCATTGAATTCTGCAGTTCGACGTAGGTGGCGTAACCATCCGGATAAACGTCATTTGCCGCCGGGTTGAACAGACAGTCCACTTTTTTTGTTGTCCTGAGCATCTTGATGTCTTTTTTCAGCGGCTTCGGGTATGCGTCGAGGTCCTCGTTAGGAGAAAACTGCGCCGGGTTAAGGAATATTGAAACGATGACGCGGTCGTTCTCTCCGGCGGCGGCCTCGACGAGCGATATATGTCCGGCGTGAAGCGCTCCCATTGTGGGCACAAAACCTATTGTGTGCCCCCTTTTCCTGAGTTTTGCGGCGTACTGCCGCATCTCGTCTATGCTGGTTATTATTTTCATTTTATATTCCTTTAGTAATAATTTTTCCTCGGGGGGAAAGCCGATCTCTTCACGTCCCCCGTGAATTTCTCTATAGCCTTTATAGATCTTTCGGCCTGACTGTCGTATAATTTCACGAACGAAGGCTTGAAATCCGGGAAAGCCCCGAGCATATCGTGCGTTACGAGTACCTGCCCGTCGCAATGAGGCCCGGAACCTATCCCTATCACCGGGACATTTACAGACGACGTTATTTCCCCTGCTGCCGAGGCCCTTACTTTTTCAACAACAATGGCGAACACGCCGGCCTCTTCCAGTTCCCTTGCGTCCGACACAAGTTTCTCGACCTCCGGCGGGGTGTTGCCGCGGACCGGATATCCTCCGTAAACGTTCACCGACTGCGGTTGCAGTCCGATGTGGCCCATCACCGGCACGCCTATACGGATGAGCGCCTTTATCTGCGGCGTAATTTCCGCGCCTCCTTCGAGCTTCACCGCGCAAGCCCCGGATTCCTTCATTATTTTTCCGCCGTTTACAAGCGCGTCCCGGACCGACGCCTGATATGACATGAAAGGCATGTCCGCCACTATCATCGTGTCCCGGGCTCCGCGTTTTACGGCCTTTGTGTGGTAAATTACTTCTTCAACGGTCACGGGAAGGGTGTCTTTTATTCCCTGAAATACCATGCCAAGGGAATCTCCGACAAGGATAATGTCCACACCAGCTTTTTCAAGATACGTCGCCATTATGTAATCATATGCGGTCAGCATTGCCAGTTTTTTGCCGCCTTTAAGGGCCTTTACCTTGGGTGCGGTCAACATATTACTTCTCCTGTCTCGGCGTGTAATAATTAATGCCGCCTTTTATCGAAAGTATATAATCTTTTATCGTCTTATAAGCCCGGCGGTCGTTCACAAAATCAACATCGTCGGTATTCACTATTGCAAGCGGCCCTCCCGTATAATTTGAAAAAAAATGGTTGTATGCCTGGGACAAATTATAAAGGTAGTCCTTGTTGACGTTTTTCTCGAAGCTGCGGCCCCGTTTTTTTATCCTATCCAGCAGCACGTCTATGGAGGCCTGCAAATAGACCACAAGGTCCGGTTTTACCAACTGAGCCTCATTGACCACCGCGGAATATATTTTTTCGTAAAGGTTTAGCTCGTTCTCATTGAGCGTGATATAAGCAAATATCCTGTCTTTCTCTATAAGGTAATCCGCCACTATTTTGCTGGAAAAAAGGTCCATCTGCCTCAAAGGCTCCTGCTGCGTGGCGCGGTTCAAAAGAAAGGTCAGCTGCGTCTGCAGGGCGAAAGTCCCCATGTCCTTGTAAAATTTCTCAAGGAAAGGGTTATTGTCCACCTGCTCCAGGACCAGCTTTGCCTGGAGGTCCTCGGAAAGCATCTTGGCAAAACTTGTTTTGCCGACTCCAAGGACGCCTTCAACTGCTATGTAATGAAAATCCCTCATCATAACTGCTCTCCTGTGCGTACTGCGTTTTCGGTAAATACGCCTTTTGACAAAAGTTCTTTTATTGTTATGTCGCGCCCGGGATACACAAACAGGGGCGCTATCTCGGAAAGCGGCTCCAGGACAAACCTGCGCGAGGTAATCTCCGGGTGCGGTATGGTCAACACCTCATTTTTAATGATTATATTACTATAAAACAGGATGTCAATATCTATAATCCTCGGCCCCCATTTCTCCTGCTTTATTCGTCCCATTTCAAGTTCGGTCTTTTTCAGGCCGTCCAGCAGTTCCGCAGGCCCCTTCCCGGTCAGGCCCTTCACGCATATATTGTAAAAATCAGGCTGTGTTTTCAGCCCCACCGGTTCAGTCCTATAAACGCCCGATACCGAGGTTATCTCCAGGTACCGATCCGCTATAAGTTTTAAAGCGGTCCTTATATTCGCCATTTTGTTTCCGAGATTCGTGCCTATGGAAAGAAATACCTGCTCCATGATCTATATTTTTACCTTTTTAAGCCTCTCGAGAGATTTGTGGATCAACGGCTCTTCCACGGTCAGCGCTATCCTGAAATATTTGTCCCCTGATTTGCCGAAACCTATTCCCGGGGTTATTACAATATCCGCCTCATCAAGGACCTTTGCGCAGAATGTCATGGAATTGTAATTGCCGGGAACCTTTACCCACAGATATAATGTGGCTTTCGGTTCCAGCACCTCATATCCCATATCTTTAAGCCCCTTCGAGAATATTTCAGCCCGCCTGCGGTATAATCCCCTGATCTCAGCGGCTTCTTCGTCGCAGTTCATGAGCGTCCATGCCGAGACTTCCTGTATGGCGGAAAAAGTCCCCGAATCCATGTTTTCCTTGACCTTGCCGAGCCCGTTGATTATTTTCTCGCCGCCGGCGGCAAACCCTATCCTCCAGCCGGTCATGTTATATGTCTTCGACATGGAATAAAACTCCACGCAGTGTTCCTTTGCCCCCTGTATCTGGAGCATCGATATCGGCGGCTGCCCGAAATATATCTCAGAATAGGGCGCATCCTGGGCTATTATAAAATCATATTTTTCCGCGTAGGATATCATTTCCTCGTAAAACTGGTAATCCGCCGTTGCCGACGTCGGGTTGTTTGGATAATTCAGCCATAATATTTTAGTAAGTTTCAGGAGCTCTTCCGGCAGCTTTGCCAGGTCCGGGAGAAAATTGTTTTCCTGTTTTAACGGCAGCGGGAACGGCACCCCTCCGGCCAGAATGGTCCCGGAAGTATAACCGGGATAACCCGGATCGGGGACCAGAACAATGTCTCCGGGATTGACGAACGCCAGGGGAAGATGGGTTATTCCGTCCTTGGCCCCTATAAGGCACATAACCTCTTTTTCGTCGAGGCCCACATCGAACCTTTTCTCCATCCATTCAATTACGGCCTGCTTGAACACCCTGCTTCCGCGCCCTATAGGATACTGGTGGTTTGACGGCTTGTTCACGGATTCCGCAAATTTGTCTATGATCCTGCGCGGCGTGGGCCTATCCGGGTCCCCGATGCCCAGGTCTATGACGTCGCGGCCCTCTTCCCTGGCAGCCTTCTTTTTACGGTCAAGTTCGATGAAGATATAGGGCGGTAACGCTTCAAGTTTCCTGCTGTAATCCATTTTAAACCTCCGATGAAGATTATCTGACGTAGTTTATCAACTTTCCTATCTCACCTATCTCGACTTCCACCTTGTCGCCGCGCTGCATCGGCCCTATTCCCGCCGGAGTCCCGGTTGTTATGACGTCGCCCCTGTTCAGGGTCATCACACGGGAGATAAAACTTACCAGCTTCCTTGTCTTGAATATGAATTTTGACGTGTTCGAATCCTGCTTGATCTCGCCGTTAAGGTATAATTTTATATCAAGCTTGTCGGGATTGATGTCCCGCACAATATATGGCCCTATCGGGGCGAACGTGTCGAACGATTTGGCCCTGGTCCACTGCCCATCCCTGGTCTGAAGGTCCCTGGCAGTCACGTCGTTAAAGCAGGTGTAGCCAAGTACGCTCATGTCCACCATATCCTCGGAAATGTTTTTCACGGTATTCTTCATGATGATGGCAAGTTCCGCCTCATAGTCGAGCCTCTGCGACATGTCCGGGTAAAATATCTCGTCCATGTGACCGATGACGGCGCTGGGCGGCTTCAGGAACAGCACCGGTTCCTTTGGTTTTGCCGTGTTCATTTCCCTGGCATGGTCTGAATAATTCAATCCAACGCAGACTATTTTTGTGGGCTCGCACGGCGGCAGAAGGGTCACACGCTCAAAATTAATGATATTAGGCATTACCTTGTACTGTGTGTAAATATCGCCTTCGATATCGGTTATGTTGCCTTCGTTATTTACGATACCCCACTGCGGGGCCGAATCTTCTATAGAGTACCTGATGAATTTTACCATTGCGCCCCTTTTATAAACCCAGTATTTCGGTCATTGAATATATTTTCGGCGGTTTTCCGTAAATAAAAGCCGCGGCTTTGAGCGCGCCCATGGCCAGGGCATCCCGCGAAAAAGCCGTGTGAGATATCTCGAGCTTGTCCCCCATGGAGCCGAATATCACCTTATGCTCTCCGATGATCCCGCCCGCCCTGACGGCGAAAACCCCTATCTCGTCCCTGCCGCGTTCAAGGTCCCTGCCCTGCCTTCCGAACACCATGTTGGAGGCCGGGTCCAACCCTTTCTCCCTTAAAATGATCTCTGCCGTCGTCAATGCGGTGCCGGAGGGCGCGTCCTTTTTCATCCTGTGATGAGCCTCGACAATATCTATGTCATAATCGGCTTTAAGGGCCTTTGTAGCCTCCCTTAGGAGCTTCCACATGACGTTGATGCCCACTGAATAATTTGACGATAAAGCCACCGCTGTTTTTCTCGCGGCCTGTTCTATCTCAAACATTTCATTGCCGTCAAAGCCTGTCGTGCCGACGACAACCGGCTTTTGCGCCTCGGAGAGCATCTTCAAATGAGCGATGGTCGCCGACGGCGTGGTAAAATCCACAAAAACGTCAAAATCATCGACCGTTTTTTTCAGGTCGTCGGTTATGGTGAGCCCGCCGATCTTCGAACCTATATTTTCGTTGCCCTTTGCCTCAAGCAGAAGAGTCACTTTATACCTGTCCGGGTTCTGGGCCGCCGAATTTATCAGCGCATTGCCCATTCTGCCTGCAGCGCCCGATATTCCAATCCTTATCATGGTCAACCTCCGCTTATTTTACTTTTAACCCGTAATCCTTCATGGCCTTCCTGATCTTTTCCATATTTTCCATCTCCGGCGGAGTCATGGGCAGGCGGATTTCAGGCGCGATCATTCCCATCATCGCCATTGCCGCCTTTACCGGTATCGGATTGGTTTCTATGAACATGGCTTTCACCAGCGGAAACATCCTGTTGTTCATTTCCTGTGCTTTCCTGATATTCCCTGAGGTAAAGGCGCTTATCATGTCCTTTACATCTTTTGGTATTATGTTGGCCACCACGGAAATTACCCCTCCGCCGCCCACCGCCAGCAGAGGCAGTGTGAGGGCGTCGTCCCCTGATAACACGTCAAAATCAGGACCGCATTGACCGATTACCTCGGTCATCTGCGCAAGGTCGCCGCTGGCTTCCTTTACCCCGATGATATTGTGGCAATCCTTGGCGAGCCTTACCAGCGTGGATGTGGCCACATTAACCGCGGTCCTGGAAATTATGTTGTAAATTATGATCGGGAACTTCACCGAAGCGGCAACCGCCTTGAAATGTTCGTAAAGCCCGGTCTGCGTCGGCTTATTGTAATAAGGATTTACTACCAGAGCCGCGTCCGCCCCGGACTTTTCAGCCGCCATGGTATATTCGACTGCCTCTGCCGTCGAATTCGAGCCAGTGCCGGCGATCACTTTCATCCTGCCCTTTACGAGCCTTACCGTAAGGTCGACAAGCTGTTCGTTCTCGGCGGGAGACAGGGTCGGAGACTCGCCCGTTGTCCCTGCAGGAACGATGCCGTCCGTTCCGGCCGCGGCGTGCATCTCTATCATGGACGCGTATGCTTTCTCGTCTATTTTTCCGTCCTTGAACGGCGTTACAATAGCTACATAGGAACCTCTGAACATTTTCGCACCTCCAAAAAAAATATTCGGACTGTTTATTTTATATCTGGAACCTGAATGCCTCGCCGCAAATTTCTCCTTCGGCTATGATCCTGGCGTTGCCTTCAAGGTAAAGCTCCGATATTGCCCCGCAATCATCCCTGAAATGTATCTTTAAATTCCCGCCTCTGGCCGCGAGCGTGACCGGCGATGATGCCCCGTTATTAAAATGAGCGGCAATGGCCCCCGCGGCCGCTCCCGTCCCGCATGCAAGAGTCTCGTCTTCCACGCCGCGTTCATATGTCCTTATGTAATATCCGGAATTGCTTGTCTTCTGGATAAAATCCACGTTCGTACCCGCGGGCGCAAAAAACTTGTGGAACCTTATCGCCCGTCCGACGGCCCGAACATCCGTCCCGTCGACATGTTTTACCTCCGTTACAAAATGAGGGACGCCGGTGTTTATAAAAAAACCGCGCCATATCCTGCCGCAGGCCTTTACAGCCACATCCGATTTAGCGGCGAACGGGTCGACCATTTTAAGCCTGACGGCGCCGTCCCTCAGCACTTTTGCCTCATGAATGCCGTCTTTTGCCGCAAATGTCATGTCCGGGCCCGATATGCCCTTTATATACGCGAATCGCGCGACGCATCTTCCGCCGTTGCCGCACATTTCGGCCCGGCTCCCGTCGTTATTATAAAAATTCATGTAAAAATCGCAGCCCTTGGGCCCCTTTTCGGCCATGATAAGCCCGTCCGCGCCGATTGAAAACCGGTCCCTGCACAGCGCCCTGACTTTTGCCCCGGTAAGTTTCACGTTGCCCTTTGTGTTGTCTATAATTATGAAATCGTTGCCGTTCCCGGACATTTTAGTAAATTTAATATTCCTCATAAAAAACCGCCTTCGGGACTTTATGCCCAGACTATATTTTTTCCTTTTCTATCAGGTCCTCGTAAGTTTCCCTTTCCCTGATAAGCGAGTGTTTCCTGCCGTCCACCATTACCTCGGCCGCACGCGGCCTTGAATTGTAATTTGAGGCCATTGCCATTCCGTAAGCGCCGGTGCTTCTCACCGCCAGCAGTTCGCCGGATCCAAGATCGGGAAGGTTCCTGTCTTTTCCCATGAAGTCCGCCGATTCGCATATGGGGCCCACAACGTCGCACTGGTAAAGCTTTTCGCTCTTTTTCATGTTCACCGGTATTATCCTGTGGAAAGATCCGTAAAGCGCCGGCCTGATAAGGTCGTTCATGCCTGCGTCCACTATCAGAAAATTCTTCGACCTGCCTTTTTTATTGTATATGACCTTTGTCACGAGTATCCCCGCGTTGCCGATTATGAACCTGCCCGGCTCGAGAATTACCTTGAGCCCGAACCCGGCTATGTGCGGCTTTACAGCCTTTGCGAATACATCAGCGGTGGTCGGCTTTTCCTCGTTGTAAATGATGCCCAGGCCTCCTCCGATATTCAGGTACTCTATGGATATGCCGTCCCTGTTGAGCCCGGAAATAAACTGCGATATTTTTCCCACGGCGTTCAAATAAGGTATCGGGGTCGTAATCTGCGACCCGATATGCATGTCCACGCCCTTGATATTGATATGCTTGAGCTTCTTCGCGCTCCTGTAAATGCCCAGCGCGAAATTAATATCTATGCCGAACTTGGATTCCTTCTTCCCGGTATTGACATAATGGTGCGTCAGAGCGTCCACGTCGGGATTTATGCGCAGCGCGACATCGGCCCTTTTCCCCATTGCCCCGGCTATCAAGTTAATGGCGCGCAATTCCTCTACGGACTCTATGTTGAACATCAATATGTTCGACTTCAGGGCGTATCTTATCTCTTCGGCCGTCTTTCCGACCCCGGCGTAAACTATCTTTTTCGGGTCGGCGCCTATGTTGAGCACGCGGAAAAGCTCGCCTCCGGAGACGATGTCAAAACCGGACCCCTGCTTAAGCATTTCCTTCAATATGGCTCCGTTCGAATTGGCCTTTACAGAGTAACAAACCATAGCGTCCATATCCGAAAAAGCGTCCTTAATCTTATGGTAGTGCTCAACGAACGTCCTCTTTGAATACACATAAAGAGGCGTGCCGTATTTTTCTGCGAGCTCGTTAATATTTGCATCTTCGGCAAATAAAACCCTTTTTTTATAGTTAAAATAATCCATTTTTTCGCCTCCAGGGGCAAATTCACCTTTGCTGATTTAAGTTTATGAAATATAACATAAATGATAATATTAGTCAATTGAGGTAAATCAGGCAATATATATACTTCCGCAAGGACAAATCTCATATTTATGTTGAAACAAAAACATATTGTATGTATAATTTACATACAATGGAAGAGCATATAAACGGATTCCCCTATATAACCATAGAGGCGCTTACCGTAAACGGCGTTGAGGTGCTCAGGATAGACCTGCATGCTTATGACGGCGAACGTTTTGACGAGCTCCTGGGATTTATGGGAAAACTCATACGGAGCAAACCGCCGGGGTCGGTATGCCTGCTTACGGTCATGCATCCCGATACCCCGATGCTGACCGATAAGAGATATTTTTCCGGATACCTTCAAAAGAACAGGCCCTATATTAAAGCGTCTGCTTACTGCGGGCTCCCTCCAATGCTGCTGCCCATGATGAGATCCGTCATTGAGTTCTCGGGCAGGGACGATATCAAATTTTTTGAGAACGAACAGGACGCCGTCAACTGGCTTGTTTCAAAATGACCCCCGCCCTTTTCTCATGCCTGATTTTTCATAAGCCCTGAAAAGATTTTTCATCATGCCTGTTCTGGAGCCGTTGTAAGGCAGTTCAATGGCGCGCGTATATGCGCCTATGGCGCTCCCGGTCATACCCGCGCGCAGCAGGTCATTCCCGTAATTGGACATGGCCCCGGCGTAATTTGAGATCAACCTAAAATCATCCCCGTCGGATAAAAACTTTGTGCTGTAAATCCCCCTGTAGGAATAAACCTTAAATACATCATAAAAAGGATGTTTCATGTCCGAAACCGCCGCCATAAGGGTTATGCCTGCCTGGCAATGGGCCAGCCCTGTTTTGTCCGCAGTGGAGTGGCCATAGCCGCAAAAGCACTGGCTTGACAGGGCCAGGTATTTTACAGCATTAACCGTGTTTGATTCCGTCCTGCCTTTTTCCATCGCAACCTGGCCGAATGTCCTTTCAAATTCACCGATCCCCCACGGAAAGGCCAGGAAGGTCGAATTCACCACCCTTATATCGGGTTTGAACACCGATACATAGCGGAAATAATACAACGGCATGGTGTCAAAACCGCTTGCCGCAAAGTATACGCCGCCGTAAGGTATGGTCTTTATTATATTCATACCGTAATCATAGCTCAAATAATTATCCCTGCCGGAATACTGTATAGAGGAGTAATAGACCTGTCCTGCCGCGGATATCGCCACAAATACCGGCAGCGCATATGAAATAAGACGCCTCTTTAATTTAAGCGCGGCTCCGAAAGCCGACGCCGACATGAACACCGCGGTTAGCAACGAAGGCAGGTAGTAACATTGCGAATCCTGGAAACGCCTGAATAAAAGCAGAACGGCAAGGGAAGAGAAAACAAAAATTGCCGGCACCGGAAGCCGCGCCTTTTTTCCGGACCCGGCCTCAAATATTAAGACAAAAAATCCGGCTATCGCCATGGGCCATAGCATGAACAAAGATGCAAAGACAGCCCTGTAAAATTCCGCGGCCTGGAAACGCAGTATTTTCAAATCAGGCGGGACGAATTCACCGGAATAATCCGCCCTCAAAATATGCGCCGTCAGGCTGAATATTCCGGAAGGATGTCCCTGGTCCATAACGGCGCCGCCGTTCGACCTTATCAGCAGGTAAATATACGGGGTTAATCCAAGAATAAAGAAGAGAAAATGACCGGTCAATTTACGCCCGCTTACATTCCTGGAGGCATAAATTATGAAAACAACGGAATAAATAACTGCGCTCTGCCAGTGGTTTGCCATGCCGAGCCCGCATAAAAAAAACAGCAGGTTCCGTTCTTTTTCCTTTGCGCCATTTGAAATCCGGAAACAAGCCCCGATGGAAAGAGCCATCAAAAGCAGGTTCAGCATATATATCCCGCCTTTGGCGCATATTGCCTGGCTAAAAAACGGTCCGGACAATCCGAGCACTGCCACGCCCGCCAGGGCCGGTATTACCGATAAGTTCCCTCCCCCCAAAAATTCAGCAAGAACAAAATAAAACGCAAATAGCACGGCCAGTGCAATAACGCACGAGAATAAATTCTGGCAAAATGCCGGAGGCAGGCGAAATACCGAGGCGAAGGCTTTTCCCGCCATGGTAAAAAGCGGATATCCCGGCGCGTGCTGAATGCCCATTGTAACCGCTGCGGTTATTGTTTCCGGCGAATCATCGTTGTTAAAAGCGGGGAAAATATTATGAACATAGAAAACAAGCAGTAAAAACAGGGTTACAAGGAGCGGAAAATTATATTTCAAGGCTTTTACCAAATAATTTCTCCTGAATGCGACGTACGCATTTGTGCCGATCATATGATCAGGGCTGGCCGGTTTTTTTTGCCTCAATTACCGGGACCGTAATGCCCAAAAGCATATCCGCGAGCACTTTCATATATCCCTTTATGTCGATGTATCCCGCGCCCTCAGGCATCGGCACTTTTCCGGGAAACGGCCTGGAGTACACGCTCACGAGGGTATGATGGAGCACATGCTCGCGCGTATCCCCATGGGAAAAGAACAGAAACATTCTTTCCAGGGCGCCTTTGTCGCTGAGGTTCCTCGTCCGTAAGTTCCTGTTGTTGTAATCCCCTTCGACGATATAATTGCCGTGTTCGATCATCTGCGAGTGATGAAGAAAAAAGGAATTCAGCCAGATGGATATAACATATGATATTACGATCGCATGCACGCTTATCCCAAAGATGAAATGGCAGGCGCATCCCAGCGCCCCCAGAAAGATGATTATAATGATAACCGTTGTTATCGACGATGAGAACCTGTACTTCGCCTTATATTTTGGATGATGCGGCAGGATGAGCGTGGATATCACCGAAATAAAGGCTATCCCGAGAATTATCTCAAAAAAATTATAGGCTATTTTCAGCGGCCTGTTTTTGATCTCGCCAAGCGGATGGAACTCGGTGTCTTCCCATGTGTTTACCATCGAATGGTGAAATCCGTGGAGAATCCTGTATATCTGAGGATCGGTGAACAACATCCAGGAAAGTACGTAATAAAGCCTGTCGTTGGGTATAACCGGCACGTACTTGTGCCATGTCTCGTGCATAAGGTATCCAAGCCAGGTGAACAGGTATACTCCCGGGAACATCATATAAACGGACGACCAGGCGCCGAACCTGGAAAACACCATGGGCAGCGACAAAAGATATAACGGCCATGCCAGGAGTATGAAATAAAATTTCCATGCCTGTGAATTTACCAGCTTTTCCGATATATACTCCTGCATTTTTTTCTCCTTATATGTCCCGTGCAAAAGGGTTATATTTCCTTTATAAGCTCGTCCATTATCACTTTTTTTCCGGTTTTCCCCGACCTGTATATGGCTTCTATCATCCACTGCGTCTTGATACCCTCATCTTCGTTTACATCAACCCGCGTGTTATTCAATATGGATTCGTAAAACCTTTTTATCTCCACGGAATGGCAGTAACCCCAGTAATCCTTCCAGCCTTCGCCGTAATCGATGAATTCGCTTTTTTTAGGTTTTGCGCTTTTCGTGTTGAACGGCCATTTTTTATCGTTATAAAACACGTTTGCCGAATCCTTGACTATTTTTACCCTGCCTTTTTCGCAATGCAACTCCATTACGACGTCGTCGTCGTAGGAATAATGGCATATCGTGTAGAAATTTATATAGGAGCCGTTCTTGAACATAATGACCCCGGCTGCTTCATCCTCGACCTGTATCTTCACATGCATCCTGTTGGCGGTGCAAGCGTCCACCCATTCTATTTCAGAACCCATGATGTCCCGCAACAGGTCAAGGGAATGTATGGCCTGGTCTATTACGACACCGCCGCCTTCCTTTTCCCACGTCCCCTTCCAGTCGCTTTTTAAATAATATTCATCGGGTTTATGCCATGAAAGGACCAGCCTGGCGGATAATATTTTCCCCAGTTCGCCGGACCCGGCCGTGGCCCTTGCAAGCTTCGTGGACGGATTGAACCTGTTCTGGAAAGAGATTGCGAATTTCACCCCTTTTTCCTTTACTTTCCTGCCAAGCTCCACGGCGTCCTTTATGGAGACCGCCATCGGCTTCTCCTGGTAAACATTGATCCCGCGGTCTATGGCGTACTCGCTCATTTCCCTGTGCAGATAATGGGGCGTGCATACATGGACCACGTCAGGCTTTTCAACGTCGATCATCTGCCTGAAATTCGCGTATGTCGCGCAGCCGTATTTTTTGCCGGCATTCACCAGCCTGTCCTGCTTGATATCGCTGACCGCGATAAGCTCGGCTATGCCGCGGCATGATTGCCTGACCGATTCGGCGTGCATGGGAAATATCGTCCCGCATCCGATTATTCCGACTTTCAGTTTGCCCATCAAATTCCTCCGAGTATTATTAATATCCCGCTCTTCCCTAAAGTCTTATGCTCAGGTATTCGTTGGCCCCTTTCACAAATTCGAAGGATGTTTTTTTGACCTCGAATTTCGCCCTTGAAAACCTTGCGTCGCCAATTATCTTATCAACAAAAGCGCTTCTTTTCCACCGCAAATTAAAAAGCGGATAAATGCGCACCTCTTCCCTTGTTATCCTGATCAATTCGGCGATAACATCGCAGTGAAAATCGTAATCAAGGTGCTCGTCGTAGAGGAACAAAAAATGCGACATCAGGGTAATGTCAAATTCCTGTCCGGTAAATATCGTATCCGGGAACTTTGTGCCGATATAGCGCCCGGGTCTGCCGGCCCGGTAGTCCGAAATAAAAAGATCGCGCGCTTTTTGCCTGAAAGAAGCCAGTCCCCCGATGTCCTTGTAAAAATCCCAGTTATAATTACCGGCAATGTCGTTCATTTTCGAGATCATATCATCCAGGTCTGCCTGGCTCTTTGCCTTAAGCTCGTCAGCCGAAAAAGCGTATATGCTATCCGCCGACTTTACATTCAGCCCAAGTTCGTTTGCCTCGGCGGTAAACGAAGCAACGCCGCCGCACGCGTCCAGGATCGCGGCCCCCTTTAATTGCGTATAGGTAAGATCGAACATCCGGCAATATTCGTCGAAGGTTCTGCCTATCGCTATTATCTCTTTTAATTCAAGCCTGTCCGCCATATATCGCTCCGCCTTTTCAGTTAAAACCTTTTGTATACCTGTCGTCGT
The DNA here is from genome assembly GCA_964443355.1 of uncultured Spirochaetia bacterium. Classification (GTDB taxonomy): domain Bacteria; phylum Oederibacteriota; class PGYV01; order PGYV01; family Palsa-1178; genus Bog-1181. The sequence continues at coordinate 22,377 of CAYUDX010000006.1, forward strand.
GTTTTACATTGAGCATGTCGGTTACCTCTTTAAAAGCCGCCTCATATTCGCCGATCCTGCCGGCGTCCATGGAAAAATATGCCCTGAGAGATATTTCATCGGAAACTTTGGGATTTTTTACCGGCAAATACATGGCGTCATCGCCGGGCGACTCCATTGCAAGCCCCGGGTGAAAGTATTCGACCACCAGGGCTGCCTCGAGCCCGTTTACAAACTTAAATCCCACGGTCAGTGTAAGATTAACGGATGAGTAATCCATGTAATATTTGTAAAGCTTGTCTATTGAATTGTTGATCCTGTCAAAAATATACCTCAACTCGGCCGGGGTATAAATGTGGTAATATTCGTCGTCAATTTCCTCAAGTTCCGGGTCGATGTCCTCGAGTGCCTCACGGGCCGTCTTCGGGTCGCCGCCCGCAGGTTCTTCTTCATCGCAATCCTCGCCGCATGCATGCTCGTGGACCATTAATGCCTCATCCTCCAGGGAGAGGAATTTCTTGACGTCGGCTATCTCCGGGTCGTTCACCCTTTTCAGCGAGTCCCTTAGGTCCTCAAGCTCGATACAATACGCCGAATCCTGCCTGATATGGTCGCTCAACAGTAGCTGTGAGACAAAATCCGGGATAAGCGATGCGAAAGCAAGCTCGAAATTAATTTTTTTCATTTGACCTTTTTTCAGCCTCCATTTTTAAATAAGACTCCACGTAATTGTCCAGGTCGCCGTCCAGAACATTGTCGACATCCCCGCGCTCATAATCGGTCCTGAGGTCCTTTATCATCTTATACGGGTGCAGCACATAGGATCGTATCTGGCTGCCCCAGGCTATCTCCCTTTTCTCCCCGGCTATTTGCGCTATGGATTCCTTGTGCTGTTCTTCCTTCAACGCAATGAGCTTTGACTTCAGGACCCTCATCGCCGTTTCCCTGTTCTTCATCTGTGAGCGTTCTATCTGGCACGTCACTATGACGCCCGTCGGCATGTGCGTTATTCTGATTGCGGATTCGGTCTTGTTCACATGCTGTCCGCCGGCTCCGGAAGAACGGTAAGTGTCCACCTTTAGGTCTTCAGGCCTTATTTCCACTTCCGTGTCGTCCTCTATCTCGGGTATGACCTCAAGCGAGGCAAAAGAAGTGTGGCGTCTTTTATTGGAATCGAAAGGCGATATCCTGACAAGCCTGTGGACCCCTTTTTCTGCGCGGAAATATCCGTACGCGTAATCTCCAAGCACTTCAAAAGTGACGTTCTTGATCCCGGCTTCGTCCCCGGGCATGGAATCCGTTACGCGGACTTCCCATCCCTTTTTTTCACACCACATCATGTACATGCGCAGCAGCATCTGGGCCCAATCGCATGATTCGGTCCCGCCGGCGCCGGCGTGTATGGTAACAATCGCATTAAATGAGTCGTACTTGCCGGAAAACATATGGTTAAATTCTTCCGAGTCGATCATCTTTTTTAAATTAAGAAATTTTTGTTTTAAATCCGCTTCGAGAGACGGATCCTTTTCAGCGTCGAGAAGTTCGAGTGTCAGTTCAACATTCTCAATTTCCCTTGCTATAGCGTTAGCTTTTGAAAGGGCATTGTTGATTTCTTTAAGTTTTGATTGCACTGTTTTAGCGGACTGGAAGTCGTTCCAAAAATCCGGTTCATTTGTTTGTTTCTCAAGCTTAATCTTTAACTGCGACCTATTATCGACGTCAAAGATACACCTCGATCTTTGATGCTCTCTGTTTGATATCGGCCATGCCGGCTTTTATATCCTTTGTGTCAAAATCCATGTCAATCCTCCATATTATTTTGTTTATATAAAATACTATAGCAATGACAATTTTTCAAGAAAAATCGTGACTTTTAAATCAATTCATCAATTATTATTAAAGCAATATAATAGACGAATTGTTAAAATTTTTGACAGCACGCATTTATAATTCTATTATTTCTCATATTTTAAAAGCGTTTTCTCGGCTTTGACCGTTATCCCACCCTTTGTTTTTAGGGCGTATTATGATTTTATTATACTATTACATTTAAAATTGACAATTTTTTTTGCGTATGTAATAATACTTTAAAACCCAATAATATAGGAGTTTTGTATCATGTTGATAAGTTACAATTGGCTCAAAAATTATCTTGACTTAAAGTTGTCACCAGAGGCTTTAACCGATGTTTTTAACACATACGGGCTTCCTGTAGAGGAAGTCATTGAAAGGAAGGCCTCCTTTACCAATGTCGTAGTTGCAAAGGTCATTTCCGTCGAAAAGCATCCACAGGCCGACAACCTTAATTTATGTTCCGTATTCGACGGATCCGTTGCCCTTCAGATCGTCTGCGGCGCCCCCAATGTTGCGGCCGGACAAACCGTTGCCCTGGCCAGGATTGGCGCCGTACTTCCGGGCGACTTCAAAATTAAGAAAGCCAGGATACGCGGGATAGAATCCAACGGCATGATATGTTCCTCTTCCGAACTCGGTTTGTCAAAAGAGTCGTCGGGCATAATGGTCCTTGATCCGTCTGTTTTTACCCCGGGCCAACCTTATGAGCCGGCAAAACCGGACACAATATACAACCTGGAAATAACCCCCAACAGGCCAGACCTTCTTTGCCTGACCGGAGTAGCTAGATTCATTGCCTCAAGGCTCAAGCTTGACCTTAAGCTGCCTTCCCCGGGCATAGATCAGCTCCTTGTGGATAAGAATCTGTCCATCGCATCAAAAATTACAATTACTAACGATGCTCCCGGCCGGTGTCCGAGGTATTCCGCAAGGCTGATCTCCGGCGTTAAGGTGTCGGAGTCGCCTGAGTGGCTGAAAGATGCCCTTGAAACATCCGGCATAAGGGCCATTAACAATGTCGTCGATATTACCAATTATGTCCTGCTTGAATTGAACCAGCCTCTGCACGCCTTTGACCTTAATAAGCTCGGAGGGCATGCCATAAAGATAAGGACGGCCTTGGATGGTGAAAAAATACTTGCCCTTGATACCAAAGAATATCATCCCCGGCAGGATGACCTTGTCATAGCCGACGCAACTTCCCCTGTGGCCCTTGCCGGCATAATGGGCGGAGAGAGCTATTCCGTCGGGGCGGATACCGTCGATGTTATCCTGGAGTCAGCTTATTTTCAGCCAAAAGGCGTAAGAAAAACCTCAAGACGGCTCGGAGTTTCGTCAGACTCTTCCTATAGATTTGAGCGCGGTATCGACATAGACAATGTCGTGGTTGCCCTCAACCGGGCTTCATCGCTTATTGCGGCCACCGCAGGCGGAAAAATATCTTCGGACTTCATCGACATTTACCCGGAAAAAAGCGTAAAAAAGTCCATCGATTTGCGTTTTGACAGGGTCAATTCCATACTGGGAACCGCTTTTACACCCGTACAGATAAACGAAATGGCCTCAGCCCTTTTCTTTGAGCCGTCATCCGTTGGATCCGGCTCGGTTAAGGTTTCTGTTCCATCGCATAGGGCCGACATCTTCGAAGAGATCGATATAATTGAGGATATTGCACAGATATACGGCTACAATAATATCCCCCTGACGCTTCCGGCTTCGGCTATTTCCACAGGCAAGGAACAAAATATCAACCTGTTCAAGAAACGGCTTTGCCTGGCGGCTTCCTTCTACGGTTTCTCCGAGGTTTACAATTATTCTTTCATGAACAACAGGCTTTTAAAGGAAATTAATGCACCGGGCTATATGATGGACGGCGCGGTCGCTTTAAAGAACCCTTTTAACGACGAGGAAACGCATCTTAAAACCACGCTTGTGTGCGACCTGGTAAAGAACCTGATCACCAATTATAACAACGAGAACCAGGACGTACATTTATTTGAGTCCGCCAATATTTTCAGCAAGAACGGCGACGGCTACCGTCAAAAGCCGTTCTTTTCCGCCATATCTTACGGCAGCCTGATAGAACGGGCTTATAACGGCAAGGAATTTACCTCCGATTTCAACTACATAAAGTCTCTTGTCGAGGCGCTTGTTTCCATCGCTTCTCCGCAAGCCTCTGTCTCCTGGGAGCTGGAAGGCTCCGATGATATTTATGATTTTAAATGCGCCGTCATCGTTTCCGGAAAACGCATCGGCACCGCGGGCGGTCTTAACAATTCCATATTATACGACAACAAACTCAAACTGAAGGCCAATATGTTCGAACTCGACATCGATGCGCTTTTTCAGTTCCATGATGATAATGTAAAATACAGCCCTATATCCCGTTACCCTTCTGTAAAACGCGATATTTCCCTTATAGTCGACGATTCGGTGCCTCAGGGACGCCTTGAGTCCATAATAAATTCCGATTTCAGGTCTTTGATAAGGAATATTACCCTCTTTGACCTTTATAAAGGCGGCCAGGTTCCGGACGGCCATAAATCCTTAAGCTTCAATATTGTATTCCAATCGGACAAGAAAACATTGTCCGAGGCGGAGATAAATAAATTCATGGAAAGGATAATTTCGCGCCTAAAAAACGAAGTAAACGCGGAATTACGGTCATAAAATGCCGCTTATAGCCCTCTACATACTTGAGGCAAGGATAAAAGAGCTGCTTATTATGGTCGGGCACCTGAACGAAGAAAATGCCCGGCTTAAGGAACGTTTAAAATCGTCCCCTGCTTCCAGCGCATCAATTAGTCCGGCGGATTCGGCGCCCGGGGGCGCCGGCATTGAACTAAAGAACGAGATTGAAAGCCTTAAAAGGACCGTTATCAAATATAAGAACGACCGGAACCAGGTATATACGAGGCTTGCCGGCGCGCTGCGGCAGATAGATGAATTAACAAATAAGGGGTAATATGGATAAATCAGTCATAACCGTCAACATTTTCGGCAACGAATACACCATAAAGGGTGTAGCCAAACCCGACTATATTATTTCCCTTGCGAATTATCTTAATAATAAAATGAGCGAGGTCCAGGAAGCCACCGGCCTGAAGGATGCGAAGAAAATAGCGATACTTGCCGCCATTAATATTTCCGATGAAATGTTCGAGGCTAAAAAATCCATGAAAGATTCCTTTGTTTCCAACGATCAGCTTGCGCTGATCAGGAACAGGGTCGAAGATTTGATTGCGATGATTGATTCAAATATTCCGCCCGAACTCATAACCGTGCAAAACGAGGCTGATTCCGCGCCGGCGGCCCGGGACCAACAGGTTCCCGTTGCAAAGGGACCAAGCGACACCACGGCAAACGAAGATGTCAATAACAGCAACAGCGGACCGGCTGAAAAGGAAGAGAACGACCGGAAATAGAAGTTGTTACCGCCCGTCAAAAACCCCCGTCTTTATCCGTTTTAAAAAAATAGGCTCCATAATTCCCTCGTGTTCCCGTATTGACCCATCCCGCCGCGGCAATTCCTCCGTCTTCCTGCACCTGAATGTTCCCCAGGTAATCGTCGCCTTTTCCGCCATAATGCCTGATCCACAATGTATTTCCAGAGCTGTCTGTCTTTATCAATGCTATGTCCGAACTTCCGTAACTGTAGGATTCGGAAGTCGCGCCTATTACCATGGAGCCGTCGTTGCACTCCCTTACGGTAACCCCCTGGTCAACTCCGGGGCCGCCGAAAGTTTTCGACCACAATGAATTTCCCATGGAGTCAGTTTCCAGAAGCAGTATATCGGAATCTTTTTTCTGTCCGGAGGTCGACGTGCCTATAAGCGCGTAATTTCCGGATGATAATTTTATAACGCCGGAGCATGAGTCGTCGTCCGGTCCTCCGTAGGTTTTCATCCATAGCGTGTTTCCCCTGCCGTCCACTTTTATCATGATAATATTATTGTTTTTAACGCCAAACGACGATGTAGTTCCCGCCACTATAAATCCGTTGTCTTTTGAGTCAATAACGCACGCGGCCTGGTCCGACCTTTTACCGCCTATCGCCCTTGTCCATAACGAATTTCCCTCCGAATCCGTCCTAACCAGATAAATATCGTATATATCCCTCTTTTTGAACGAATCAGACAATCCTGCAAGAAGGAACCCCCCGTCGGGCGTCTCCACTATCGAATATGCCTCGTCCCTGCCTTTCCCGCCGAAAGTTTTTGCATATTTTAAATTCCCGTTAGGATCGGTCCGGATGAGATAAAAATCGTTGTTGCCGGCGCCAAAAGACGAGGTATAGCCGGCTGCGGCAAAATCCCCGTTTTCAGCCATGATCACCGAGAATATCCTGTCGTCATTTTGCCCGCCAAAAGTGTTTTCCCATTTTTTATGGCCCAGTTTGTCGAGTTTCATCAGGAATGAGTCGACATACCCGATTCCGGATGACGTCGTCATACCGGCCAGCAAATATCCGTCCGCCGTAATTATCAGATCCCTGGCAGCGTCATATTTTGCCCCGCCGAAAGTTTCGGCTTTTATCGGCCTGCCCGGAGAATTTAAAAACACAAGAACGAACGCCGCAGCAGCAGCACATGACAATAATGCGGTATAAATATATTTTTTCATTGTTTTCCTTTCATGAGGGCAATTTGGCCGTTTTACAGTATCTTATTGACCTTGTTATTGGATCGGTAAACATAAACAAGAACTTCCGCGATAAGTTTGTAAAGCTCCGGCGGTATTTCCTGACCCAGGTCGAGTTTTGATAATACCTCGATAAGGTCAGGATCCTCATGTATCGGTATGTTATTTTGTTCCGCCAATTCAATGATTTTGTCGGCAATGGAACCTTTTCCTTTGGCAACTACCCTCGGGGCGTTGTCTTTTACCTTGTCATAATGGACTGCAAGGGCGGATTTTTTCGTTATTCCCGCGCTGTTGCCTTTTTTTTCCATTTGGATCAGGCCTTCAAATTAATTCTTCCGAGATTGACATAACCGCCGGATGCATCCTGTGCGGTTCCACCGTTATCATCCGACGCAAGCTGTAAATTGAAATTTTTAACATTATAGCTCATTGAGCCCAGGCCTTTTACAAAATCATTTTTTCCCCTCATCAGGACCTGTTTCGCCTTTTCATTCTCAAGCGTGATATTGCATTCGACGTCCTTTTTATATATTGTCATGGATATTTTAACGCTTCCAAGGTTCGATGTATTAAGGACAAACACAAGGTTGACCGGCATGGATTTCTCGATATTTTCCTTGAGAGATCCTTTCCTGTACCAGACCTGAAGTTCACCGTTAAAAAAATTGTTGTTAATAAGTATCGGAAGCTGGGCATAAAGCATCTCATAAGATACTGGTTTTTGATTAATAAATTGTATTGCGTTCAGGTTCGTAAGGACGTCTCCGGCCTTGTCCTTCATCACCTGTATGGTTTCCTTTTGCAAAGGATCCGAAATTTTCTGCGTATTTGACTGGGTAATTTCATTATCGAGCCTTATCAACTCCGCTTTCAGGTTATCCCTGGCGCTGATCATCTGAGGAAGCTTGTCCACGTCCACTCCCGGGGCCGCCTGGCTCAGGACTTTCGCAAGGTTGTTTTCCTGGTTCAATCCGGATTTATCTATTAAATTGGCTATCTGCGCCTGCATAACCTGCGGTTTCAGGTCCGGATCGTTTGTGTTTATCGACATCTGCTGCATCATCGACCTTATATTCGTGCTCATCCGGGAGATGTTTCCGATAAAAGCGCTTGTGGACGGATTTACAGGCGCGTTATTACTCGCATCCTCAAACTTGTTTATTGCATTGTTTAACCCCTGCATGTTCTGGTTCAATTTCATATCGTCCTTGAAGTACCTGGCCATAATATCCACAAAAGTGCCGTTATCAACGGGTAAATTCCTTGATTTAAGGAAAGCAAGCGCCTCGATGGTCGATTCCACGTCGACCTGCGGGTTGACTTTTATATTTGCCGGAAGCTTTACGTCCAACACCTGCGGAGGTTTTACAACCGGCGAATTTGCGTTAAGGTCCGTGAAATTTTTTACCGCCGAATTAAAGGCGGTATATTGCGGCGGCGAAACCTCGAAATTTCCGGGATCCGCAGGCAAATTTATTTGTTTTATCAGGTCCGTAAGGTTGTTGAATATCCGGTTTATTTCGGTTTGCGCCGCGGCTGTGGCGGTGATCCCTTGATTGTTCTGCTGGATAACCGGGGTGTTGTTCAGGGAAGACAGGTCTTCGTTTAGTTTGGAAATAGCCGCCGCAATGTCATTTACGTTCTGCTCCAGATTGACATCCCCGGGATTCGTAACGCTTTTCTGCAATGCCGCAAAAGTATCCCTTACCTGTGCCAGCGTGGCCCTGCTTTCCTGAGGCAAAACATTGGCTATATCGGGCTTTGCGGATACAAAAGAAAGCTGCGGAGCGCTTTCTGGAACGGCCATAAGCTTTGGTATGATTGCGTTTTTCAACGAACTTAGCATCTGCGCCGATGTCCCGCTCTGGCCGGACGCGGAATTCGATATGTTTTCAATTGCGTCCTTCAGAGCGCTGAACTTCACCTCGATATCTCCGTTGTTGATCCTGTTTATGATCACGCCTCCCGAAATGTTGGAGGAAGCAGCTCCGCTATTCAATGCACCGACTATCGTCTGCGCATCGGATACCGACAGATTTCCTTCATTGAGCGACAAGACAGCAATATTTCTCACAAGGTCCGCATCGGCGTTCTTTATGTTGACAGTTATGGTATTACCTTCCAGCGATATTTTTATATCCTGCGAAGCCGCCGTAACATTGCCCACCGTGCCCATTATGTTCAACAGCCTTGCAGCGCTCGGTGACTGTATCGCCGGGAAAAATGTCTGCGGCAATATCCCCGGTGTCTGGGCTTGCCCTGTTGCAGGAGCAGAGGCTGCGGTTTGCTGCGTGGAACCCTGTATAAGGTCGTTTATAAGGGACTGTACTGAGCTTTGCTGCGGAGCAGCCGCTTGTTCCTGCACCTGCCGGCCCGTCGCAGCCTCCTGAATTGCCTGTTTCTGGTTTATAAGCTGCTGTTGGCCTTCGGACTGTTGAATGACCTGCTGCTGTTGCGTTATTGCCTGTTGCTGAACCACCTGCGCCTGTTGCTGAGTTACGGCCGCCTGCTGTATCTGCTGTTGGGTCGCGGATGTCGCCTGATCGGACGTGGCATCCCGGGCGGAAAGCAATACCGCCTCATTGTTAAGCCTGAACATATTATTCAGAACAATAAGCTTGGCTGCCTGTGGTGTCTCTATATTGGTGGCGCTTATATCTATCCCTTTGGCATCCAGATAACTTTTCAGGGCTGAATTAACGTCATTTATATTCTGAGCCGTTACAGGCAGATGATAATCCATTAGTTTCTGGGCAATAAATATATTCTGTTCGTTTACCGGCACCTTAAGATCGTTAAGCATGGTTATTATTTGCTGGGCTGTTACAGACTGATTGGCGGCAATGTCCACGCCGCGGCCCAGCTCGGACGCCGCATTATTCGCGATAAGTTTCATGAATATCTGATCGTTTACCTGTGAAACCTGGGCGTTGATTATATCTCCCGGATTTAATGATGCCCCCTGTGGCAGTTCCGATATAATATTGTATCCCTTAAAATTTATTATTGCCTTGTTATCGCCCTGAATAACATCTATCACTTTTCCACGGATCAGGTCCCCTGCTTTAACGGTCGCCAAAAAATCCTGAATATTCTTATCCGTCGAAAAAAGCAGCTCCAGTGCGTTGTTATTTACCCCTGTTATGGCCATTTTTACCTCGTAAAATTAATATTAAATTCTTCATCCGTAAAGATATATCGGAAAAAAAGCGATATACTTTAACTAAAAAATCAAGAGGCCCCGGGGAGCCGCCCTATTTTTTTATATTTCTTATAAGCTCGATTTCCCCTCTTGAAAGCCCGGTTACTTTTGCTATATCTTCAATGGATATGCCGCTTTTTATAAGGCTATTAATATGCTGGTATTTTTCCCTGCCGGACTGCTTTGATTCATTGATCGCGGCCGCCTCCCTGGCTTCTTCCGCCGTATTAAGCATGAATTTCGGCTGCAAGACCGTTTCCTCTGCCGGTTTGAAGCTGAAAAGATCCTCGTCTTTTGTTTCTTCCCCGGCGGCAGGCTCTTCGTTTATGGCGCTCTTGTATTCGGCCTGCCTGCGCAGCTGGTTGCGCTCCAGCAGGTATTTTAACTCGTTGATCCTGGTGTCCGCCGACCTGAGGGTGTCTTCAAGCTGGGCTTTTTTGTTTTCCATGTCCTTTATAGACGACTGCGCAGAAGAATTAAGTTCCTCAATTAGGTTTTTCAGGTTCTGCTGGAATTCGATAAGGTCAAAGCCCTCCAATTCGGAGGATAGTTCTGATTTCTTTTGTGGCGGAGCTTTCCTTATGGACAGCAACATGATGACGACGCCGATCAGAATAACGTTCAACACTGTCAGTAATATAAGCTGCATTTTTTTTCCTTTTTAAATTTTGATATCAATCATGCGGCCGGAAACACCGTTGTTGTCCGGGGCGTGATCATCATCGTTTTTTTTTGCGTCAACGGTCTTTTGGCCGGGTTTTGTCCATCTTTTTTGTTTGTTTTCATCTGAAGATATTTGCTTGCTGTTTGGTTCCTCTGCGGTTTCCTGCGGCTGGGAAAGTCTTTCTTCGGTCTTATCATTAATGGCCATGGCATTTTGAGATTGCGTAAGCTGGCCCTGCTGCTGGTTGATATGCTGCTGTTTATCCACGGAATTGGCTGCGTTAAGCATTATCTGGACATCATAAAGTCTCATAAACGCACTCCTCTTGCCGTTTAAATAGAACTACCCGGAATACGGCAGTACCTGGATTTCGCCGTTCTTCTCGACGAAAGTGGCGTATTTCAATTCATCAGTGATGGTTCGCTGGACCTTGTTTATTACTATTTTTACCCCGGTATAAACAAGGCCGAGGCAGTTTACCTTTCCGCGCTTGCTCGTCTGCATCTCTTTTGCCTTCGCTTCAAGTTTGGCCTTGATCTCTTCCCATTTTTTCTGGTCAGTCATAAGTTTAAACTGTGTCCTTGTAAGCTTGGCCATCATATCCCGTTTATCCGGCGGAAGGTTGCCGCCGCTCTTTGCCTGAAGGTCTTTAAGGAATAAAATACCTTTTTTTGTTTTATCGAGCTGGTCGTCTATGACTTTCAGCTCATTTACTGCCTTGTTCATTTCTTCCCTCATTTTGGGCGTTTCACCTATGGATATTTCCGTAGGCGTGGCCATTTTGGCCCCTATTTCCTTTGCGGATACTTCATGCGCCGCCGCTATCGTACCGCCCACAAGAAGTCCTTTTGCGCCCTGGACCAGTATCTTATCCCCGGATATAAGGGTCGAATGCATGGCAGCCTCGTTCACTATTATCGATTTTTCCGTTTCTATATTAGAGTTCCTGATATATTTTGCCGTTACTTCCCCTCCGGCCGTGACCTTTGATTTCACTATTCCGCCCTTAACGCTTACTTTGCCGCCGCATATAAGTGTTGATGAATCCGCCACATCGTCTATGATAATGTCCTCGCCGGCCTTGATTGTGAATTCTCCGACGCTTCCGTGCACTATAACCGTCCCGACAAAATCGACGTTGCCTATTGCAAGCGAAACATCGCCCTGTATCTCGTATATTTCAAGGACTTCAAGTTTGTTGTTTTTATATACAACCTGCCCGTCGTTTACTGCGACATAAAGTTCCGCGTTTCCGACCGCCTGCTCAACGCCTTTGCCGAACACAAATTTCACATCGTTTCCTGGCGTGGCCTTGATTTCCTTTCCCGTCACCGTCATTCCGTTGACTCCGTTGGTCGGGGAAACTTTTCTTGCCAGCGCTTCGCCCTTCTTGACGTTCTGAATCGATTTTACATTTTTATAATCAACTTTGTCCGCATCCGCTTCGGTGGCGGCAGCCGAGGCCGACTCGTCCATCTGGGCGTTTGTCTGGAACAAAAGCTCAAGTTTGGCGTCCTCGCCGTTTATCATGGAAATTCCCTCGGCCACAATATCCTCTATCGATTCAAGCAGCACCGTCGGGTCGTTCTTGGCTTCCATGGCGCGTTTTACCAGCTTTTCAATCACGCTCTCCTTTATGCCGAAAACTATGCCGTTCTCGGTAAGGGCGTTCTTCGCCGATTCCAGGGTTATTTCCTTGCCGCCTCCCTGTGGCGGAACTATGGTGAGCATTGCGACCATTTCCTCGGGGTTTACCTTGACAAATATCTGCCCGTCTTTCGCGTTCACAATTTCATGGACTATCAATATCTGCTGGCCCGTGGATTCCTTGACCGCGCGCTCGACGGCTGTCCAATCGATGTCTTTTGATTTGTATATGTCTTTTTGAAGCTCAACTTTTACAACGTTGAGCTCAACTTTTTTGCCTTTGCCTTTTGGCGGGAATACGGTCAAATAAAGCCCGTCTTCTTCCGTGCTTATTGTGGGGTAACCGTCCATATCAACCATTATTAGTTCACCTCTCCCTTTTCTATTTTTCTAAAGCCGCTTCTCAACTTTAGAATCAGCCTTGTGTGTATCTGGCACACTCTTGATTCCGAAACCTGCATTACCAGGCCTATTTCCTTTAATGTCATTTCTTTCCAGTAATACATTTCAAGGATATCCCTTTCATCCCTGTCAAGAATATCGATTATCGCCGCAAGCTGGTCTACCGCCTCTTTTTTCTCGAACTCCAGGGATATTGAATCGCTTTCACCTATAATATCCTCAAAATAGAATTTTTCCCCGTCATTATTGAGTATTTCACTGTCTATTGAAAGCAAAGATATGCCTTTCATTTTGTCCAATATATCATAAAACGCCTCATTTGTCATCCCTAAATCTTTAATAAGCTCCTCTTCGGATGCCGGCCGTCCAAGCTCTGATTCAAGTGTAACCATGGCAATTTCTATCTTTTTTGCCATTTCCCTGACATTTTTTGGCAGGACATCCTCCCTGCGCAATGTGTCTATAACAGCGCCCCTGATCCTTTTTGAGGCGAAAGTCTCAAATTTAAATTTCTTTTCCGGTTCAAAACGGTCAATAGCCTCAAGCAATCCTATAATACCTTCGATATACAGATCCTCGCGGTCGTTGGCCTTAACCCGTTCCGGAAGATGGGACACGATTTTATCCGTTAAATACTTTACCAGCGGCATGTAGTTTTTTACAATTGCATCCCTGTCTTTTTCGTCATTTGTCTTTTTGAATCTTCTCCATAGGTCGTCAATATTTATGTTATCCATTATTTTCGGTTCCCGAATATGTCGTTCATGAGGTCGTCGTCCTTGGAAACAATGTCCAGTTTTGATCCTTTATTTGCGGATTTCTTTTCATTTTTGCCGGCCGCTAAAGCGGACATTTCCGGGAGTCCCTCGACAAATTCCCCGGAAATATCGTCCTTCTTCTTTCCGGAAAATATTAGTATCATGGCATAGTATGTAACAACAAAAACAGCCGTTCCCGAAAGAACGGCTGAAAGTATAATGTCCAGTATTTCCCCGTTTATCCTGATAAGCCCGCCGATAAAAAAACCAAGCACACCCGCCAGAACGGCAACTTCAACTTCAATGTGTTCCCTGACGGAATTACCGCTCATTTTTTTCCAGGCTTGGACTTCACGCCTTCCCTTGTGATGTATTTAATGAGCTTTTGCCTTTCCGGTTCGTCAACCTGAAAAAATTTCACGATTGTCTCGAATTGTCCGCGTGAAAGTTCCCTGTTTCCGATCACCTCGCCCGCCATGTCAATATTGCCGGTCCCTATCTTGACGGTCATTTCAAGTTTTGTGCCTTTATCCAGCTTTTTGGATGTGAGCAATGTAAGCCCGTTTCCGCTGATCGAGTCGGTAAAAGATGTATCGGGAGCGATGCCTGTGCTTGCAAATTTATCAATTATTACCTTGTATTCCACTTCTATCCTTTTACTCAACCTGTAAAAATCACGCCTTTCCGCCATAATAAACCTCCTTTACTGGAATAAATCGAATATTCTCTTGAAAACTCCCCTTGACTGGGCGCCGTCTTTTACCGGATTCTTTTCATTTTCCCTGATAAAACGCATCGATACTTTTCCGGCGATCTCCTTTATGCACTCGGCCGCTTTTGTCCCCGGGTGCAGTACGGAAAATGGCTTTTGCGACATGACTCCGTCCGTCACATTCCTGTCCCTGTAGATGTAACCGAACGATTCCACAAAAACATTCAAGAAACGTCTCGCCAGCAATACCACCCTTGAAGCAATTTCTTTGGCCTCTTCCTTTGAATTTACCATGTTTACTATAAGTTTTAAAGGCACCGTGCTCTTGTTCAGCGAAGTCACTTTTATAAGGCCGTAAGCGTCCATTAAGGCGGTTGGTTCGGGAGTTGTTATGATTATTGAATAATCAGAGGCGTAAATAAAGCTCATTGTATTCTTGCTGATGCCCGCTCCCGTATCTATGAGCAGTATATCCACCATATCCTCGAGCTCCGATATTTTCTCTATAAATAAAGCCCTTTGCTGGTTGGTGACGTTTATGAGTTCCTTTACCCCGGAACCGTTGGCAAGGACTTTTATACCATATTCGGTTTCGGTTATTATATCCTTGAGGTCCTTTTCTCCCCTTATCACGTGTGCAAGGTTGTATTTCGGGTTTATTCCCAGAAGTATATCCACATTTGCCAGGCCAAGGTCCGCATCCAGGATCATGACTCTGTTCCCCATTTTTGAAAGCTCAATAGCGATATTTACGGTGAAATTGGATTTTCCCACGCCGCCTTTTCCGCTTGCCACGGCAATTACCTTGGTCGTGGGACAGCCTTCATGGCGCGGTTCGGCGCCGTCCTGTTCGTTATCCCCTGTAACGCCGTTTTCCTGGCCGTCCTGTTTTTTGGACTTTACCAGTTCCCTTAGCCTCTCTGCCTGATCCACGCTTCAAAGTCTCCTTTTATCACGAGTCTTGAAATTACTTTCGGGTCGGCGACTTCCAGGTCATCGGGGACGTTTTGCCCCACCGTCAGAAACGATATCGGGATGCCTCCGGAACCCACTGATAAGTTAAGGAGCATACCGTAGTTTTTTGTCTCGTCAAGTTTTGTAAAAAGCATCCTGTGTATGGGCACCATCCCGAAATTGTTGATTATGCTCAATGCGTCGAAATATTTTGTCACCGCCGATATCACGATATGTGTCTCAATAGGAGAATGCACTTCGAGGAATTCCTTTAATTCGGCAAGATGCTGCCTGTTCCTCGGGCTTCTTCCCGCGGTGTCGAAAAATATGAGGTCCTTGTCCAGGTGTTTGTTTATGACTTTTTTAAAATCCGCCGGTGTAAGCACTATTTCAACGGGAATCCCCATTATCTCGCCGTACTTTTTCAGCTGCAGGTCCGCCGCTATCCTGTAGGTGTCCGCGGTTATCATGACCACTGATTTGCCTTCGATGAGCGCGTATTTGGCCGCAAGTTTTGCGATGGTCGTGGTCTTTCCAACCCCGGTGGGTCCGATAAACGCCACCACTTTGGATGTGCCGGGCGTGGTTTTTATCGGGCCGGATACCTGCACCATATTTGAAAGATAGTCGTAAAGATATTGCTCTATGAATACTTTGTTGTTTATCTGTGTGTCGGTAAGCTGCGAATTGACATTTTGAAGGGTCCTGTAGACCAGGTTTTCCTCGACCCCGTTGTCTATAAGCATTTTCTGTATCCTTCCGATGCCGCTCTTTAAAGCCGGCCCCGTGGAAGTTGATCCAGAATTCTCGCGAACGGGCCTCAGTGAGCCGCTGAGGGAAACCTTGCCTTCGGAAAGTTCGCGCGCAAGCGTGTCGTTTTTCAGGCTTATATCCTCGACCCTGTTATAAACCTGGACCATTGGTTCGAGCCTTGGCTGAACGGGTATCTGCGGCCTCTGTTGCTGCTGGGATAATTGGCTTTTATATTGAGGCTGAATTGCGGGAGGCTGCGGGGTTGGTTTTTCATATGTTGCCGCCTGCTGCTGTTGCTGCTGTTGCCTAGGGCGGTCGATATTAATGTCAATTCCGGCGGTTACCTCGGTTGTTTCCCTTCCAAACACGCCGAAAATACCGCCTCTTTTGTATTTTTTCGTGTGTAATATTACGGCTTCGGGCCCGAAGTCCCGTTTTATCTTAGCAAGCGCTTCCTGGAGCGTTTCCGCTTCGAATTTTTTTATTCTCATAGATCAACTTTCACCGTCCCGACGGCCCTTACTTCTATTTTTGGCAGGATCTCGTTGTATGATAATACCGCCAGGTTTGGAAGAATTTTTTCCACTATCTTTCTCACATAACTTCTGATCATGGGCGAGCACAGTATCACCGGTTCATAATCCGTTCCGGCGCTCTTGCGGAATTCCGCTATAAGGCTGCCGTATATCATCTGTATTATTTTTGGCTCCAACCCGACGACGCCCGGCCTGTCCGAGGCGCGTATTGCGTCAACCATCTTCTGCTCAAGTCCGGAATCTATCGTTATTGCGTGCATTATTCCGTTCTTGGTATATTTGCTTGTGAACTGCCTTGCAAGCCCCTGCCTTACAAATTCCGTAAGAAGGTCCGTTTCCTTGGTGGTCTTGGCATAATCGGCGAGTATTTCGAATATGGAAACAAGGTCCCTTATGGAAACTTTCTCGCGCAAAAGGTTCTGCAGTACTTTTTGCACCTCGCCGAGCGTGAGCATGCCCGGTATAAGTTCGTCCACCACTGCCGGATTGGTCTTGCGTATGGTATCGACAAGTTTATGGACGTCCTGGCGCGTCAAAAGCTCGTCTGAATGGGCCTTTATCACCTCGGAAATCTGTGTGGACATTACGGACGGAACATCCACGACGGTATAACCCTTCATCTCCGCCTTCTTCTTTTCCTCTTCCTTTATCCACTTTGCAGGAAGATTAAAAGCCGGATCCTTGCCCGCTATTCCCTCAAGGTCGGATCCGTCAAAACCCGGCTTCATTGCCAGATAATAACCTATTTCAACCTTGCCCGAGGATACTTCCACGCCCTTGATTTTAATTGAATAGGCGTTCGAATTAAGCTGCATGTTGTCCCTTATGCGTATAGGAGGAACGACGAGGCCGAAATCAAGCGCGATCTGTTTTCTAAGCATCGTGACGCGGTCAAGCAGGTCGCCGCCCTGCGCCGGGTCGACAAGCGGTATGAGCGCGAACCCGATCTCAAGCTCCATGGTGTCGACCTGTATGAGAGGAAGGACGTTCTCCGGCTCACGTTTAAGGTCGTCCTTGTCTTTTCTTGACGCCTTTGCTTCATTTTCCGTTTTGGCCGCAAGATTAAGGGTATATGAAAGGAACCACGCCAGGATCGCCAGTATAAAAAATATCACCTTTACTATGACTGCCGGGAAAACAATTGCCATGAGGAAAAGCACGACTCCCACAATGCTTATTGCGCGGGGCTGTTGCAGCATTTCTCCGGCAAAATCCTGTCCCAGGTTTGCCTCGGATGCGGCCCTTGTTACTATGATACCCGTTCCCACGGAGAGCAGAAGCGCGGGGATCTGTGTCACAAGTCCTTCGCCGATCGTAAGCACGGTATAAGTCACCGCCGCCGTCCTGATATCGAAACCATGGAACATTATGCCTATAAAGAAACCTGCGACTATATTTATGATGACTATGACTATAGCGGCTATCGCGTCTCCCCTTACAAATTTGGAGGCGCCGTCCATGGCCCCGTAAAAGTCCGCTTCCTTTTCTATCTGTCTCCTTCTTCCCCTTGCTTCCTCGTCCGTGATAAGTCCCGCGTTGAGATCCGCGTCAATGGCCATCTGTTTTCCGGGCATGGCGTCCAATGTGAACCTGGCGGCGACTTCGGCAACGCGCTGGGCGCCCGATGTGATGACGACGAACTGTATGACTATGATTATGGTAAATATGACCAGCCCGACCACAAGTCCGCTGAGATCCTGTGAACCCACGACAAAATTTCCGAAAGTTTCAATGACCCGTCCGGCTTCAGCCTTGCTTAAAATAAGCCTTGTTGCTGAAATATTCAGGGCAAGCCTGAAAACAGTTGTGATCAAAAGCAGCGTCGGGAATGTGGAAAAATGGAGGGGTTCGTTTGTATAAAGAGTCACAAGAAGCACCATTAAAGCAAGGGCAATATTGATGGACAGCAATATATCAAGGAGCAAAGTCGGTATGGGAATTACTATCATGAGTACGACGGCTATGATTGCAATAACAATAATCAGGTCCGTGGACCTTCTCATCGCCGGTCCGAACCCCGCCTGGTTCATGGTCTTAGTGGCCATTAACTTCTACCTCCAATTTCCGGGTAAGGTATGTATTTATCGTTCAAAATGGTATTATCCACTTTTTTGCCTTTTTCTTCAAGCCTTATTTTGCCTTTTGCCTGATAAACAAAGGCCAATACTTCCGCCACCGCCTGGAAAAGATCCTGTGTTATCGACCATCCGACCTCAAGTTTTATCAGCGTTCTGGCAAGAGGAGGATTCTCAACAATGACAACGCTGTTAGCCCTGGCTATATCCTTGATCTTCTCCGCCATGAGGTTTATCCCCTTGGCTATCACTTTTGGCGCCTCATCTTCGCTTTCATTATAGCGCAAGGCCACGGCAACGTGCGTTGGATTGGTAATTACCACGTCCGCTTTTGGTATCTCTGATATCATCCTCTTTCTGGCAAATTCCCTCTGTATCTGCCTGATCCTTGATTTTACAAGAGGATCCCCTTCCATCTGCTTCATTTCGTCCTTTACTTCCTGTTTGGACATCTTCAGCGAGTCTTCAAATTCATACCTCTGATAAAGGTAATCGAGTATGGAGAAGACTATGAAAGCCACGACAATCTTCATTCCAAGCCTGTAAATGGTGTCCGCCGAAAAGGTAAAATAGGTGTTTATGTCCATAAGGGGTGTTAAAAATATCTCATTCAATATCTTCCTCACCGTGCTATAGGCTATGTAAATGATGATAACGATCTTAAAAATTGCTTTGGCGAGCTCAAAAATAAGCCTTTTCGAGAAAAATATGCGTTTAAAACCCTTGCCAGGATTGATCTTGTCGAATGACGGTTTGAGCGAATCGAACGAAACAAGGAATCCGAACTGGGCCACGTTCGAAAGTATTCCCATGACGAACACGCTTGCCAGAAGCGGAAGCATTATCATGATGAACCTGCCGAGCAATTTCACGATGAACGGCATTATGAAATTTTCGTCGAGCTTGTTGTTAAAAAGGGTTATATTACCCCAGAAATAATTCGCAAGCTCCTTCAAATTATGCATTATATAATCGCCGGAAATCTTGAGTATGACAAGGGATATAAGAACGTTCAGGACGGCGTTAATCTCGATGGAACGGACGACCTGCCCCTTCTTCTTCGCATCCTCCCTCTTTTTCGGCGTTGCGCTTTCTGTTTTCCCCGGATCAGCCATTGATCACACCCTCATGCTCTGGATAAGATAGTAAACGTCGTTCCACATATCAGTAAGCAAAGTGCTGAACATATTTACGATGACCGGCAGCGATATCATTACCGCTATCAACCCGACGAAAATATTAAGCGGCAGCCCCACCATAAAAACGTTCATCTGCGGTATCGTCCTCGATATAAAACCTAGCGTCGCATTGGTAAGAAAAAGCGCAAGCGTGACCGGCCCGGCTATTTTAAAGGCTATAACTATCATATTGAAGAAGAGGTCGGCCAGTTTTGCGGCCGTGACATCGGTCAATCCCACATGGATCAGGGGCACAATCCTGAATGAATCCGTTATCGCCTGAAAAAGCACATGATGTCCGTTTATTGACATGAAGATCAGCATGCCGAGGATGAACTGGAACTGGCCCACTATGGAAACCTGGGTGTTTGACATGGGGTCTATCACGTTCACTATTCCGAATCCCATCTGGATGTCTATTATCTGTCCGGAAAGCTGAATGGCCGCGAATATCATATATGAAGCGTATCCTATTATGACGCCCAGCATCACCTGTTTTGCCGCAATTAACGCGTATGAAAGAGAACTGCTCGGAAGTATTATATTGTGGTCAAGGATCGGATAGATTATAAATGACACCAAAAAAGCGAATCCTATTTTTGTGATGACGGGAATGGTAGCCGTTCCGAGAATCGGGGCCGTCATAAAAAGGGACGCTATCCTTAAGAACACAAGCAGGAATATTTCCAGCTGTATCTGGGCCATATTTAGTAAGTCCGGGTACGCCATGTTATTACATCTTCATGTATGCTGGAAGGTTTAAGAAAAGCGTTGATGTGAAGTTAATGAGTATGCGGAGCATCCAGGGCCCAAATACGACTATGGCTATCATGACAACGACAATTTTCGGGACAAATGTCAGCGTCATTTCCTGTATCTGCGTAACAGCCTGGAATATCGAAATGACCACGCCGACAAGCAGCGCGAATCCAAGCAGCGGCGCGGATAAGATAAGCGTGACCAGCAGCGCCTGCCTTCCAAAATTTGTCACAAATTCTACGGACATATATGCTCCCCCTAAAAGCTGACGATCAGGGCCCTGGCTATCAGGTGCCAACCGTCAACAAGTATGAATAGAAGCAGCTTAAACGGCAGCGATATCATGACCGGAGGCAACATCATCATACCCATGGACATCAAGGTAGAGGCGACCACCATATCAATGATCAGGAAAGGAATATATATAAGGAACCCCACGGTAAAAGCGGTCTTTAATTCGCTGATAATGAACGCCGGGATAAGAACCGAAGTCGGGACGTCGTTCTGGTTCTTCGGCCTGGGCGACTTTGAAAGGAAAATGAACAAAGCGAGGTCTTTTTCCCTGGTTTGCCTGAACATGAATTTTCGCAGCGGTTTGACGCCGTCGTTGAGCGCAGTTTCCAGCGTGGTTTTATTGTCGACATAAGGTTTCCAGGCGGTGTCGTAAATTTCCTGTCCGACCGGCCTCATAATAAAAAATGTCATGAAAAGCGCCAATCCAATCAGCACCTGGTTCGGCGGTATCTGCTGGCTTCCCAGCGCCTGTCGCAGGAAGTCCAGGACAATTACTATCCTGGTGAACGATGTGGTCAGCATAAGTATGGCCGGGGCCATTGTCAGTACCGTCAACAGCAGGAATATCTGTATGGTGGACGCCACGTCTTTCGGCGTCTTGGCGTTTGTTATGTCGATGCCTATTTTTGGTATTGAAATGTCGGCGGCAAACACCGTGGAAAACGCAAACAGGCACATCATGACCACGGAAAAAGTTATTATCGATCTCTTGAGGCGCCTCAACGACATCTTTATTTGCCATCCTTTTTCTTGAATTTATCGGCAAGGCCTTTTATCATTTCATTGCCGGACGAAACTATCTTTTTTCCCTGGGCCAGGTAGGAAGCCTTGAGCTGCTCGTCGAATTTATTCTCATTCTTAAGCCTGTAACGCGATATATATTCGTCTGCATTATTGCGAATGCGGTCCACGGATTCCTTCTCGGTAACTTCGACCAGTTTATTCAGATGTTCTCCGGAGCTTGACAGCACCAGTATCCTTTCGTCAAATTCCACTATATAAATAATATTTTTGCTGTCGAGATATTCCTTTGCAAGGACCTTTATCATGCTTTCGTTCTTAAGTGGTATCGAAGCCCTCACATAAAAGAACTTCAAGCCGAACGATACGAGGTAAATTAAACCGATTATGAACAAAAGGGACGCGAGCATTGTGATTATAGTCTGCCAGACTGAAGGTCCGGGTATGGCTTTGGGCGACTGTATTGCGCTTAATTCCCCTGATAAATATGGGACTTCCTGGGCCGTGATCGACGAACCCGCCGGAGTGGCCGCGTTATTTACTACCGCGCATACCGATGCCCCTGTTAAAAAAAAAATCAGTGGCAGCAAAAATATGGCTTTTTTCATCTTATATTTTTGGTATCCTGTCAGCAGGTCTTACGATGTCGGTTATCCTTATTCCAAAATTCTCGTCTATCACGACAACTTCGCCTTTGGCTATGTATTTCTGGTTGACAAGGATGTCCACCGGTTCGCCTGCCAGCTTGTCAAGCTCGACTACCGATCCCGGGGTCAGTTCAAGAACGTCGCGGACAAGTTTTTCAGTCCTGCCGAGTTCGACCGTTACCTGAAGAGGAACGTCAAGCACAATATCCAGGCTCCTGTCGTATACGTTTCCCGTTGTTCTTTCGGCCTGTAACTCCGAAGTCATGATATTTTGAGCCGTCGCTGCTTTTTGCATTTTTGCTCCTCCGCCCGTTGTGATATCCCCCACAAAACCGTCGGTAGATGCCGCGGCTTTGGGACCGGATTTTAACGCGGAAGCCACTCTTCCGCCGAATATGAATGAAACTTTTCCGGGCATAAATTCCCCAATTGTAAGGTCAGCGGTCATTATCAGGACGGTGCCGTCGATACCGGGTATTATCCCTGCGTCGAGGTCAATAACGCTTACCTCGGCCGGATTGGCCATCAATGAAGCGCCTATCTGCGACCCTATTGACGACGTAACCGCGTCCGTAACCTGGTTTGCAAGCTCCGTCACCGCGGATAAATGAAGGTCTTCAAGCGTTGCCGGAGGGTTTGAGCCGTCCTGACCTATCATCAGGTCCGCCATAATGGCCGCCTGCTCCTGGGAAACAACCATTACGGTATTCCCCATTCCGTCGGATAATTCTACGGGAACAACAAGGTTGTTTCCCGGCATGAATGACCCGATGGAACCCGAATCCACCTCATCGATGGAGCTCATGGCTATGGAAACAGGTTTTCCGAGAAGCTCCGAGAGCATCTTTTCTCCGTTGGGTATCGAATTGCCTAATATCTCTGTTGCGTTATTTTTCTGGTTGTCATTCATGGCCAAATTAACCACCTCCGAATTTTTATTTCAACTTTGTTGAGAATTTTTTCTCGTAAGAAGTATCGTTCTTTTGTATAATCGATGTGATCTTTATAGCTTTTTTCTTGCCCTTTGTGCCGACTTTGCCGTAGAACATCGGCTTGTTCTCGATGGTTACAAGCAGGTCGTCTTTGGCGTTGGTTTCCAGCTTTATGATATCGCCTTTTTTCAGGTTGATAATATCCTTCATCTTAAGGGTTGCAGCCCCGAGGTTCACGTATAAAGGAACCCAGGTATGCTTTACCTTGTCATCAAGGATCTGCTGCGTCTCGGTCGACATCTCTTCTTTTGACAAGGTGAACCACTGCTTGGCAGAAAGCTTATATAGAACAGGCTCAATGACCATGTACGGCAGGCACATGGACATGGCGCCCACATGTTCCTTTATCTTGATCTCAAAATTAAGGTTCAGGCACATTTCATTGGGGGCTACTATCTGCACGAACTGAGGATTTGTTTCCCTGGCTTTTATTTCAGGGTCAAAGTCAACGATCCGGTGCCATGAATCCTTCAGGTTAAGGAACCCTTTTTCTATAATTTTTCCGACGATGGCCTGTTCCAGGTCGGTCAACTCCCTCGGTTTGGCAATGGCTTCGCCCTGACCGCCAAGCACGCGGTCTATTATTGGGAAAATTATCGAAGGGTTGATCTCAAAGATCGCCAGCCCTTTCAACGGTTCAAGTGAAAATACCGCTATCGACGTCGGGTTCGGGATCTTCTCAACGTACTCGCTGTATGTAAGCTGTTTTACCGAAGTGACCGATACTTCGGCTATGGTCCTTATGTAACCGGAAAGATCGGCGCCAAAATGGCGCGCGAAACTTTCATGCATCATCTCAATGGTCCTGATCTGGTCCTTTGAGAACTTGTCAGGCCTGCGGAAATCATACATCTTGATCTTGCCTTTTTTCCTGGTTATCGCAGGTTTAGCCGTTCCGGAAGACTCCATTATGTCGTCTTCCGATGATGAACCTTCCGAACTTCCGGCTTTCTCTTTTGGCCCGTCCTTCATGCCCGCTAATAGGGCGTCAAGTTCGCCGTCGGAGAGAATGTCTTCAGCCATTATCTACACCCCGTTTAAATTTGTTGTTTACTGTACCGCGAACGATGTGAAATAAACCCTTGCCAGCTGGCCACGGTTCAATATAGCGTTTATCTTGTCCTTGAGTTCCTGCTTCAGGGCTTCCCTGTTCTCGGGATCCTGCAACTGTACGGAAGTCTTGGAACCAAGGGATGAAATTACGATATCTTTAATCTGCGGCATTCTTTTATCAACTTCTTCCGCAAGCTTTAAGCTGGAACCGTAATCAAGTTCCATCACAACATTCGCCCTTAAGTAGCGCGACTCCGTGGGATCGGCCAGGTTTACTATGAATTCGCCGAGCGTCGTTATGGGCCCAAGCTCGGGCTTCTCCACAATAACTTTCTTTGTGGCCGGCGTGGTCTTTGACATAATCACGAAAAACGTGGCTCCGGCTGATATAAGGCTTATTACCAGCACCGAACTCACCAAGATGATTAATGCCTGCAATAACTTCTTGTCATCTCCTGCCATACAAATACCTCCTCTTAATTTACAGGTTTTATTTAATAAGTAATAGTTTCCAGGTTCTCTTTCTCTATCTGTTGTTTTACCTTCACGTCCGACGGAAGCGGCAGTTCGCGCGATTCCACGGCCCTGTCGTTTATCAGGTCGGCCTTGAGAAGGACTATGTCTATCCTGCGGTTCTTCGCCCTTGTGATGTCGTCTATATTCGGCACCAGGGGTTTAAACTCACCGTAGCCGGCTGCCGACAATCTGTCGGGAGAAACGCCTTTTCTTATAAGGTATTTCAGGACGCTTACGGCCCTTGCCGTCGAAAGGTCCCAGTTGTCGCTGTATTTAGATTTGATGCTGCTTTTTGTTATCGGCGAATCATCCGTATGCCCTTCGACAACTATCGGGTTTGTCTGTGCCTTAAGCAACTCGGCTATATCCGTCAATATCTCCCTGGTCTGCGGCAGTAAAGTCGCCTGCCCGCTGCCAAAGAGAACTTTATCAGTCATAAGGGAAATAACGAGGCCCCGTTCGTTGAACCTGACCTTGACATCCCTTTCAAGTTTTCTCTGCGATATCCATTTCTGTACCCTCTGTTTTATGGTGGTAAGATTAAGCTGCGACTCGGGCATTGTTACCGGCTGGGATTCCGTGGTGGCTCCGGCTGAAAGAACCGAAACCTGACCTGTCAAACCAAAAGCCTGCCCCAGGGCCATGGCGAGCGCCCTTACCTTTGTCTCATCGACAACGGACATCGAATACAGGATAACAAAGAGAGCGAAAAGAAGGGTCAACATATCCGCGTAAGTGAGGAGCCACCTCATCATACCGCCTGACTCCATCTCCACCCCTTCTGTTCCGAGCTTTGTATTCCTTCTTTTTCCCATTTAAGCCGCTCCTCCGCCTGCCGCTCCGCCCTCGGCGCCCTCGGCGCCTTCGGCTTTGACAGCCTGTTCTTTCGGCGACAGGAAGGCTTTGAGTTTTTCCTCAACTATCCTCGGGTTGTCACCGGCAGATATGGAAAGGATACCTTCGATCATAACTTCACGGATAAGTACTTCTTCGGCTGATTTAGCCTTTAATTTGAACGATAATGGAAGGAATATCAGGTTTGCGAATGATATTCCATAGAATGTTGCGATAAAAGCCACGGCGATTGCGCCCGCGACTTTTGATGCCGATTCCAGCGACCCAAGGGCATTGACCAGTCCCATAACCGTTCCGATGATCCCGAGCGTCGGGGCAAATCCGCCGAGCGTTCCGAACAGGCTCTCGCCCAATTTATGCCTTGTTTCAAGGAATGAAAGGTCGGTTTCAAGGATGCTTCTGACGAGTTCAATATCTGTTCCGTCAACGACAAGCTGGATGCCTTTTTTCAGGAAGTTGTCATTGACCTGCGCTATCTCGTCTTCAAGGCCAAGCAACCCTTCCCTTCTTGCTTTTGTGGCAAAACCAACAAGCGTCTGTATGACATCGCTGGCTTTCATTTCCCTTTTCAGGAATGCCTGTTTTGTTACGTTAAATATATTCGTTACGACTTCCCATGGGTAGCTTATAATGGTCGCTCCCAGTGTTCCCCCGAAAACGATAAAGAAAGCCGAGAGCTGGAAGAACATAAAAAATACACCGAGGTTACCCTCGGATTCCATAAATAGGGCTATAATGACCGAGCCCCAGCCTACCGCAAGTCCAATGATTGTTGATACATCTATTGCCACTTAAGCCACCCCCGTTTAAAGGTTTTGGTTTTCATTAACTTTTATTATCGGTAAATTCAATTCCTTTTTATATTTTTTAACTTTCTCAACCACTTCATCAACACTTTCTTTTACTATTACTTTCTTGCCAGTGGTCAATGTAATTAATGTCTCCGGCGTGGTCTCAATCATCTCAATGAGTTCGCCGTTAATTACCACTTTTTTATTGTCAAATCTCGTTATTAATATCAATTTGAATCACTCCCAACAAAATGTAAAGTCATTTTACAATTTTCCCCCTTTATTGTCAATAATAAAATATCTTAATTTGCTGTTTCATAATTTAAATACCGGTTTTAAAAACGTCATTTTCCCATATAAAGACGCTTATTTTGGGTTTAGTTAAAACATTAACGTCCCTGTTTAATTTTTTCACTTCTTAAATAAGAGTTTTTTGGGATTATTGCTAATTAATTGTAAATATATGGGAAATTTTCGGTTTTAATCCGGATAACCGGGTTTCACTAATAATATATCTGACCGTCAAAACAAAAAGGGCCGGATTTTCATCCGGCCCTTTTATATTACTTCTGTCTCAGCTATATAACTTACTGTCCCAGCTGAACCAGCGTTGTGAGCATCTGTGAAGAAGTCGTCACGATCCTGGAATTCGCGTCGAATCCCCTCTGGGCGATTATCATGTTCGTCAGCTCAACCGAGAGGTCCACATTGGACGATTCAAGCGATCCGCCGGCGGTCGTTCCAAGTCCGGCGTTTCCGGCTGTGGAAACCTGGGCTGTTCCCGAGTTTGCCGACTGGGTGAACATTGTGCCGCCGGCCTGTGTCAATCCCGCGGGATTCGAGAAGTTGGCAAGCGCGAGCTTGGCCATTGTGATTGTCTGGTTGTTTGAGAAGGATACGTTGATGCCGCCCGTGGAATCTATGGATACTGTGTTAAGCGTGCCTTCCGCGTAGCCATCAACATTTGAAGTGTAAATTGTCTGCTTCGGCGTATAAACTCCGGCGACTGTCGTGCCGTTGCCGTAGTCTCCCGTGATACCGTCGCGTTTGCCGACGCCCGATGTGCTCATATTGTCATCGGTTCCAAAGTTAAGTGAAATTATCTGGGTCGCCGCTCCGGCAAAACCCGCTCCGTCGTTGAGCGGCTGAAGCGTTATGATAGGATCGTCAGGCAATGCCGCCGTGGAAACGCCGTTGAACTGCAGCGAGCCATCGGAGTTAAATGTCACGTTTGCGCCGTTGCCCACAACCGTTGCCTGTGAAGCAGCCGGAACTGCCGCGCTTATCTGTTTTCCGCCTGTCGTATCATATGCCGTCCAGGACCAGTTCGACCTGGCTGCCGCAGGAGCCGGCGCCGGTAATGCCGTCGGGTTTCCCGTCTGTGTCCAGTATATCGTTATCTGGTGTGCTGATCCGAGCGAGTCGTAAACTGTGGCTGTTGATACCGCGTCCGGTGTGTATCCGGCCGCCGGAAGAGCCGCGCCCGGCGCTCCCTGCGCGTTCCAAGGTGTCATTGCGTCGAGATTGCCCGATATCGCCACGCCCACATTCCTGTCGGTCGGCACTGCCGGCGCTATGTTCGCGTTGCCTGTCGCCTGCGGCCCGAGAACGAGGTTCTGCGGTATCTGAATGTTGCTCGGAAGCCCGTTGGTATTGAGCGTCTGGTTCGTCGTCAATTCATTTACAAGTGGTGCTCCTATTGCCCTGTTAATTGCAAGGCTCCATCCCTGAACCAGAGCTCCGCTCGAAGTAACGAGGTTTCCCTGGTTGTCGAAGTTGAAATTTCCGGCGCGGGTATAAAGAGTCTGCGACCCGGCCTGCGCAATAAAGAATCCGGCGCCCTGGATCGCGACGTCTGTCGCGTTGCCGGTAACCTGTATCGATCCCTGTGTCATGATGGTATCAAGCGAACCGAGCGTTACGCCCAATCCGAGCTGTTCCGGATTTATTCCGCCCTGGTTGGCCGTCGAGTTTGCTCCCGAGGCCGATCCCAGTGTCTCCGAGATAGCCTGCTTGAAGGTTACCCTTGTTTCCTTGTATCCAACCGTGCTTTCATTTGCTATGTTGTCCCCGATAATGTCCATCCATGTCGTGTTGTTCTGTAATCCCGAGATTGCTGAAGTCAATGCTGGCATCATAATTGGCCACTCTCCTTAAATTTTTTTGACCGGCCCATCAGGCTCGGCTTTAAAGGAGGCTTCCGCTTTACTGAAAGTAAAGAGGTCCAGCCCCGTATTTTCCCTTAATTTCACGCGAACACCGCGCTGTCGATATTTGTGAACACGCTTTCATTCATCCCGCTCTTATCGACCGCCGTGATAACGGTATTGTTCTTTACGCTTACGACAAGGGAAAATTTGTCAAAGATCATAAGCGTCGAGTTCGCGCCTTTCTCCTTCGCCTTGCCCATGGCGGTTTTGAGCCTCTGCATAATATCGGGCGTCATCTCAATATCGCGCGAAGCAAGGCGTTTTTCGGCGTGCGCTGAAAAGTGAATATCCGAATTGTCGCCTGCGGCTACCGTGCCCTGCAAAACCTGCTTAAAAGAAGGTGTCGAACCGGATGATTCGGGTACACTAACAGCGCCCTGCTGCCTTAGCTGAGCTTCCTGCAGCTGTGATAACTTTTGTATCTGGCTGTTGTTTACGTTATTAATCATTTGTCCGCACCTCCTTTAAGCAGAAATCGTGGAAACTTGCGAGAGCCCGTATGTGGTTCCGTTGATATTCAGCATGGGCGTCCCGTTGACGAAAGTTACTACTGAAACCGGTCCTGTAACAGTTGAAGCAGGTATTGCCGTGCCGTCAGAAGCCGTCGAAGCCGGTATGGAAACCGTGACTGTTTTTCCGATGAGCCCCGCCGCCTGTGTCGTATTCTCCATCGCTATCAGAGCCTCGATGTTCGTGTTCAGCGAAGACAGCGATGAATTTGCCGTCGTGCTGCTGGTGTTCATGTCTGTCAGCTGGGCAAGCGAGTTGAACTGCGACATTTCCGCTATCATGTCCGTGTTGCTTGTCGGGTTTGTCGGGTCCTGGTTCTGCAGCTGGGTTACGAGCATGGTTAAAAAATCGCTCTCTCCGAGGTTCGCGCTCGGGTTCGTGACAGTGTCCGGCGAAGCCGCCGCCTTTGTGGTGTAACCTGTCGGCGTTGTTGCAGCCGCTGCCGTAGTGTTTGAAATTGTCATTTTCGCACCTCCTTTCCTTTGTTTTTTTTAAGCCAGGTAATTCAAGTATCCCATGGCGCCGGAATAAACATCCGCGCCGTTATTGAAATCATTGGTTACGGCCTGGGGAACCGCGCCTTCCCATTCATTGAACTGGCCGTTCGAGCCGCGGTCATAAGCCCCCGCATTGCCGTCCGAAACCGTGACATCAAGAGAATCCGTTTTGATGCCGAGGTTGGCCAGTGTGTTCTTCAATTCCGGAAGCCCTGCCTTTATTATATCCTTGACGTCGTTATTTGAGACCGTGAAACTGCCTTTTATCTCATTATTGCTGTGTTCTATTTTAATGGTTATGGTGCCCAGGTTTTCCGGTTTCAATACCATGTGTATCTCGTCTATTTTTACCGGCTGGCTGTTGTTTAAATTCATGACCACCTGTTTTAAAACCACCTGGTCTTTTATGGACCTTGCGAACGAGGCTACATTTGTGGACATCTGGTCCGGCGTAAGGTCCGCCGTGCTGTCCGGCGTAATCGCAGGCTTTATTATGTTATTGGCCACCCAATTGATATCCTGGACAAAATTCTTGGATGTATTTGCGGGCTGGTATTTTACAGAGTCGTTGTTCAAAAGTCTGGCAGCCGCCGAAACAGCCTCGGGTGTAAGGGTCTGCACGGAGTATGCCGACGATGTATTTGCCGGAGCCGCAGCTGCGTCCTTTGCCAGGACCGAGGCTTCTGAATTATTGTCCGCCGACTGTCTTGCCATAACAACCGGGATCACAACGGGCATTACTGCGTCTGAATTATTATTGGAAATTTCAATATTGTTGTCCACCAGTGCCGCCGCCGACTTTTGCTGTGACGCCTGTGTCTGGACGGAAAGCTGCTGCTGCGAAACCTGTTGCTTAATCGACTGCTGCAATTGGGCGGCCTGCTGATCCGTTGCCTGCTGGATCGCGGGCGCAGCCATCTGTGTGTGTGAAAACTGCTGTGTCTGCGTACCGGGCTGTGCCTGAACCGCCTGCTGCGGCTGCTGCTGTTGCACTGCGTCCGCAATGATTGTTTTGGCCTGTGCCGATGATGTGTTTTCCGTCGCCGCAACGCTTGCCGGCGCCTGAACGCCCGCTTTAGGCAGGACTGACGCCTGCTGGCTTACCGTGGCATATTCAACTTTGCTTATGACCTCGAGGTTTCCGTTCATATCCTTTAGTAAGGCAGCTATCTTTGCCGCTATGTCGCCGAACTGGGGCTGATTTGAAGATGTTATCTCCAAATCATTATTATTGCCCTGTTTTGAGGATCCCTGTCCAAAATTAAACAGCATAGAAATGTCGGACGATTTTTGCGATGAAGGCTGGACTGCAAGGCTATCGTCAGTCCCGACAGCCGCAGGTGAAACAGCCGCTGTTGACTGCTGCGGAATGATCTGAAGCGCCGCGGAAGAGGCTGCTATTATATTGAACTTCGAAGCAACGTCGTCAAGCGACGCCTTAATTGATGAAACCAGTTTGGAATTATCCGCTGATGGATCGGCGCCGGCGAGGGATGATACAACCTGTGTCATTTTTTCAACATCAGCTATGACGCCCTTGATCTGGCCCGCTGTTTTTGAGGCTTTCGGGTCCCCGGAAGATGCCACTGCCAGAGCAAGTAATTCAAGGCCTTTGGCCAACTCCACAAGTTCATTTGACAGTGAGGAAATTGATTTTACCTGGCCGGATACGCTATTATCCGAAAGAGCCGGTTGCATTGCCGAAACAGCCTGCGCCGGAGCCGTATTGCCGGGTATCATTGCTTTTGTCTGGTCCGCCGTGATTGTTTCCTGAAAATTTATCCGATCGACTTGCTCGTTTGCTATTAGTTCGGAATTTGTCCGGGAACTCATTGATGTCTCGGTAACATTTGTTTGAGTCACCGATATCATCACGGTCTCCCCGGCACTTACTGCCGCAGCCGCGGTCTTGCCTGCCTGCGAATTCAAAACTGAATCGCCGGAAACCGTAATAGGTTTCGCCTGCGTGTTATTATTGTTTGAAGCTGAAATAGCGCTGGAAATGTCCTGCTGGAATTCAGAAGGGACGGAGGTTGATGCTATTGCAATTGCGGCCGATTTTAGGGCATTCAGGAATATCTGTTTCTGCGCCGGAGTCAGGCTGTTGTTTTGCATTATTGTCGATACAACGGTGTCTTTCGCCGTTGTCGCTGTGTCCTGTGTCGCGGCACTTGTAATCCCGCCGGTAATCAACAACATTGCGGCCGCCTGATAAAGCGCTGATTTTATTTTTTCATTTGCGGCTACGCCAGTTGTCTGTGATGAGGATTCGTTTGAAAGCGCATTGGACAAAAGATTGGCAATCACATTATTAAAATTATTATTATTGTCTGCGTCTGTGACGGCTGGAGAGGCCGTATTCCCGGCGCCTAAAAGCGCGGACAGACTTATATTAGGGCTGTTTGATAACAAAAGTGGATTGACCACAGTCTGTCCTCCGTACTTAAGGCCCTCCTTGCGGTCCAGGCCGTCAGTGTCGCGGGTAATCGACCCGCTTGAAACCATTTCCTTCTTCAAGGCAAGTATACAAAACAATCCTGTTATTGTCAAGACTAATTTCTAATAATTATGCTGCTCTTTCCTGTTGAACTTTGAAACAGCCATCTCATCCAGGACCAGCTGTTCGTTATAAAGGACCATCTTATTGAAAACCTCGAATTGTTTGTCCTTTAACTTCTCAAAAACCTTCTTTTCCCGGCTGGCTTCGACCACTTCCAGCCTTTTTTTGTCCGCCAGACCCTCCAATTCCCTGATTTTTTCTTTTGTAAGGTCAATTTGCCTTAATAATCTGGTCAAATATTGCTCATAAAAGAGCAAACTCTGGATATCAGTGGAACCGGAACTTCTTTCCGACTTTTCGTTAGTAATATAAGTCCTTTTTTCCTTTGTTTCGTTAAGCAAAATTTCCTGTTCCTGCCTGAGACTGTGAAGCTTCAACAGCTCATGTTTAAGCTTTTCTTCTTTTCTTTCCTTAACATTCAGGACCGTTTCGAGCTTAAATTTGAATTTTTTCATTATTTGAACATCTTTTCAAGGATTTCGACCGTATCGTTGTATTCCGTCCTCTCGTCAATGCCCTGCATGAAGAATTTCTTGACACCTGCAATTTTCTCGACCGCGTAATCTATCGACGGATTGGATCCCTTGACATAAGCCCCTATATTTATAAGGTCCTCGGCATTCTTGTATGTGGAGAGTATTTCCCTCATCCTGTTGGCCGCAATTTTATGCTCCCTCGTGGTTATATCGATCATGCACCTGCTGACCGAATCAAGAAGGTCGACCGGAGGATATTGGCCCTGCGCCGCAAGTGCGCGCGATAAAACTATATGTCCGTCAAGGATGGCCCTGACGCTGTCGGATATCGGTTCGTTCAGGTCGTCGGCTTCCACAAGCACGGTATACAATCCGGTTATTGAGCCTTCGTCCGGCGTTGTACCCGCCCGTTCCAGGAGTTTGGGAAGAAGCCCGAATACCGAAGGCGTGTATCCTTTGGTTGTGGGCGGCTCGCCTATGGCAAGACCTATCTCTCGCTGAGCCATGGCGAATCTTGTGACGGAATCCATCATCAGCATAACGTCGTTTCCCTTGTCCCTGAAATATTCCGCTATTGATGTCGCAACAAACGCGCCCATCCTCCTTATAAGAGCCGGCTGGTCGCTTGTCGCGGCCACGACCACGGAGCGTTTCAAGCCTTCCTTTTTAAGGTCCTTTTCTATAAAATCCCTGACTTCGCGGCCCCTCTCTCCTATAAGAGCAATGACATTAATGTCGGCGCTTGTATTGCGGGCTATCATGCCGAGTGCGGTAGATTTGCCGACGCCGGAACCGGAAAAGATACCCATCCTCTGGCCCTTTCCTATTGTAAGGGCGCCGTCTATGGACCTTATGCCCGTGGCTATGGGGTTCTCGACTTTTTTCCTGGAGATGGGATCGGGCGGATCGTTATAAACCGAATAATAAATTTTTGTTTTTATGGGTCCTTTGCCGTCTATGGGCCTTCCAAGACCGTCGATAACACGGCCCAGAAGCTGGTCTCCGACAGGCACCTTGAATTCCTCGCCGGTGGCCATGACTTTTGCGCCCGGCCCTATTCCCCTTAATTCGCCAAGCGGCATCAAAAGCGCCTTTCCTTCCTTGAAACCCACTATTTCCGCGTCTATGGAACAGAGCTCATCGCGCGATATTATCCTGCATGTTTCCCCGATGGATGATTTTAAACCGGACGCTTCGAGGACGAGCCCCACTATCTGTGTGACCTTGCCGCTTGTCTTGAGGACGTCCATTTTCCGGAGTTCTTCGTGGTATTTTGCGAGGTCTATTGCGCACATATATCAGTCCGCCGAGTGTAGATTTTTCTTGATCTCGCCGAACTGGTAATCAAGGTCAGTGTCAACGATCTGGTTTTCAGATTCGAGCCTGCATTCACCGGGCTCCAGCATGTCGTCCGGCAGTATATGAAGGGCTTCGTTTATGTCGGTCAGGGCGATAAAATCCTCCCTGTGTGATTTTATAAGTTCAAGATCGGCCGGATTGGTGTAAATTGTTATTTTTTCCTTTTTCTCGAGCATCTTTATGGCTTCTTTCACAAAGTTTACCACTATGTCTTTTGAAACTTTTAGCTCCTGATCGACCACTTTTCTGGCGATATCAATGGATAAATTCACTATGTCTTCCTCGGTATTGTTTATAATCTTGTGTTTTTCGGCGACCGCGCCCTTTGCAATGGATTGTAAAGTTGCGACAATGCCGCTGTATTTTGAATCCATCTCGGATTTTCCCTTTGCGAGTCCTTCGTAATAACCCTTGTCAAATCCCGCCTCGTAGCCTTCTTTTTCCTTGAGCGACTTGATCTCAGCGGCCTGTTTCTCCGCTTCGGCAAGCTTCTGTTGTATCTCTTTTTCAGCCGAAGCTTTTATGTCGATATTCAGCTGTTCAAGGGACAAAAGCTCGCCTTTTTTTTCTTCGATCTGCGCTTCGATCGATTTCAATTCGTCGTTTGCCTGGGCCGTTTTCTGCTGCGGCGTCAGTTCGGACGGTTTCTCATCGGTCTCTTTTTTTAGTTTGGCAGCCTTTGATAAAAAAGAACCCCGTAGCTTGTACGGGGTATCTTTTATATTATACTCACCTGGGGAATACAGGTTTTTATACAAATATTTCCTCCTCGCCGCCGCGGGCGACGACTATCTCTCCCATCTCTTCCAGCTGACGGATCACGTTCACTATCTTCTGCTGCGCTTCTTCCGTCGTCTTCAGACGAACCGGCCCCATGACTTCCATGTCTTCCAGTATCATCTGGCGTGCGCGGCTCGACATGTTCTTCAAAATCTTGTTCTTGCACTCTTCTGAAGCGCCTTTCAAGGCAAGGACAAGGTCCTTGGAGTCTATTTCGCGCAGTATCTGCTGTATTGTGCGGTCATCCAGGAGCAGGATATCGTCGAACACGAACATAAGCCTCTTGATCTCGTCGGCCAGGTCGGGGTTGTTCTCCTCGAGTTTTTCCATAATCGCCTTTTCCGTGGAGCGGTCGACCCTGTTCAATATCTCGGCAACGTTCCTCACGCCGCCGGCCGATGCGAATTCCTGCGTGAATACCGAGGCTATCCTTCTCTCAAGGACTTTTTCGACTTCCATTATGACTTCCGGCGTGGCGCGATCCATGGTCGCGATCCTTGTGGCGACATCGACCTGAACCTCGGGCCCGAGCGATGAAATTATTGTGGAGGACTGTTCCGCCGAAAGATGCGCGAGAACAAGCGCTATTGTCTGCGGATGCTCATTCTGTATGAAATTCAATATCTGCTGCGGGTCGGTCTTTTTAATAAAATCAAAGGGCGTCATCTGAAGCGCGCCCTGCAGCCTGTTCAATATTTCAACGGCTTTTTGCTCGCCCAGCGCCTTCTCCAGGAGTTCCCTTGCGTAATCTATGCCGCCCTGCGAGATATATTCTTCGGCAAGCGCCAGTTGATAACTCTCCTCGAGAACCGCGTCCCTGTCCTGCGGCTGAACTCTCTTTGTATTAGCTATCTGGAGGGTTATCTGTTCAACAACCTCATCGCTTAAGTTCCTGAAAACCTCAGATGAGAGGTCAGGTCCCAGTGTTATGAGAAGTACCGCCGCCTTTTGTTCTCCTGTTAGCGCCATACCGTCACCTCTTCTCTTCCGTTAACCAACGTTTGATAAGCTGAACTATTATTTTCGGGTTTTCCCTTGCAATCTTTGTTATCTGGCGTTTCATCTCCGCGCGTTTCTGCGCCTCGGCAAGTTCCGCCGCCGAAGGCACCGCTTCCAGCGGTACTTCCACTTCTTCTTCGGCCTTGGCCGATGCGGACGCCATCTCTATCTGGCGGCGCAGCTTTTCCCTTATTGCCTTCGGCTTGAGCGTCGACCTCAGGAAGAACAGGGCGAATATCAGGATGCCTATTATTACGCCAAGGCTCATGATGGTCGACATATATTTTTCGCGTTCAAGCGCGGAAGCCTTTGAGAGCTCTGATTTCTCAGCCGACCTGTCGAAAGAAACGTTCTCGACGGCCACCTGGTCACCCCTTGTTATGTCCAGTCCCGCCGCCGCTATGACGGCGTTCTTTATCGATGTCACCTGCTGCGGCTGGAGATTGTCGACAATGACGGCCACTGAAAGCCTTTTTACGTCGCCGACGGTCTGCACCACATGCGACTCGCGTTTTGTTATTTCATAATTTTCCGTGACGTCCGATTTTGTATATTGCGAATTTCCCGATACCACCGATTTGTACCCGGGTATGTTCGAATCCGTTCCCGGGACGCCGCCGGGATAAACCCCGACGCCCGTGTAGCTTTCAAGGTCTTTTTTGGAACTGCGCAATACGCCTTTGCCGCCGACGATGGGTTCGTATACCTCGTCCTTTTTTTCCACCTGGTCAAAATTTAGTTCCGCGGTGACGCGTACCGTAGCCCTTGATTCTCCGAGAACCTGTGAAAGCATGGTTTCAACGCGCCTCTGCACGTCCCGCTCAAAATCCTTCTGGATCTTTATCTGCTGGTTCGTAAGTTTTAACTGCTTGGAATATGAATAATCGCTCGGATTTGAATCCTCCATGAGTTCGTCCCTTATGGCGTCGCTCAATATCTCGCCCTGCGTGTCCACTATGGTGACATTTACCGGTTTTAACCCCTCGACGCTCGATGAAACGAGATGCACAATGGCTTTTACCTGGTCATAACCAAGCTTACCGTCCATTTTAAGCTTCAGCAGGACGGATGCCGTGGGGTCTTTCTGCGATTCCTCGTACAACTCTTTTGTCGGCAGGACAAGCTGAACCCTCGCTTCCTGTATCGCGTCGATATTTCCTATTGTCCTGGAAAGCTCGCCTTCCAGCGCACGCTGGTAATTAACCTTCTGGGTAAAATCCGTCACTCCCAGGTTTGTCTTGTCAAATATCTCAAATCCCACGCCGCCGCCCTTTGGGAGCCCTTTTGCGGCAAGCTCAAGCCTCGTATCATATAAATACTTTGTCGGGACAAGGATGGCCTTGCCGTTGTCCTCTATTTTATAAGGTATCTTTTTATCTTTCAGCGTTGCCAGAATGGTCCCGGCGTCATCCGCGCTTAAATTGGAAAAAAGCGGCATATAGTTAGGGGACGTGGTCCACAGCGCAAGGACCGTCAATAAAAGCAGCAGCGCTGCGGGTATGGAAACCCAGAGTACTCTCTGGGATGTGGTGAGATTCTGCCAGAACGTCTTCAAACGTTCCCATATCCTGAGTAAAAATTCGTTCACACGTGCACCTCGCGGTTATTTTATATTGACATGCTCATAATAGACTGATAAGCGTCCGTAACTTTGTTCTTAATGTTCAGCGCAAGCTGTAATGTCAGGTCCGCTTTCTGGGCGGCCAGCATTACGTCATGCAGTTCTATGTTCTGGCCCGCCGCAAGCTTCGCGATGGAGTCGTCCACGTTTGTCTGGGACTCGCCTATGGATTTAACCGCCGAGCTGAGCAGTTCCTTAAAATCAACCCTGTCAGGAACCGCCGTCTGATTCGGCTGCTGCACGCCTATCATCGTATTATTCAGGATAGTGGCGGGCACGCCTATCATTCCCTGTATCCCTTCGATCGCTCCCATTGCAAAAGGTACTGCCATTTATCGGCTCCTTTTAATTTTATTATGCCTTGCCTATGTCCAGGGCCTTGGCTGCCATTGTTTTGGCCGAGTTGATGGACGTCACATTTGCTTCATATGCCCTTGTCGCTGATATCATGTCCACCATTTCCTTGACTATGTTCACGTTCGGCATTGCGACATAACCGTCTTTGTTCGCGTCCGGATGACCCGGGTCATAAACCATTTTCGGAGGTTCCTGGTCGTTTATGATGCCCGTTGCTTTCACACCCTGGAACTGGCTGGTCTGTTTTGTCTTGTCAAAAACGAACGGGAAAAGAAATCCCATTTTTTCGCCGCGCGGTTCGAAAACAACACGCTGGCGCTGGTAAGGGCCGCCGTCAATTGTCCTGGTGGTATTAACATTGGCTATATTGTTTGATATTACATCCATACGAAGGCGCTCTGCCGTAAGCCCCGAAGCGCTGATCGCGAAAGCGTTGAATATTCCCATTTAAACCACTACCTCCAGTAACATCAAATTTATGATTTTCCGTCGGTTATAACATGCAAGAGCGTGCTGATTTTGGCCGATGTAAGCTGGGCCATGGAAGCATAATACGTTGTGTTTTCAGCCATTTTTGCCATTTCAGAATCAATGTCCACGTTGTTACCGTCGTTCCTGAGGGACGTCTCCGTATTTGTGATTATCTCCGGTTCCACCGTGCTTAGAGACATTTCCTTGACCAACGGTATATGGTTTTTATCCGTTACGGTAAGGGGTAAAAATGTCTTGTCCTTTCCTGATATCAGGGCGTCAAGTTTGCTCTGAAAGACCACCTCGGAACGCTTGTATCCCGGAGTGTCCACATTGGCAATATTATTACTTATCATTTGCTGCTGCATTGCAGCCGCATTCATGGCCTTATCTAATACCTGATAAATCTCTCCTGAAAGGATGCCATCAAGCATGAAAATACCAACCCTCTTTTAAAATTTATATATAAATAATCACTTTTCTAATAAGTAAATACATATTACTTAATTTTATTTTTTTTGTCAACAATATTTTTGACCACGTTTTCGTGAAACCATGTTTTATTGGATGTAAACCCCTTATTTGGGCAGTTTATACGTTTTATAAGCCTTGATATATTCACCCGAAAAAGAAGTGTTTGCCCGTTCCAGTAAGGTTTCGTTTTCTTTTTCAAGTTTTATTAAATAATTAAGTGATGAATTTATGTTTTGTATTTTATCCTTTGCCTTTTCAGAAGTTTCACGGTCAATCGTTTTTAATGCGGATATCCTATTGTCCGTCATTAAGAGCTCTTTTATCAGCTCTTCCTTTGCGGCGTCGATCCCGGCCATGTCAGAAAACTGATTTGACAGGATCAGTCTGTTTTGTTCGTTTATTTTCCGGGAAACAGCTTCAATTATCATGCACTTTTTATCCAGCAATTCAAGCAAACCTTCCCGGGCCATACCGGTCACACCTTTACCGAACGGAACAGCTCTTTCAATTCCGCAGCGGTCTTTACAGATGAAAAATCCAGGTTCAGGTCAAGCACGGCCGCAATTATAAGATTTGCAAGCATATCATCGCTTAAACGCATCCCCGGACTTGAGGATTTTATTTTTTTTGCTATCGATGATATTTTTTCGAGATTCCTCCGCTCAACCCTTAAAAGCCTTTGTTTTTTTGACCTGATCTTTGCGGGCGCTGCCTCCGCCGGAGTTTTGGTTCCAGGTTTCTCGGGCCCGTCGGACGTTTCCGGCTCGTTTTCCAGGCCGCCCGTCCCCGCGAAAGAAAAAGTATTTTCTTTATGGCTCTTCTCTTTTTCGTCCTTTTGTTCCTTTAGTTTGCGCAGGCGTTCTATCTGAAGCTGCGCCTCGGTGAAAGATTTATTCTCGTCTCCTGCCATAAACAACCTCTCATTTTTCAATAAATTTTTTCAACGCCGCGGTCAAAGAATCAAGCCCCGAATACACTCCGTTACCTGTGCGGTCGAATTTTTCCACATCCTCAGATATCCCTTCGGTGATCTTGGCATAATCGTCGGTCTTTTTATAAAATTCGCTTATTATCTTGAACATCAGCTCGCTGTCGGTAAAATGCTCGTCCGTATAGGATGATATCGTGCCTATGGTTTTTTCGACATGCTTCACATCCTTGACTATCCCTATAAAAATATCACCCGTCTGGTAAAAGGTCTTTATATTGTCCTCGATCCTTTCTGTCATTTTGATCATTTCGATCACTTCGGCCGTCCTTTTCTGCACGTCGGAAAGTATCTGGGTGATGTCTTCGGCGGACTGGTTCGAATTTGACGCAAGGTTCTTTATCTCCTCCGCCACAACCGAAAAACTTTTTCCCGCCTCCCCTGCGCGGGCCGCTTCAATGCCTGCGTTCAGGGCAAGAAGGTTGGTCTTTTTTGTCATTTCGGCTATTGTCGCCACGAAAAGCCTTATGCGTTTGGACATCTCGATAAGTTCTTCTATTATTTGTGTGGACGATATTATTGATTGCTTGAGCTCGGTTATTGATTGTATTTCCCTGCCTATCGCCTTTACTCCCTTTGCGGCCTGGTCCGACTGCCTTTTGGCGTCAAGCAGAACGCTCTGCGTCTCATTGTCAATGTTCTTTGATGTGTTCTTTATCTCAAGCCCTATGGCCTTTATCTTCTCAAATGTACGGATGTTGGCCGTCAAGAAATTCTTGATTATTTTTACGCCGTTCCTTATCTCATCCACCCTGCCGTTGTCGCCGTCATAGATACCCTTAAGGTCCGCAACTTCCTTAAGTACCGCCTCAACGTCGGACCTTTCGAGCACGATCTTTTTTGAGAGCTCCGCCCGGTTCTTTTTTATGTCATCCAGTATGGACATATACTGCCTGTCTCCCGCAAATTCCGGATTGTCGTCAAATACCAGGTTTACCGCTTTTTGCAGCGACGAAAGAATGACCGAATGGTAGCCCCTTAAAAATATCATCGCAATGACAAAAACAATTATGGCTTCAGCAACGAAAAGCAGGAATACGAACGTAGGGTTTATGGAATAATAAAATGCCAGGACGGCCGAGAATATTATCGAGACCAGGAATATTGCGGCGCCGCACAGGACAAATATCAGGTTCTTTCTCATACCGAATCCTCGTTTTCAAGCCGTATGTCGGCGCCGAGCGCGGAAAGTTTCGCGTCCAGGTTCTCATAACCGCGCTCAAGGTGGTATATCCTTCTTATCTCGGTCTCTCCTGCCGCAGCAAGTCCGGCAAGTATCAGCGCGGCCGAGGCGCGCAGGTCCGACGCCATCACAAAAGCGCCGCTGAGTTTTTTTACGCCCGTTATGACCGCAGTGTTCCCGTCTATTTTAATATCCGCCCCCATCCTGGCCAGTTCCAGGACGTGCATGAAGCGATTTTCCCATATATTCTCCTTAATGATGGAATCCCCCGTTGCAAGGGTCATGAGGGCCATCCATTGCGCCTGTATGTCCGTCGGGAACCCCGGGTAGGGTTCCGTGGCAATATCGGTGCCCGTCAGCCTGCCCTTATGGGGCATGATTTTTATGCTCTCGCCCTTTATCTCGAACCTTGCGCCGGCCTCGCGCAGTTTCTCAAAAAACATGGCCATCTGATTGGGCCGGACATTCTCAACGGTTACCGACCCTTTTGTGATGACAGCCGCCGCGATAAGCGTCGCCGCCTCTATCCTGTCGGGAATTACGCTGTAATCTTTCACACCATTCAGTTTTCT
Organism: uncultured Spirochaetia bacterium; assembly: GCA_964443355.1. Taxonomy (GTDB): domain Bacteria; phylum Oederibacteriota; class PGYV01; order PGYV01; family Palsa-1178; genus Bog-1181. The sequence goes on from CAYUDX010000006.1 coordinate 63,440, forward strand.
GCTTCCCTTTATGGAGAGCGTGCCGGTGCCGACCCCGTCTATGTCGGCGCCCATGGCTTGCATGAAGTTGCACAGGTCGACTATCTCGGGTTCCTTGGAAGCATTCTCTATTAATGTGACGCCCTCTGCAAGTGATGCTGCCAACAGAGTGTTAACCGTGGCGCCGAGGCTTGCCTTCGGAAAAATTATCTTTGTCCCTTTTAATTTCTTCGCCGTTGCAATTACATAGCCGTGTTTTATCTCTATTTTAGCCCCGAGTTTTTTTACGGCCATAAGGTGCAGGTCTATTGGCCGCAGGCCTATGGCGCATCCGCCCGGCATTGAAACCTTGGCCTGCCCGTATTTGGAAAGAAGCGGCCCGAGCGCGTATATTGACGCCCGCATGGTCTTGACAAGCTCGTAGGGGGCTTTGAAATTGTTGATCGTGTCCGGCTGGATATGCAGCATGTTGCTTTCAAGATAGGCATTGGCCCCGAGTATCTTTATAAGTTCCGAGAAGGTGCGTATGTCGCGTACCATGGGAACGCCGGTGATTGTTGATGGTTCGTCCGAAAGCAGCGCCGCCGCCATTATTGGCAGGGTTGCGTTCTTTGAACCGCTGACGCGCACATTTCCCTTCAATGCCCTGCCGCCGTGCAATACCATTTTTTTCATTCATTTTTCCTTGTGAAATAAAATAATTACCCCGGTGAGGCATTTGTTCAATGCGGTCATTGGAGTTATAATATGGTCATATTATAATACGTTTGCGGCTGGAAAGTCAAAAGGTTTTAAACGGCCGGCTTTAATACCATGCCCCTGAAATGCATCTCGGCTTCTGTCATGAGCTCGCACACCAGTTCCTTTACGCTGACTATCTGCTTTACCCTGAATGCGTTGGCTCCGCAGAAGGCAAAACCGTTCTCAAGCTTTCCCTTTGCCGCGTTTATGAGGGCCAGGGCTATGCAATACGGGCTCTGTTCGACTTTGCAGGTCTTAAGGCAGTGATATGCGCATTTTACCGGGACTTTTTTTCCATTTTCGACAAGCTCAAGAAATTTATTCTTTATTGCCCGCCCCGGAAGACCCACTGGCGACTGTATGAGCACAATGTCGTTCTCTTTGGCGGAAATAAAGGCTTCTTTGAATTTTATGTCGGCGTTGCATTCGTTAGTGGCCACGAACCTGGTGGCCATCTGCACGCCATCGCATCCCAGTTCCAGGAATTTTGCTATATCCTCGCCCGTGTATATGCCGCCGGCGGCTATGACCGGTATCTTTCTCCCGTATTTTTCGCTGTAGGGTTTGACAGCGGCGATGACGTCTGTGACGAGCTTGTCCAGGCTGTGCTCTTCCATGCGGGAGAGCTCTTCCCTTGAAAACCCGAGATGCCCGCCGGCTTTCGGCCCTTCGACTATCACCGCATCCGGAACGCAATTATATTTATTGTCCCACGACTTGCAGATTATTGCCGCGCTCCTTCCGGACGACGCGATCGGGATGAGCTTTACGTCCGATTTATTCTGTATCCTGTTGCGCGGCAGGTTGAGCGGCAGCCCGGCGCCGGAAATTATCACGTCGATGCCCTCTTCTATGGCGGTGTTCACCATATCCTCGTAATTGGTCATTGCGCCCAGGATATTCACACCGAGTATGCCTTTTGTCAACTTCCTTGCCTTCCTTATTTCGTTGCGCAGGGCCCTCTTGTTGGATTCCACAAAATTGGTGAAAGCGTCTGGCTCGTTGTAACATATTCCCACAGTTGCAATAACCCCTATACCGCCTTCGTTTGCGACGGCTGCGGCCAGGTCGGCCATGGAAATTGCAACGCCCATTCCACCCTGGATTATTGGCAGTTTGGCCATTATATTACCGATATTAAGATTTGGCAGTTTCATAATATGCTCCTTGTCGTTAGGTAATTGGTGCCAGAAAAGGATAAATGTTTTGGAAAACTTTGGACGGGATCGTGCGGTCCTGAAAACCTTAAAGGATCGGAATCGTCCATGCCAGGAAGCGCTTAAATAGCTTACTGCACTATTTATCTAATTCTATATATATTATACAGCGTAATTTAGCATAAGTCAAATGGAAACGGTTTGAGAATACCGCGAGGAATAAAAAAATACGGGCCGCGGCGCCACTCGTGTCGCGCGCAACGGCCCGTAAAAAATACCCGAATGGTTTTATTTTGCCATTATCTTCTTTATGACCAGGATTATCGTGGCAGCTATCAATATTATGAGCAGAGACCATATGGCTATCATGAACCCGAACATTATCCCGAGTTTTTTCTGCATGTGCTGCATCATCATGGGATTCATCATTCCCATTCCGTGTTCCCACATGCCGTCCTTTCCTTCGCCTTTTTCCTTCATCATCTTCTCGCGCATCCCGACCATTTTAGCCGTGCCTTCCTGTATCTCCTTGACCTCGGCGGCGTCCTTTGTGGTGACCATGATGTTTACCCCGTCTGCCGTATTGACGACCTTAACGTCGGCCTTGGACCACATCATGCCGCCCTGCATTCCGTCCCCGCCCATGTCGGCAAAAGCCGCTACTGAAAAAACAAAACCAAGCGCAAAAACAAGTACCAAAGCTTTTTTCATCTTTCTCCTCCTTGATTTTTTTCCTTACACTCCAGGAAATATGCCGGATAACCATCCGGACCAGCCCGTATTATCCCTTTTAAAGTCCAATTAAGATATATGATTAAATTTGATATAATAATACAACATCGACAAGGAAATTATTACGTTCGTTTTTGACTTATTTCCGACTTTTTTCCCGCCGGGTATGATAACAATTGGACGAGATCCAATAAAAACAATCATTGCATTTTATTATTTCAGGAGTATGATCTGTCAACCAATATGACGTCAAATTTGATATGACCGGCACCGGGTTATATGCTGAAAATGGAGCCCTATGAAAAAAACTGTTTTTCTGTCCGCGTTCCTTTGTCTTATTTCATTTTCCTCGGTTCTTTGTGCATCCGTTCCTTCCGTCGTTGCCCAGGAAATAAACTCACTTAATTCCCTGGATGTAAGCTCCGAATTGTTAAATAAATCCGGCGGCAGGTGCTGGCAGACTTGTGCCGACAACGACTACGCAAAACTTAATTGCGTTACCACCTGTGACGACGACAATCCGTACGGAAAACCGTCGGGATATTTTTTGCCTATCGCTTTATGCATAGCAGGCGGTCTCGGGGGGACTTTTGTTCCTCCCAATGGATGGTGGGAATATGGGTGCGCCGGATTGGGCGCCGGACTCCTGGCCATGCTTTTGTTTTCACATTAACGGAATTGTAAAAATAACAACGGAAGGTCGAAAAAAAACATTCCTTCCATGGATGAATGCAAGGTTTTAAGAGGCAGCAAGCCGCCTCTCTACGGCACAAAAAAAGAATGCCTTACATACCAATGCCGGCCCGGGGTTAAGGTTTTGCATGCACTTCGGCGGCACAGCCGTATATCTCGATGCCGTCAAGGGCAAGTTCCACGCTGTCAAACGGCTGGCCCTTTGTCTGCCACTGGATATCCGTTACAACGCTTAGCGCCTTATCCTGCTCCACTTTGGTGCCCCAGTATGGTTCCTGGGTAAAGTCGGAAAAATCCAGCTCAAAAATCCGCCAGTCGTTGCCTGTTGTAAACTCCGCTCCGAAATGGTTGTCAGACCCGCCGTTCTTAAAATCCGGATGCTTTGACACAAGCTTTACCCTGTAAGTCTTGCCGTCGCCTTTGTACCAGAACCTTAGGCCCGTGCAGCCGTTGAGGTCAAAACTTTTCCTGTCCCTGTCGAGCATGGTGCCGACACCGACGTATCCCCACTGGAATACGGTCGTAACGGTTCCTTCGACGGATACGGCCCTGCCGCTACCTTTCCTGCCCGAAGAATCCTTGCTGAATTTTTCCGCCGGCGCGGGCTTTATCCTTGAAGTGCCGCCGTCATTGGCGTCGTTATATGTGTACCAGGCACCGGAAAGCATGTTCAGCGGCCCTTCGTTTGAAAAATCATCGATAACAAGCTTATATCCAGTCTCGATGGTTGCCGTTGCAGTGGGCGTAAAGCTCGGCGATGCCGTGTTTGTCAAAGTTGCCGTCTGCGTAAAGGTGGGCGTCGCAAAAACCGTATTTGTGGCTGTTTGCGTGGCGCTTGGCGTGGCCGTGGCGGAAACCACCGGGCTTACCGTAAAGGTCGGCGATATGGTTGGGGTCGGGGGCGTATAATTTATCAATTTAATATTGTCTATCAAAACAGAGGCCTTATTTTTTTGCTGAGTAACAAATACCATCTCTGAAAGCGACGTCTGCCCGTATGCCGACATTTCTTCAAGAGGCAGCCTTATTTTCCTCCACTGCGTCAAAGGCTTAATAAAACCATATTCGCCGATATCGAGAAGTTTATCATAGGAGGCTCCCGCATTAATGCCGAAATAAATCGCGTCCATTGCCTTAAGCGCCTTAACGTCAAATTCGATGTAGTTGTACCCTTCCAGTTTAACCGGGTTTTTCAAGGTAAGCTCTGTTTGTTCTTCCGGGCCGCCCTTAAAAGTCAGTTGAATGGCCCTTGCCCCATTGCCGCTTTTTACCTCTTTGACGCCGGAAGCGGCCGTAAAAGAAAGACCCTCGGCGGTGTAACCGGCAGTCTTGCCGTCATATATCAATCCTGCTATTCCCACTTTTGCAACCTCTTTGGGAGCATTGACCGCGGCGGTTTGATCCGGAGCGATAAAACCTTCGCCGCTGACAAACCCCGCAAGGGCATATATGAGGGCGCTGTTCCAGTTTATGGCTATCTCGTTGGTGGTGAAACTTGACTTGTCATCCTTCCACGACGTCGCCGAAAGCCCGCCTCCCACAAGGTATCCCGGCCATGGCGCCGTGCCTTCCATTGCCATGGACCTGCGGTCATGCGTGTGCATGGGAGGATTAATGCCAAGCCCGGTCACATAGGACCTGCAATAGAAATTCCTCCCGAATAAATGGGCGATGGCGTCCGATGCCGTGTTTACATACGCCTTATTTGGCGATATTTTATCGGCTGAAAAAAGGACAAGCGCCTGTCGTGCTACCGTTCCGTTTGAGCCCCAGTAATAAACGCTCCCCAGCGGCCTTGAATAAGGGTCGCCGGCCGCGGTCGTTGTGATGGAATCCGCGCAGGATATCAGCCCCTGACTGATGTCGGCTTCGGTTATTTTATCCTTCCCCGGCCGCGCTGAAAAAAGATAAGAGAGCATCGCCAGGTTCTTTACGTTGCCCCAGTCCCAGTCGGAGTCTATCTTTACCTTGAATTGCGCCGCCTCCTTTTCAAATTCCTTCAAATATTTTTCCTCTCCAGTCGCGTCCCAGAAGCACGCGAAAGCCCACAGCCTGTCGTCGGTGTCGCTGGTGTCTTACCTGCCGGTTGAAAAAGCCTGCTGATTGGAGTAATGATTCGAGGGGTTTGCCTCCAGAAAATCCATTGCCCGCCGCGCAGCGTTTACGTACTTTGCAGAGAGCGCCGGGTCATAAGGCGCAAAATCCACGGCTGCTTCAGACAATACCGCCGCAAAATCCGCGGTTGCAGCAGTTGAATAATCCGCGAAATACCTGCGCTGGGTGTCCTTGTCAGGCATGACCTCTCCGGGAAAACTCAAGGTGGATATCTTATGGTAAACGCTGCCGTTTGAAGATTGCATCTTCAAGAACCAGTCAGTCTCCCATTGCACTTCACTGAGAAAATCAGGCATAGCGGAGTTTGATTTAGGGATGTCAAGGCCTATCTTTTTTACGGACTCCCCGAATTGCTCCCATGCCTTGAGCATGATACCGGCGGAAATCCCGGCGTTGACCGTATACTTGCCGTAATCGCCGGCATCGTGCCACCCGCCGGTAGCTTCCTGTTTGCCTGAAGAGCCTGCCTCATCCAGGTAAGCATCGTCCATATGGCACGCCGGGTGTGAGTACTCAACTCCTTTGTACACCGCTCTCACGGCGCAGCCGCAGCGCCAGAGGTACATGCCCCGAGTCATGACATAAAAAGCTTCGTCATAAGCGCCGCCGGATATCTTAAAATCAGCGGACCGACCCACTCCCGGCACTTGAATGTAATATGTCCCGTTTTTAACGACCTCGGAAAAATCAAAGGTATAAAGTTCCTCGCCGGTATCAGGGCTCTTGAACGGGCCGTTCGCAAGGCCCGAAAAGACGGTTTTTTTATCGGCCGAGGATATTACATAAACTTTCGAACATTTGGCGGCGATGGTTGCTTGTTTGGAAATCTGCGGGACAAAGCCGAGCGAATTGAGGCGTATTTTGTCGCTTACGACTTCGGCATGTATGAAACCGCAGAGCATTAAAAGAAACAGGGACAATAATAATTTAATTTTCATTTTTTTTACACCGTATTTTTAGATTTTAAAGCGGTGATATTATATCACAATGTTTGGGTAAGGGCTGTGAATATTGGGGTCAGAGCCTGCCGCCGTTTACCTGTCAAACCCGGGCGGCACCTACAATGACAATACCTTATTAATTACAGCGTCATTGTTTCCGGCAGGTTTTTAAGGTAGGCGATTATCGCTTCCTTGTCTTCCATTGTCATGAGCTGTTTTCTCACCTCGGCCGCGCGGTCGAATTCCCTTATGTATTTGTTGAAATATTTTCTCGCTTCCAGCAGTCCGCGCCTTCCCTTGAATGAATACAGCAGTTCAAAATGGCGTATTCCCGTCATGATGCGCTCCCTGACCGTGGGTTTATAGGACGGGTCGGATATTTCCCTGAATATGAACGGATTGCCTATGGCTCCCCTTCCTATCATAACCGCGTCGCATCCCGTCTCTTTTTGCATGCGCAGCGCGTCGTTCCTGTTCATTACGTCGCCGTTCCCGACGACAAAAAGTTTCGAATGTTCCTTTAATATCCTGATATGGTCCCAGTTTGCCTTGCCCTTGAACATCTGCATCCTGGTGCGGGCGTGGAGGGTTATCATGGAAACGCCGTTGTCCTCGGCCATTTTGTTGAAGTCAAGGTAAACGTCGGCTTTCTCGTCCCAGCCGCTCCTGATCTTTATCGATACCGGGAGCTTCACCGCTTTTACCGTGTTCCGGACTATCTTTTCCGCCAAAGGCAGATCCAGCAGAAGCGATGCCCCGGATCCGGCGCCGGCTACCTTTCGCACGGGGCAGCCGAAATTAATGTCTATGATGTCAAAGCCCGCGTCCTCAGCCGCTTTCGCGGCGTCATGGAACATTTCCGCCTTGTTGCCGAATAGCTGAATTCCGACCGGTTTTTCTTCGGGGGTGAAATAGGTTATCTTTTCCATGCGCAGACGCAGGCGCGGCACTGCCATTGTGTATTCGCTGACCATTTCGGTAAACGCGAGCGACGCGCCGTATTCCCTGCATATCTTACGGAACGCGTAATCGGTGTAGCCGGCCAGCGGGGCCAGCATATAGGGGAATTTTCTTATCTCTTCAAAAACCTTCATTTTGATTTGTTTCTTGCCCGTCTGGCCCTTTTTATCCTCGGAACGACTTTATTCTCGAGCATATCCGTGAACCTGTTGATAAGGCTGAATATAAGGACCATTGCACCGGTGGTTATGGCCGCCAGGAAATAATTGCCCGTGCCCACGGCGATGCCTATGGCCGCCACGCTCCAGAGGCTTGCCGCGGTGGTAAGGCCTATGACCGAGCCTCCGAACTGGATTATTGTACCCGCCCCGAGAAAACCGATTCCGGTGACTATCTGCGCGGCTATCCTGCTCGGGTCCACCTGCGCGCGTCCCTGAAATTCCTGGTAAAACCATATGGACATTATCGTGAACACGGTCGAGCCCAGGCCGACCAGGATATGTGTCTTTGTTCCGGCCGGCTTGTGCCTCAATTCCCTGTCGAGCCCGACAATGCCCGCAAGTATTATAATGACGAGTATCTTTACGGTCATATCAATGTATTCGTTCATTTTTTCTCCTTTATACTTTTTTAAGGCTTTTCTCCGCCACCATTAATTCCGGATCCGCTTCAATATCTATACCAGAAAAGGCGCCCCTCTTCAAGTACTGATATCCGGTGTAACCTATCATGGCTGCGTTATCCGTGCAAAGTCTCATCGACGGTGTGTAAAACCTTATCTTTCTTTCATCGGTGAATTTTTTCACCTCTTCCTGGAGGTAATTGTTCGCCGCGACGCCGCCGGATATGGCCACGGCGCCGATATTGTATTCGGAATATATCCTGCGGAGCTTGTTGGAAATGGAGCGCACGACGGCTTTTTGGAAAGCCGCGGCGACGTCGTTCACGGTTATCCCGCCGGAATCAAGCTTTGATTTGTTGCGTTCAATATAATAAAGCACCGCGGTCTTTATGCCGCTGAATGAAAAATCATGGCTCTTGTCCTTCATCTGCGCCTGTGGGAAAATAATTTTTGAAGCGTCGCCTTTTAACGCGGCCTTTGATATCGACGGCCCGCCCGGATAAGGAAGCCCGAGCATTTTGGCCGCCTTGTCAAAGGCTTCGCCCGCCGCGTCGTCGCGCGTGGATCCGAGCAGTTTGTAATCGCCGAATCCGTTGGCCATATAAAGATTCGTATGTCCGCCGGATATTACAAGGCCGAGATAGGGAAACGACATGTCTTTGAATTCTATGAAAGGCGACAGGAGGTGCGCCTCGAGATGGTTCACCCCGATAAGCGGGATGCCAAGGCTGAAGCTTATCGATTTGGCGTAAGAGAGCCCCACAATGAGAGCGCCGGCAAGGCCCGGCCCGTATGTGACGGCCACGCCTCCCAGGTCCCTCATTTTTATCCCGGCTTTGTCCAGTGCCCCGTCTATAACGAGTGGAAGCCTTGCAAGATGTTCCCTTGCCGCGATCTCGGGCACAACGCCGCCGTAGACACGGTGTGTTTTTATCTGGGAAAATATGACGTTCGACAGTACCTTTTCATCGTCAAGTACCGCCGCGGACGTCTCGTCGCATGAAGTTTCAATTCCAAGTATTAACATTGGTCCGCTCAGCCGTGATTCACTGCAGGAGCTCCGCCGGATAAACAAATTCGAATCCCTCTTCCGCCAGCTTCGGCATCATGCGTGAAAGCGTGGCAAGCGTCACCGGGTCGTCATGGCCGATGCCTATGGCCCAACCGCGGCTTTTCGCGAGCTTCGCAAGCTTGTTTATCTGCTCCTCGTTATAGGCCGCCTCTTTCTTGTTGTCGATAAAGACGTCCCTTTTTGCCCATCTCATTCCGAGTTCCTGCGCGATCTTGTACGCGACGGTCTTCGGCGTGGTCATGCTGTCGATAAAAAAGAGATTCCTGTCCTTTAATACCTCCAGCACCGGGGTGATAATTTCCTTTTTTGCGGTGACAAGCGAACCTTCGTGGTTGTTGACGCCCGTAAAGTGCGGTATCTCCGTTATCTGCCTGTCAACTATCGACACTATCTGAGGTTTGTTCATGTTCGCCATTATCGTGATTTTTTCCATGGGCACTTTCTTTTCCGGCTGCATTGGAAGGTGGAGCAATATGCCTTTCTTGTATTTGAACGCCTCTTCAGCCGCCATCGAAGAATATTTCAGACCCGGCAGGACCGAAATGGAAAAAACGTCCTTTATCGACGCTAGATAGGAAAAATTCCTGTCCGCATATCCCCAGTCGTCGAGAATTATCGCTATCTTGGGTCTTTTATCCCTTATGAACCTTAATTTGCAGACCAGCTTAAAGGGCGATTCTATCGAGGCCGTTACGCTAGTGGTCCTGTCCGTCTCCACCTCGCCAAAATCCACGGTGGCGCGCTCCACCCCGGTTATCCCGCCCTTTATCTCGTTCTTAAGGGTTTCGACGGTGTATCTGGCCGGCATCCTGGCCGTCAGGTCGTAAACCCCGTTTTCCTTTTTGCTTATTATGAGCAGGGGGTCAACGAGTATCTGCTTTGTTACAAAAGAATCGACCGCTTTTTTTATCGCAGCTTCGGATCTTTCCACACGCGGCGTGTAATAGAACCTGTAAAACGCGAACCCGGCCGCAACGAGCAAAACTACTGTCAGCAGTGCGTTGGATGCGGCTTTTTTCATGATTTGGTTTCCTTGAGTTTTCCCATGGTATTCAATATGTCGATTGCGCGTTTGACCTGGGAGTCGTTCTCTATGGCCGCTTTTCTCGAGGCAGTGCGCCCCTTTAATTTCATCGCAACTTCTGTCTTTATCCATTTAAGGATCGAGTCCTTGTCCATGACTATTTCCTGGAGCTTTACATCTTCCTTTTTTTCCTTCAGGTATTTGATAAAATCGTCGAGCAGTTTTTCATCCTCGTCCTTCTTGAAAAGCACCTTGATGTCGGACTCGGATACCTTCACGACGTCCTTTTTCTTGGTGTCTATGCCTTCCGGATGTTTTTTAAGGTATTCCGCGGCGAAATCCTCGAATATGTTCTTCTCGTAAAGCGCCGTGGTATATGTAGTGGGTATCTGCTCTTCCATTACGATATCCGGCGTGATGCCGACGCCGTGAATGGAACGCCCTTTTGGCGTCATGTACCTGGCCGTGGTTAGCCTCAAAGCTGATTTGTCCGAGAGCGGGATTATCGTCTGCACGGAACCTTTTCCAAAAGACTGCGTCCCCGTGATTATGGCGCGGTTGTTGTCCTGGAGCGCGCCGGACAATATCTCGGAGGCCGAGGCGCTGCCGCGGTTGATCATGACCACTATGTCGCCCTTGAACTGCTCGCCCTTCTCGGATTTAAATTCCATGCCTTTTGTCTTTGCCCTGCCCTCCGTGTAAACTATCAGCGTGTTCTTCGGCAGGAACATGTCGGATATCTGGACCGCCTGGTCGAGCAGCCCGCCCGGATCGTCGCGAAGGTCTATGATGAGTTTTTTGATCTTGTCTTTTTTGAACTCCTTCAATCCCTTTTCAACTATGTCCGAGGCGTCGCCCATGAACTCGTTAATCCTTATGTACCCGACATCCTCGCCTATGGTGTTGTACCTTGCCGTCTCTATCTTGATTATGGCGCGCGTAATGGTGAAATCCTTGTAATCCGCGACGTTGCCTCGCTGTACCGATATCGTGACCTTGGTGCCCGGTTCACCGCGCAGCTTGTGCACCGCGTCATTGACGTCCATACCGTCGGTGGTATCGCCTTCTATCATCATTATCTTGTCGCCGGCCTTTATGCCTGCCGTGTATGCGGGTGTGTCCTCGATGGGCGCCACTACCATCAGCTGTCCGTCCTTGACGGCGATCTCGATGCCAAGCCCGCCGAATTGCGCGTGCGTGTCGTCGTTCATGTCCTTATAAGCTTGTTGGTCAAGATACTGGGAGAACGGGTCCAGCCCGGTGACCATTCCTTTTATCGCGTTGGTCGCAAGGTCCTTGGGATCGGCCTTGCCCTCGTCCACATAATTTTCCTGGATGATCGCGTAAACTTCCATCAAAGGTTTTAACGCCTCATACGCGTCCTTCTGTTTGTCCGCCCGGGCGAATGCCGCAAATACGGCGGCTAACACGAGCAAAATTATTACAAAACGTTTTTTCATCTTTTCCTCCAATAGGTAAATTGTCGAAATAAGTGAAAGATATTATATAGGATAAATTTTAAAAAGGCAAATATTTAAAATATACGCATCCAAAATCAGGATTTTGCATTATAATAACAAGGCATACGAAGAACCGGAGAATAATATGAAAAAAATCGCAGTAGTTGCCGCCTTGCTGGCAGTCCTTTCAATGGATCTGTACGGAACGAATTACTTTGTTTCCGTCTCCTCCGGCAGTGATTCTAATAACGGTACAAGCGCCTCCTCCCCTTATAAGACCATACAAAAAGCGGCATCGGCAATGTCCGCCGGCGACAGCTGCTATATACTGGCCGGTGTTTACAGGGAGACCGTTGTTCCCGCCTATTCAGGTTCAGCGGGCGCGCCCATTACTTTCCTTCCCTACATGAACCAGTCCGTCACCGTGACCGGCGCGGATATTTTCACCGGTTCGTGGACCATTTACAGCGGCTCCATTTACAGCGCCCCGGCACCTGCGAATTTCAGCCAGATTTTTGTGGATTCGGTCATGATGAACAAGGCTCGCTGGCCCAACACACCCGCCGGCGACCTTCTCCATATGACGACCGCGACCGCCGGGACCGGCACCGACTACACGACGCTGATGGATCCCCAGCTTCCCGCTGGCAATTGGAACAACGCCTATGTTTGGATACAACCCGGCGACGGCTGGGGCGCCTACGTGGTGCAGATAACGAACTATGCCGCGGGTTCGGGATTCACATTTTCAACGCCGATTGCGACATCCGGCGACACGAATTACGAACCCCGCGCCGGCAACCCCTATTACATATTCGGCTCGCTCTCAGGCCTGGACACCAACAGCGAGTGGTTCCTCGACACATCCGCGCACGTGCTTTACCTCTGGACACCCGACGGCGCCCCCCCAACGGCGCATATTGTCGAGGCAAAGAGCAGGAATTACGCCTTTGACCTTTCCGGGCTTTCATATATAAAACTTTACAACCTGAATGTTTTTTCATCTGCGATAAACATGAACGGCTCTTATTACTGCGTCGTCGACGACTGCAGGATGAAATATGTGGACCATTACGAATCAATGTCCGGATATACAACGGGCGGAGGCGAGACAAATTATGTGTCAGGCGGGTACAACACTTACAGCAACTGCGAAATATCGCAGAGCGCCGGATGCGGGATTTATATTCAGGGCTACGATAACACGGTCACGAACTGCCTGATACATGATACCGGCTATATGGGGTCAAACCACGCGGCTATAATGACCGAAGGAGGCTCCGGCGCACCCACATTCGGACACATACTCACGCATAATACAATTTACAACACCGGCAGGTTCGGCATTTACCACCCCTCGACGACGCAGGAAAAAATATTATACAACGACATTTCATATCCCGGCCTTCTCTCCAAGGACTGCGGCCCGATTTATTCCTTCGGCCTTGACGCGCAGTATACGGAAATATCCTATAACTGGGTCCATGACAACTACACCAAATACGGAGCTGGCATCTATCTCGACAACGGGACTAACAACCAGCTTGTACACCATAACGTGGCGTGGAACCTCTCCGGCACGGGAATAGTTTTAAATACGCCGTCGGAAAACAACAGGATCTATAATAACACGCTTATTAACTGCCTTAATTCCTTCAGTTATTACGGCAACGCCGCGCAGGGGCTTGGAAATATTCAGGACCAGTCCGGCACCATTGTTGAAAATAATCTTGCCGATATGTCCACCGCCTCTTTCTGTACCGGATATCCTCCAACGGTATCGAATAACGGGCTTTATCCCATTGGTTCCAATTATGTCCCGACGGCGGGTTCGGGCGCCATTGACGCCGGCCTTGTAATTCCCGGCATTACCGACGGCTACATGGGGGCAGCCCCCGATATAGGCGCGTATGAATACGGCGGTTCCTATTTTATTCCCGGATATAACGCGCCGACGCCCACCGTAACCGCCGGGGGGCCGGCCTTTACCCCGACAATCACGCCCACAATTTCAGCGACTCCCACCGTGACGCCCACATATCCGGCTTATGCCGTCGCATTAATAGATGATTTTTCCGACTGTAACATGACCAGCCTGCTCGGCGGCTCCTGGTTCTCATATAACGATTCGTCCAACGGGGGCGTATCTTCCGTTGCAATTGCCGTTTCCACACCCGGATTCCAGGCCGCGTCATGCGCGCTTCATGTAACCGGAACCGTCATATATAATGCCGGCGGTTACAGTTCCCCATTTATAGCATTCGGCACGGACCTTGCAATTGACAGGGATTATTCTTCCTGCCTCGGCATAAGTTTTTATTTTAACGGCGACAACAAATATTATGATGTGAGGCTGGTAGCGGATCCTTCCATAAATACCGGATACAACGACTATAAACATTCCTTTTTTGCCGCGTCCGGATGGCAGTATTACATCTTCCCTTTTGCATCGTTTACGCAGGCTCCGGGCTGGGGCAACCTCGTAAGCCTTGGATCGGTGCTATCGCAGACAAGGCAGGTTGTTTTTCAAACCGGAGTGGAACCGCCTCCGGGGCAGCAGTATCCTGTGAGCGTCTCGCTTGGCCCGATAGGAATATATGGATGCGGCCTCGCCACTCCTACATTCACCCCCACAACCGCGCCGGCAGTACCGGGAAGCCTTATAGACGACTGCAACCGCGCCGCCACGAATAATTATTGGGGCGGCTACTGGTATACGAACAACGATCACACACAGGCCACTCCCGGATTATCAATAGTATGGCCGCCGGCGGGGCAATTCACAATGACGGCGCCGGGATTTGATTCAACAGGCGCCGCCGCCCGTATGACAGGCACGGTAATTAACAGCCCGGGATATTACCAGTATCCTTATGTCGCCATGGGCACAAGTTTCGGCGGAACAAGGGACCTCTCATCCTGTTCGTCCTTAAGATTCTGGTATAAAAACGACTCCAAACAATATTACACAAAAATCGACTGCGACGCGTCAATTCCGACGGGATATAATTATTACAGGTATTCCCTTCCCCCGTCGTCGTCATGGACCCTTATAAACATCCCGTTTTCTTCGATGACGCAGGCTTCAGGCTGGGGCACGACAGTTTCCGCATCTGTTTATTTTACAAAAACAACGGCAGTTGAGTTCCAGACCGACAGCTTCCCCGCAGCCGGCACACAATGGAGCGTCGACCTGTGGGTTGATAACATAGAGATATGCGGCTGTCCGGGTATAGGCACGGTGACTCCGACGCCCGATATAACGGCCACAAGCACGCCGACTTCCACCAGGACCTCGTGGCCGACGGCCACTGCCACGCAAACAATAACCCCGACCCCGGCAAAGACTGCCGCGTCAAACCTGGACAAACTTTATTTTTACCCGAGCCCCTACAGGGAAAGCGGAACTTCACGGGGCGTAACATTTTATAACTTGACCGCCAAAACAAGGATATACATATATAACTTTAACGGCGAAGAAATTTATTCCGACGAAAAAGATACCCCCGACGGGACCTATTTCTGGGTAATATCCGGCGTTAAACGCTCAAGAACCGTATCATCGGGCATATATATTTACGTCATCGATGGGCCAGGCTGCAGAAAAACCGGCAAATTAGCCATAATCAGATAATATATCGCCCGCACCCACTTTATATTGACTTTACAGCTAAAAATGTTAAAATCTTTCATATCGTTTAATTCTCATCAGGAGGTTTTTGCATTATGAAAAAAGTATTGCTTATAGCGGTTATAGCGCTTGCGTCAAGCGCCGTGGTAATGGCGGGTCCGTTCCCTTCCTCTACTGTAACGCCTACGGTGACCGAGACTATTACCGAGACCGTAACCGAAACCGTCACGGGAACCTTCACAAGTACGGTGACTCCCACGATAACGGAAACCTGGACCTTTGAAACCTTCACAATAACACCGACTTATACCATCACCCCAACCATTAATCCTTCGTGGTCCATGACAATAACGCCGACCATTACAGAAACAGGGACTAACACGATAACGTCGACAATAACGCCGACCTTCACCGTTACCCCGACTTTCACACCGTGGCCGGTTCCCCAGGCGCCTCAGGGCAAGGTTTTCGCGTATCCCAACCCCGCCACAACCAACAGGATGGCCATTGCCTATCCCGTCAATGCGGCAAAAACACCGATTAGCGTCATGGTGGTCATTAAGGCAATAAGCGGCGATGAAGCCGGAAGGGTTTACGACACAGGCCCATACTGGGGTTACATTGCGGTGGATATAACTAATTATGCAAGAGGAATTTATATGTTCAAGGTCGTGATAACTTATTCGGACGGTTCCGTCACCAACACTCCGTTCAGTAAATTCGCGATCATAAAGTGATCGGGAGGAAAAAATGAAAAAAATAATAATAATCGCTTCTGCTCTGGTCCTTGCTTACTGTTCCATTTTTGCCTCCCTGGGAGTGCCCGATAATTCATCCGTTGTTTCGGGCCTGTACTCGACCGTAGGAGTGGGCGCAGCCGCTTCCGGCATGGGCAACGCGTATCTGGGTTCCGCGCAGGACGCTGTCGCTATTTTCTGGAACCCGGCCGGCATAGAGAATATCCAAAAAGAGGACAATTCATACAGCCTCTTCTTTTCCCACAACCAGTGGCTGATGTCCACCATCATTGAATCATTGAGCGTCGCCACAAAGTTCAAGGACATCGGCGCCTTTGCCGTCGGATTTTCCTATTTTAATTCCGGCGAAATGGAAAGGTACGGCATCGACGAATCGGGCCACCCGATAGATTTGAACTCCACCTTCTCCACCTACGCTTTTAACGGCGACATATCCTACGCCAACAAGCTTGACCGCGACGTTGACTTCGGCGTCACCTTTAAATATTACCTGGACGATATGGACGGCTCCGTTGCCAACGCCATCGCTTTCGACCTCGGGGTGCGTTATTTCGTGCCCATAGTCAAAGGGCTCTCTTTTGACCTGGTGGCCACCAATTTTGGCGGTGAATTCAACGGGTACACCATGTCAAAGGAAGTTTCCTTCGCGGCTCTGTACAATTTTGCGGTAGCCGATTGGGGCGTCAACGCGGAATATGACCTGGTCGGGCGCCTGAACAACACGGCTGTCAACAGGTTCGGCCTGGAAATAAAGAGCCCGTATCTGCTGATACTGCGCGCAGGTTATTATACCGAAGACGACATAATAGACAGCGGGTTTAAGGACATATCATTCGGCCTCGGAATGCTGGTCAATTCCAAATACAACGTCGACTTCTCGTTCGAGCCGTACGGCGAGTTGGGCAACGCATTCAAGCTCTCATTCGGGGCTGATTTCTAAGTTCCCGATATAAATAAAAAAGGCGGGCTTAAGGCCCGCCTTTTTTATTTATATCGGGATATCATGGGTTGAGCTTGTATTGTTTCATCTTTCTCCACAGGGTTGAACGTGAAATTCCAAGCGCCCTGGCCACTTTCGTATGATTGCCCGCGTAAACGGAAAACCCCTTCTGTATGGTCCTTTTTTCGATCTCCGACAGCAGCAGTTCCGTGTCTTTATCCCCTTCGGTCAATGGTTTGATCGCGTCCTCGTGGGACCCGAGCTTAAAATAGGGCGTAACGTTATGAAGCTGCACGGGAAGGTCTTCCACCCCCAGTATGTCGTTTTGCGACATGGCGAAAGCGTGCTGTATTATGTTGTCCAGTTCCCTGACGTTCCCCGGATAGTCGTAATATGCCAGCAGGTTCCTTGCCGCCGAATCTATCGAGACTATATTTCTGCCGCCGAGTTTGTTGTATTTTTCAATGAAGAACCTTATCAGCAGTGGTATGTCTTCTTTTCTTTCGCGTAGCGGCGGTATGTTGATATGGATGACATTCAGCCTGAAGAACAGGTCCTCCCTGAATTTTTTTTCCTTTATCATGGCGTAAAGATCCTGGTTCGTGGCGGCGATTATGCGGATGTCCACTTTTTTCAGCGTCTCATCCCCGAGCCTGCGGAGCTCCCTGTATTCCAGCACCCGTAAAAGTTTTGACTGCAGGTTAAGGCTTAGGTCCCCGATTTCGTCCAGGAAAAGCGTTCCCTTGTCGGCCAATTCTATCAGTCCTTTTTTATCCGCGACCGCGCCGGAAAAGGCGCCCTTTTTGTATCCGAAAAGTTCGGATTCGAGGAGGTTCTCCGGTATGGCCGCGCAATTGACGGCGATAAAAGGTGCGTGCGCCCTGTGTGAAAGCTCGTGGATGGCGCGCGATATTAGTTCCTTGCCTGTTCCGGTCTCCCCTGTTATCAGGATGTTGCTTTCGCTTTTCGCGACTTTGGCGGATACGGCCATTACTTTTTTTATCTTGTCGCTTTTGCCGATAAATTTTTCCCTGAAGTAGCTGTCCTGGGCCGGCTCCTCGTATTTTACGGCGGCGTTCTCTATTTTTTCCAGCATAAAAGTCAGTTCGCTTATGTTTAACGGTTTGAGCAGGTAGTTGAAATCCTGGTTCCTGGCTATCGCGATCGCGGAGTCGAGCTTATCCTTGGATGTTACAAGGATGATCTTCATTCCGGGGACCCTTTCCTTGACAAACTGCACAATGTTCAGCTCAAGTTCGGGGATTATTTCGGTGTCAAGGATCAAAGCGTTGAATTCCTGGCGGGTTATCTTTTCCAAAAGAGCGGATGAATTGGTGGCCACATATGTGGTATCGCCCCTATCCTCAAGGGCGTTGTTTATCTTTATCGCCTCGTCCCTGTCCGTCAATGCTATCAGTACTTTTGCCATCCTTTGAGCGCTCCTTTAACGAACGAAAAGCCGCAAACAGAGCCTTATCCCCGGAAAAATCCTTTATACCACTTTCAAGTTCTGTTGCGGCTTCTTTGTATTCCCCAAGTTTTTCAAATGTCATAGCGAGATAAAGGACAATTGCTGCATTATGTGTTTCATTTTCAGACTTCCTAAAATCCTCGATAGCCTGTTTGTAATTCCCTGTCTTAAAATGAAACACTCCTAAGTTCTTGAATATTATATCATTTTTGTAACCTTTTTCAATAAGGAAATCAAATATTTCACGAGCCGAAACATAATCGTTCTTAAGAAGCTTCTCGTTTCCTTTCATTAGAGCCAATTCCAATCTGTCTCCGGCTGAAAACCCCGAAATTATCTGAAGAGCCCTGTCCACACTTTCAGAGCTTCCACCCATTGCTTTCATGGCAGCAAATACTTCAAGAGCCCTGTCCAGCAGCCCCATATTGTAATATAGCAGCCCGAGCCTTTCATAGACCGGCAGGATCGTTGTCTTAAGGCCCACAGCCTCTTTCAAGTAACGCATTTCATTTACGGTGTCGTTCATCCTGAAGTATGCCATTGAAATATCATAACAAATATTTGCCCTTGGCTCATCCACGGGAAACGACAATGCCATCCTGTTTAACTCCGCCGAATCCAAAAAATCGCCCTCATTCAGAAGCGCAACCGCGCAATTTACCATGGTAACCGGATACCATGTCAAAAGCGACGCATCCGACCGGTTAAGCCTGTTATTTTCGCCGAATATCCCCCTGTAACTGTAAAGTTTAAATGGCCAGAAAGATGTCTTTTCATCCTTTCCGCCCGTCTTTTCCAGCAACCCCCTGCGGTGCAGATATAAACCCGGAATATCATTAAGCGCCTCCACTCCGGAATAATTCCTGTACGCACCATATGTTTTAGCTCCGTATGCCAACAGGTTCCTGATATTGCCGCCGCCATTATGGGGAGTCATGTCCGCATCAATGCCCGTCCTGCGCCTGAAATCCTCAATCCCCCAATCAAAGGCAAGGAACGAGGCCACCGCGAGCTTTATATCGGCGCGTTTTTTTTCAACTTCCTGGATATAATATACAGGCATCGCGTTATGGTCCGCGTCCGCTATGTAGATCGAGCCGTTGTTCATGGAAGCAAGGATATTATTGCCGTAATCGTAGGCGATGTAATCACGTGAAAGGTCATTAATCCCGAAATTAAACGCCGACATGGCGGCAAACGCAATAACGGCTGCGGAAACCGATAAGTATTTCGGGACCTTTAAAGCGGATAGAGCCGTCAGTCCGGGTGCGATAAAAAGCGCCATTATATAAAGGGCCGGGAGCAGGAATATATCCAGAAGGTAAACAATCTCTCTTTTCGCGAGATTTACAAATACCACGAGAACTACGGTCAGGACGAATATGGCGCACAGTAAAACAGCCTGCTTTTTTGCCCTCTTGAACATGGCAATGAACCCGGCCACGCAGAAAACCGCCAGCAAGGAATAATTTACCGCAACGATCCGTATCAGTTCAAGGACCTGATAAAGATAAACATCGAATGACGGGCTGACCGGGGCTGTATAGGCCTTGCGCAGTATCACCCACAACATGGATGAAAGGGAAACCGGGTTTCCCCAGTTAAGGGGCGGTGCGCCGTGTCCCCTTATGGGAAGGTAAAGGTACGCCGAAACCCCGCAAAAAAGGAAAAGCAATGTGAAAATGATCCGGCCCGGCCCGAACCTTTTATGGTATATAAAGACAAAATAGAGGCAAAAAGGCGCCATTATCATGGCGCTTGGCCAGTGGTTGGCCAGGGAAAGCCCGAAGACAAGGCCCGCCATATAAACATATTTTATATGGAATCTTTCCTGCAGCCTTAAAAAAATATATATGAGCAAGGATGTAAACAAAAGGTTGAGGATATATATGCCGCCTTTTGCCTCGACAGCCTGCTCCCAGAATATCATTGAAAATGCCAGGGCGCAAAGTGTAAATATCCGCATACAATAGCCTGCGGCTCCGTCAAGTTCCCTGAAATATGCCGCAATGATTCCGGTCGTCCTGTATGTAATCAGAAGGGTCAGCAGTGCCAGCAGCGCCGAAAAAAAGTTAACCCTGAATGCCACGTTTCCCAAAGGAATGTATGTAAATATTTTCGCGGCCATCGAGAACAAGGGGTAACCTGGCGGATGCCCGATGCCAAGAAAATAAGCGGCGGCGGATGTCTCGGGTGAATCGTTGTTTTTAAAACAGGGGTTCATGGTGAATAAATAGATGAAAGCAATCGCGGCCAATACCGCCGAAAGGATTATTTTGCGGGAATTGCTAACCATTAAAGTCCGTAAAAATCGCCCTCATTTATTACAAGCCCGGCGGCGCCTGTTGCTCCGGCAAGTTCGCCGAGTTTTGCCGGCACTATCCTTGCCGCGGCAAATGTAATGGCGAAAGTTTGTTTTCTCACGGCATCGCGAAGCGGCTCAAAAAGCCTCTCCCCGGCGTTTATTACCCCGCCCGCTATGACCACCACTTCCGGATTGAGCCCGTTTATCTGGTTGGCCACGCCGGCTCCAAGATACTTAATAAACTCGTTCCATACCATGACCGCCGTCCTGTCTTTCTGCAGCAATGCCTCATAAACCGTCTTTGATGTTATCCTGGAAATATCGCCCTTTACAGCCTCGGTCATAATCGAGCTTGCTCCGCCGCGTATGGCCTGTCTTGCGGATTCCGCTATAGCCGAAGCCGAAGCGTACTGCTCAAGGCAGCCGCGGGCCCCGCATTTGCAAAGCCTTCCGTCCGGGTCCAGCGAGGTGTGTCCTATTTCAGCAGCGTTATAATTGGCGCCGCGCACGAGCCGTCCGTCTATTATGATACCTCCGCCCACTCCGGTCCCGAGCGTTATGCCGACGACATTTAACGCGCCTTTTGCGGCCCCGGCCCACGTTTCACCATAGGCCGCGCAATTGGCGTCGTTATCCACTCCCACTCCGACACCGAGAAGTTTTTCGAGGGTATCTTTTAACTTCACGAATTTCCATCCGGGCAGGTTCACGGCGCCCATTATAATCCCCTTTTTCGAATCCATCGGCCCGGGCGATCCGATGCCGGCCCTCCATATGTCTTTCATGGTAAGCCCGGCTTTATTTACAAGCAGTATTGATTGCCGGGCAATGTTTGAAATGACGTGCTCCGGCCCCCGCGAGGCCTCCGTTGGAAAATGAATGAATGATTTTACCTTGCCCTTCACGTCGATTATCGCGGCCATTACATTGGTGCCGCCAAGGTCAAGGCCGAGCGCATATTTTTTCTTGTTTGATTTTTTTCCCATTATTATCTCCCGATGAATGTTGGCCGCAGAAACAAAACCGGCCAAAACCTTTGCCGCCGGCTTCTTGCCAAATTTCCCGTAAAAAAAATTGGTGCGAGGAGGGAGACTCGAACTCCCATGGTGTTACCCGCTAGCACCTCAAGCTAGTGCGTCTACCAATTTCGCCATCCTCGCATACCAAAATTATTCTATTATCCTGAACTCCGCCTTTATGCCGTCTTTTCCCGCCCTGGACCTGGAAAAGAAAAGCCGTAAAAAGTACCCTGCCGCCATTGTCGCAAGGCTGTAAACCAGCGAACCAATGACCGCCGCCCAGAAAGATTTCACTTCAAATCCCTTGACTATCCATCCGGCGCAGGAAAAAACTATCGCATTAATTACCAAAGTGAATAGTCCAAATGATAATATATTTATGGGCAAAGTCAAGAGAATTATTACCGGCCTGATAAATGTGTTGATAAGTGCAATAACAGCCGCCGCAACGGCCAGCGTCATGGCGCCTTCCATGCCGGTGTAATTCAATTCGAGCCCTTTTACCGTCCTGACTGTCAAAAAAAGCAGGAATGTATATACGGCCCACTTGCAAAGCAGGGACCAAAGGTCGAATTTGACCATCAGATGGCCCCTATTCCAAAACCCTCTTTTACCAGCCTTTTGTCGGCCTCGCGCAGTCTCTGTATGAGGGTGGATATGAATATGTCGTTGAACTTTACGACTATTGCCGGTCTTGTTTTCTTAAAATCATTATAATCCCTGTCGGAAAGTCTTACCAGTTTTGACGGCCTTATGGTCACCGCCGAGGCAGACCTTGGCGCCGGCTGCAGCATGGACATCTCGCCGAAAAAATCCCCGGCCTTCAGGTTCGCCAGCACTTTTTCCTCGCTCTTTGTCTTCTTGATTATTTTTACGGCCCCGTCGAGAATAAAATACATAGAATCGTCGCCGATCTGGTTCTCGTTGAAGATCGCCCACTGAGCTTCCACTTCCTCGATATTAAGCCTCTCCGACAATTCCTTTATCTCATCCGCGCTGAAAGCCTTGAAAGCTGGTATCTTTACCAGTATCTCCGGTTGCACCATGTCAAACCTCCGATTTGGTGAATAATACGACCCACGTCCCGCCGTATTCTTTTTCCTTTACTATCTTCCATCCCTGAAGCCGGCTGGAAACTTCGTTCTTTTCCTGGTCATGTATCTCGGCCACAAAAAATCCGCCGTCGCTTAAAATATCAGCCAGGGCCTTTGTCCTTAAAAGCGCCCCTATAAACCCCCTGTTATACGGCGGGTCCGCGAATATTATCCCGGCCTTTATTCCCTGGCTCGAGAGGATGCCGAGTCCTCTTGTAAAATCGCCTTTTATATAATTGAAAGACGACCCTTCAAGCCTTAATTTTGCGGCATTCCTGGTAATATATTCACCGTTCGCAATATCGATGAAATAGGCGAAAGCAGCTCCGTTGCTTAAGGCCTCAAAGCCGAGGGCTCCAGTTCCGGAAAATATGTCAACCACGGTTTCGCCGCCGATATAAGGCCTAAGAATGTTAAAAATGGCCTGCCTTGTCTTTGATAAAGTGGGCCTTACATCCATTCCCCGTGGGGCGAAAATAGGGATTCCCTTGAATTGACCGCTTGTGATATGCATGATAAACGGCCGGCTTTTTTACAGTTTCTCCGCGCCCGTCTGGCATTTAATGCAGAGTTTTGTCGAGGGTATTGCCTTGAGCCTTTCTATCGATATGTCCTTGCCGCATTTGTCGCATTTCCCAAAACGGCCCTCTTCTATCTTGGCAAGCGCTTCCTCTATATTATGGAGTATCTTTTTGTTTTTCTCTGTAAGGTCGCCGTGAAGTTCCTTGTCGTAAATGTTCGTTGCAGTATCCGCAAAATCCTGCGCGTCGTTCTGGAACCCGTCAGCGGATGCCATTTCATCGGTGTTCTGCCTTATTTCGGCTATTTTACTCTCCTTCATTTCGGTCAACAGGTCCTTTAATTCCTTTTTCCTTTTAGCATCCACTTCAAATCACCTCTCGTTTTTTTAAAACCCTACGCTGTTGTCTTTACCTTTAGATTTGGAAGGTCAAGAAGCCCTCTTTTTAGTTCCATTGTAGTATTTGACTCGGCATCGAATTCCCTGTTCAGATAAAAAAACGCATCCCAGGGGTCCACGGTCTGTCCGCAAGTGAATACATCCACCGCTGCATAACCATATTCCGGCCAAGTATGTATAGTAAGGTGCGATTCCTGGATAACGACGACACCGCTGATCCCGTGCGGGTTAAATTTGTGGAACACTTCGTCGACCACCGTGGCCTTGGAATATTCAGCCGCGCCCACCATGGTCCTTTCGACAAATTTAAGATCATCAAGCTTGCTCTTGTTACACCCGTAAAACTCAACCAGGATGTGTCTTCCAAGATTTTTCAATTTCCGCACACCTCCGAAAGTTAAAATAGTTTATATATCATGAAAGGCCCTTTTAAGGGCCTTAAAATGACGCCAAAACTCTTTAATTTTATTTGAGCATTCAAAAAAACCTCTTTAATTGCATATATTTATACTATTCTATAAATAAAATGTCAAGAAAATATTTGGACTATTTTCCAGGCCGTCGCCTTGGGAAACGGGGCCTCCCGGCCGGGTCAAAAAAAAGGGCCCGGAATTGCTTCCGGGCCCTTCGAAGCGTGTATATTATCAGGGGTAACACGCCTTTATCATAAATAAATTATGCTTTATTGGTAGCCTCTTCCAGTAAAAGCAGCCTTGCCCATTTCGCGTCGACAAATTCCTGTATGAGCTTTATCTGGGCTTCATCCTTGAGCAGTGCCTTGAACCTGGTCTGTGTCTTGTAGAACTCCGTCACGGGCAGTTTTGTGGCCGGTT
The DNA here is from genome assembly GCA_964443355.1 of uncultured Spirochaetia bacterium. Lineage (GTDB taxonomy): Bacteria > Oederibacteriota > PGYV01 > PGYV01 > Palsa-1178 > Bog-1181. Next base: position 87,906 of record CAYUDX010000006.1, read on the forward strand.
TGTAATTGACTTTGTACTTGCCGTTCTCGACCTCATATACGGGCCACATGCAGGTATCCACCACGAGTTTGGACAATTTTACCGTCTGCGATGTTTCAATTCCCCAGCCCGGTATGCACGGCGAATATATATTCACGAATTTCGGCCCCGTGATTTCAAAGGCTTTTTCGAACTTTTTGGTGGCGTCCGGCCACATTCCCACGGTGGTCTGGGCCACGTAAGGCAGGTTATGCGCGGCCATTATTTCGGTCAGGTCCTTCGGGTTCTGCTGTTTGCCGTTGATGACCTTGCCGGCGGGCGCGGTAGTCGTGCTTGCTCCGCGCGGCGTGGCGGATGACCTCTGTACGCCTGTGTTCATGTAGGCTTCGTTGTTGTAACAGACGTACATCATGTCGTGGCCGCGCTCCATGGCGCCGGAAAGTGACTGGAGCCCGATGTCATACGTGCCGCCGTCCCCGCCGAAGGCCACAAATTTGATGTTCTTGTCTATCTTTCCCTGCTTTTTCAGCGACTGATATGCCCCTTCGATACCCGAGCATGTTGCCGCCGAGTTCTCGAACGCGTTATGCATGAACGGAACTTTCCATGCGGAGAACGGGAATATGGTCGTTGTCACTTCCATACAGCCGGTCGCATTCACTACCACCACCGGATATTTGCATGATGATAATACTTCTTTTATGGCTATCGGGAACGCACAACCCGCGCATGCCCTGTGGCCGCCTGTCAGCTTGTTTTCTACAGCAGCAGCTTGTTTTGGTGATGACATATGTTAGCCTCCTCTATACTTTCAGGCCGATGTACTTCGCCTGCTCAGGTTTGGACTTTCCGTCCGCTATGTTCTTCAATTCCTTGTAAACATCCTTGATGTCCTCGATGAATATTTCCCTTCCGCCGAGGCCGTATATGTAGCTGGCGAGCGGTATCTTCACTCCCGCGTCGTAAAGCCCGTTCTTAACCTCGGTGGCTACCGGTCCGGCCTGGTTTGACATTGATTCCGCCCTGTCAAACACTGCCGCCGCTTTTACCTTTGAAAGTATGGCCGCTATCTCTTCCGCCGGGAACGGCCTGAACGACCTTATCTTGATGAGCCCGGCCTTTATCCCTTCGTTCCTCAACTCTTCCACCGCGGTCTTTGTGGTGCCCGCCGTCGAGCCGAGCGATATGGTGATAAAATCGGCGTCGTCGCATCTGTAAGCTTCGATGAGCCCGTATTCCTTGCCGAATGTTTTTGCGAACTCCTTGCCGACCTCCATGATGACCCTTTTCGCGTTCTTCATGGCTTCATGCTGGGCTTTTTTGAACTCGAAAGTGTAGTCCTGAAGTACTATGGAACCCACCGTTATCGGATGATCCACGTCCATCACGTTGTAAGGGGCCTGATATTCGCCAACAAATTTCTGGACTTCGGCGTCTGGATACATCTCGAGCCTTTCCATACCGTGGCTAATGATGAAACCGTCGGTAGTCACCATAATGGGAAGGCTTACGTCCTTGTGTTCCGCGATCCTCGGCGCCATGATCATGGCATCATAGGCTTCCTGCGGATTTTCTGAAAAGAGCTGTATCCATCCTGAATCCCTCTCCGCCATTGTGTCCGAATGGTCGCAGTGGATGTTTATGGGAGCCGATATGTTGCGGTTTACCTCTGCAAGCACTATCGGGAGCCTTATGCCCGCCGCTATAAAGAGTATCTCGTGCATATAAGCCAGTCCCTGCGAGGATGTGGCCGTCATTGTCCGGGCACCCGCGGCGGCCGAGCCGACGCACGCGCTCATTGCGGAGTGCTCCGATTCGACGGTTATAAGATTCGTTTTTACCTTGCCGTCGTTCACGAAGCCGGCGAATATCTGCATAATCTCGGTTGCCGGTGTTATCGGATAGGCGGCGCACACATCCGGGTTGATCTGGCGCATGGCCTCGGCCATGGCTTCATTGCCCGTCCTTGCGACTATTGTTTTTTCCATTATTTTTTTTCCTCCGTTACTTTATATTGTATTTGTCTTTGGCTTCTTTGAGCCCGACAAACAATATTGCAGCCTTCTCGTCGAACCCCGGCGTTCCCTTCCCGGTGGAAGGGGTGATCTTCAGGGTCGCGTCTTTTGCCTTAAGTTCCTTGGTTATCTTGTTGTTCTGCGGGCATTCCTCGGGGCAAATGCCGCAGCCTTTGCAGAAATTATAGTCAAATTCCCCGCGTTCCTTTCCCTTTGCCCCGTCAACCACCTTGATGGCGTTATCCGGGCAGAAAGCCCAGCATGTCATGCACTGGATGCAATTCTGTTTCTGCCACACAGGCACCTTGCTTCTCCAGCCGCCTGTATGGAAATATTCGGCCGTTCCGCTTTCCACGACACCGCCTACCGCGATGTCCTTCCATGTTTTGATCTCGGGTTTTTTTACCATTATTTTTTTACCTCCTCATAAGCCTGTCTGATAGCTTTCAGGTTGCCTTCGATAACTTCCGGTTTTGATTTGAATTTTTTCTCAAGTTTTTTCTTAGTGTCTTCCATGAAGGCTTCAATGGGAAGTATAAGCGTCGCGCCGATAAGCGCGCCTATCATGGGAGTATTCGGGATCGGCCTTCCAATGTTCGCCTGGGCTATCTTGGAAGCGTCAATTGTTATGAGCTTGCTGCCGTTCCACTTTATCCTTTTCTTCGTCTCTTCCTTTGAGTCTGGGGTATTGACGATAAGGACGCCCTCGCTCTCGGAAAGGCCGTGGACCATGTCCACGGATTCGATCAATGTCTCATCCAGGACAAGCACAACATCCGGTTTTAGGACCGGCGAGTGGATCGTTATTTCCTTGGAAGCTATCCTGTCGTAAGCCGCAACCGGCGCGCCCATCCTTTCGGGTCCGTATTCCGGGAACGCCTGAACATACTTTCCGGCAGCGATCGCAGCTTCGCCAAGCAACAGGGCTGCAGTCTTGGCCCCCTGGCCGCCGCGGCCGTGCCATCTGATTTCCATCATATCTTTTGACATCAAAAGCGCCTCCTTAAGATAGTATATAAACGCGGAATGTAATTTCATTATCCAAAAGGATATTGAAATATCCCGAATTTAATTGCCTGATTTCAATGTAGCTGATATTGTTGGGGGTCTCTTTGCACGGATCTTATCCCTGCAAACCGACCAAATAAACCATTTACAAAACAGACTATATATTACCGCTGCACCGGAAAATGTCAAGGATTTTTTATCCCTTAAAAACAAGGCGTTTTATTGTTTTTGGTCCTAAACAGTCTTCTTCGTTTTCAGTATTGTCGGTTCCTGGTAGCTGACGCCATGTTTCTTACAAATCATATTTGCCGATATTCTTCCCGACTCATAGATGGTTGGAAGCCCGGATCCGGGATGTGTCCCTCCGCCAACCAGGTATGTGTTCTCAAAACATTCAAAATGGTTCCTGGGCCTGAAATAAAGCATTTGGGGTATATTGTGGCCCAAATTAAATGTGGCGCCGTAATAAACATTAAGATCGTCGTTCCAGGTATCCGGGGTGTATATTTTCTCGACTTCGATGTTTTCCCGTAAATCCTTCATTTCGGTGCGTTTTACGACTTCATCAAGCACCCTTTCCTTGAACGCATCCTTTTCCTTTTCCCAGTCTATATCGGCCTTGAGATTTGCAACCGGGACCAGTATGTAAATGGTGGACTTTCCTTCGGGAGCCAGTGTATTGTCCGTCATGGACGCGTTCTGCACGTAAAAAGAGATCTGGTCCGATAATTTCAACCGGGTGAATATATCCTCGACGTTTTTCCTGTAATCTTGGGCAAAAAACACATTGTGATGAGGGAAATCATATTTTTTCTTAACTCCGAGATAGAGCATGAAAGTGGAGCAAGAGTATTTCCTTTTGGCAAGATTTACCGGAGAATACTTTTTTACGTATTTTTTGTCCATGAGATTGGTCGCCGCGTATGAAAAATCCGCGTTGACTATGACTTCGTCCGCTTTTATCACGCTGCCGTCTTCAAGCTCGACGCCGGTGACGTTTTTCTTCTCATTGACCAGCCTTTTGACTTTTGTATTGAGCCTTATGCTTCCGCCTTCTTCGCCGATTACTTTTGCCATGGCCGTTGATATCCGGTTCAGTCCGCCGATGACATGGTATATGCCCCAGTTGTGCTCAATGTACGCCACCATGGCGAACGCTGCGGGACATTCCCACGCTGACATCCCGAGATATTTGGACTGGAACGTAAAACAGAACTTCAGATTCTCGCTTTTGAAATACCTGCCAAGGGCGGAATATACGCTCATATGCAGGTCAAGGTGCGGTATTGCCTTTAAGAAAGGGTTTATAAGCATGTCCCTGAAAGAACTGTAAGGTTTCTGAAGGCAAGGAAAAAGGTAATCAAAACGCACCTTTTCGCCTTCCAGGAATTTTTTCAGCCCGGCTTCTTCACCAGGGAATTCACGTTTTATTTCAGCTTCCATTTTTTCATGGTCATCGGAGGCCATTATCTCATTGCCGAAGAATTTAAGCCGGTACATCGGATCAAGGCGTTTGAACTCCAGATAATCCCCTGCGCGCCTGCCTGTCTCCCGGAACATGTCTTCCAGTATGAAGTTCATCATCAAAAATGTTGGCCCGGTGTCGAAGGTAAACCCACCGAGTTTCAAAGGCGCGTTCCTTCCGCCGACCTTGTCCTCTTTTTCGATGATCTCGACGTCAAATCCCCGGTGGGCCAATATCATTCCTGCCGTCAATCCCCCCGGTCCCGCTCCGACTATTACGACTTTTTTTGGCATATACCCTCCATTGAATTATTGAAAACTTTTGGGCTCTGCCAGGCTAATGTTGAATTTCCACTACATCGCCATATCCGAATATTCCCAGTTGTTCATCTTTTTGAGCGCCGGCCAGTAAGGGCTGGTCGAAAGGTGCTCCTTGAATGCTTCAAGGTATTCCTGCTTGTCCGACTTTCCGCTGTCGGTGTCGTTGCCCGGGTTCTGGGCTTCCCATTCCGGGTTCCATTCCAGTTGGTCGTAGAATTTCATGGCCGCATCGCCGTTACCCGAATATATCAGGTCCAGCATGTAACTCCATACCTTTGATATGGCGCCGTTCCTGCATGCCGCGGCTTTTGCGGAAAGCTGCGCCGCGGACGGCGGGTCCTTCCTCATAAGGTCGTCGGCCAGCACATAACCGGAACCCGGAGAGTACCTTAATATCACTTTTGGCGCCGGCGGTTCCCCTAATGCGGCCCACCAGTCCAGGAACGTGCAATCGCGTCCCAGAATCTCGGATATATTGTCATGGTCGATATCCTTGAATTCTATGCCGTCCTCGAGCCCCTTTATCTCGGCAATGAGCGACATGTCTTCACTCACGGAAAATATCGAATATACGTTGGAGCAGCTGTCTTTTTCCGATTTTGTCTTAAGCACGACAACGGGCCTTCCGTCGCCAAGCAGATCCGCGCCTGCCTTGGGCAGTGATTTTTCAGCGTTGTCCGCGGATATCTGAAAACTCTCCTTATCACCGGCCGTCCTGGACATTACGACGGTTCCCTTTTTCATTACCTTAAAGGTCGTCTTATCCGTAGAAAGCTTGAATTCATAATCAGTCAAATTCACCTTGCCCGAAGGGGCTTTCGCCCTGGCCGCCTGCGCGGATTTTTTTTGTTTTTCCGCGGAGGCTTCCGGTTTTGCCGCTGTTGTGACCGGCCGGGGCGCCTGTGGAACCGCAGCCGTTGCGGCGGGTTTTTCGGCCGCGGGTTTTTTTGAGCACCTTGTTATCAGGGCCGCCGCAAGTATTATCACGACAAGAACTATAAGCGCGTACTTTATTAGTTTATTCAAAATTTTTCCTCCTGCTGAAATGTTTTTTTATTCAAAAGAATATTTCATAATTTTTCAGGCGGATATGAATCCGTGGCGCCCGCCGCTATAAAACCGTTGTCATTTGTGACGGCGATCGCGTGCGCGGTATCGTCAAAAACGCCGCCGAATGTCTTTTGCCAGATTAAATTTCCGTCCGCGTCAAGTTTTATGATATACGCGTCGTAATTTCCCGCGCCTGTTGAATCTGTCGTCCCTGCCACCAAAAAACCGCCGTCGGGCGCCTCCACCGCGTCGTATGCCCTGTCATGGCCCTGCATGCCGTAATATTTTTCCCATATCTTCGCGCCGTCGTCATCGAGGCGGATAATATAGGCATCGTCGTTTCCCGCACCGTATGAATATGTCAACCCCGCCGCTATAAAGCCTCCGGACTTTACCGGCTCGATGGAATATCCCCTGTCGAATTTATCCCCTCCAAACCTCCTGGTCCAGTCGTATTTTCCCTGGGAATCCCTCTGCACTATGACAAAATCCTCGTTAGCTATCGAAGGGTCGTCATCCTGGGCTATTGTCACATAATGGCCGTCCTTTACCCATAGCGCCGTATAGCCCCATTCAAAATACCCCGAGCCAAAATTCCTCACCCACTTATAATTACCGTCTTTTCCGGTTCCGGCGATATATACGCCGCCCGCGGCCCCGCCGGTGTAGGCCCTGCCCGCGGTTATAACGCAGTCGCCGCTCTTTTCCTTCAGTTCGCCTTCCTTAACGTCGTTCAACCATGTCAGCGATATCTTTCCGCCGTCAGGTCCGACCTTTAAAACATACATTCCGAGATAGCCTTCTTCCGGAGAATACGACCTGGCCGCTACTATCGCCCCGCCGTCGTCAAGGCTGTAAACAGCCTCGGCCCAGTCGTTGTTGCCGGTGGAATAAGACCTGATCCACATTGTATTGCCGGAAGCGTCGGCTTTTATCAGGTAAATTGAATAATTGTATTGTTTTTTCTTTTCGCCGGGCTGCGGCATGGTGATCACGTAATCGCGCCTTTCCGAGAGAGATTCTGTTTTCAACGGCGCCTTAAGCGCCTCTTTTATTGTTTTTTTTATCCCGCTGCGGCTGACGCATAAAAGGAATAAAACAACGAACAAAAGCAGGGCAAGCAAAGAATAAACAGCGAACTTCTTCATTTCAATTCCGCTTTTTCACGCGCCGGCAGGTCCTGGGTGCCCTTGACATCGGGTCCCAGCAACGGCCATTTCACGCTCTTGACAAAACCGGGTTTTTCACCAAGGTATAAACTTGCCGGTATTTCACGGTCCTGTATGGAAGCGTCATATCCCAGCTCGCCGTAGTCTACGTTTGCCTGGGTCAATATGCCGGAAACAGGCGCGCCGGGCGCCGGTTCGATGCCGTAATCGGCATTCACGATAATATTTCCGATAAAATTCTCGCCTGAAGTTCTGTCATTTATGCGCACACCCTCTGTCTCTATCCTGTTGCGCAGGAACGTATTGCCCGGGCCGGATGGCCCCCAGTAATCGGATATCTCCACCTTCTGCACTATGTTTGACTCAAAAAGGTTCATGAACGCGTAATGGCCGTGGACGGAAATATCGCAAACCAGGGAATTGGGGTCGTGGTCTCCCGTGGCCACCGGGTCCTTAGAATAGTTGTAACCAAAAACATTCCCGTTGGCTCCCTGGTGGACCATCATTGAATGGCGCAGATGAACAAAAATATTATTCTCCACCAGGCAGTTGGACGTCCAGTGCTTCAGTTCAACCCCGTATCCGTGCCCTCCCCCGCCGTAGTCATAGGCGTGGTGGAAATAACTGTTTTTTACGCTGCACTTATACGAAGTGGAGATCGATACATGGCTTCTGAGCGCAAGTTCGCTTTCAATATCGTCGATAAGGCAGTTTGCCGCGTTCTCAATGTGTATGATGTCTGAATCCCCCCTGTCCAGCCTTTTTACATAAAGAGAGGAAACTGCGCATCCGGTCACCGCGTTCACCCTTACGAGCCTGGCCGACATCTCCTTTCTGAAAGTGATGTGAAGGGGTTCTTCAAGCTCGACAAAACCGTCCTTTACCGACTTCACCCCGAAAACCTGTCCGACGCTGTCTTTGGCCCACGGCTGGTTCCATTCGGGTTTTGTGTACATTATGGCAGGGTCGTTATCCTGCAGGATGGCCGCAAAACCGCCCCCTTCGATAGCGCCTGAATTTTCAATTTTAATGCGTGTGTTACCCTTTTCAAGGCCGTCGACTGCTTTTGACGAATCGCTTGAAATTGTACCGCAAATATTTATGCAGTTGAGAGTCGTACCGTTCAGGTCAAAAACAAGCCTTGTCTTATCGGCTCCTGCGCCCGTCAAATAAATGTTGTCCTTTTTTATCACTATCGGCGACCTGAGAAGGTATTCACCCTCGGGCACATAGATCTCGGCGGGACCCGCAGCTGATTCTATCGCCCTCCTGAAGGCCTCTGAATCGTCGGTCTTGCCGCCGCCTGAGGCGCCAAAATCCTTTTTAAGATCTATCTTTTTTATCACCGCCTCATTGGCCTGAAATATCGCGCCGCAATTTTTCCAGTTTATGGAATATTCAGGTGGCAATATGGCGGCTATCGACCGGGAACAAAAAATCACGGTAAAAAACAATGCGCACACGCAAAAAATAACCTTTTCCATAAAAGCTCCCTTTTTAAAGTTTTGATAATAATAACTTATACGGCGGGATTTGTCCAGATGGCTATTTCAGTATCAACAGTTTTTGCGGCGTGAGCCTGCCGGTCTTTCCCGGGGCTCTGGTCTCGACAATGCAGAAATATACCCCGTTGGAAAGGCCGGTAAGGCTGTTTTTATCGATCTTTTCAACATGAGCCCCGTGGTTCCGGGTCCCAAGATTTACGGTCCTCACCAGCCTTAACGCAGAAGTATATAAACTGAACAAAACTTCGGTGGAGTCATAATCTATGTTCATAGTCACGTACAGGTCGTTTGTCTCAGGGTCCAGCGGGTTCGGGAACAGCAGCCCGTCCGCAGGCGTCACGCCGGGCGTTGCCGCCTGCGTTTGGGTCGGGGTTGATGTGGCGGAAATTTGCTGCGTTACGGTCATTGAAGGCGTAAATGTTGATGTGTAACTATATGTGGGAGTTAAGGTAAATGTTGGCGCCGCCATCGAAGGGGTCGCCGTTGCCGTAATTGCGGACGTTACCGTTTCGGTCACTGTGGGAGTCATCGTAAAAGTCCCGTAAGCTATCGTCCATGTCGCCGTTATGGTCGTGGTTGCCGTTGCCGTAAAAACCGGCGATGCCGTAAAGCTCTGCGTGGGCGAAACGGTCTGCGTCGGGGTCGCCGACGCCGTGCCGGTGTTTGTCGGAGTGGCCGTATACGAGGCGCTTGCCGTAAAAGTCATGGTCGGCGTAAAGGGTGTTTGCGTCTGTGACGGAGTCGGAACGGTAAGGTCCACCAATTTTACGTTGTCTATGATGACGGTATATGGATAATTTACGGTTTTTATCCAGTCCAGCATTGAAACCTGCGTTGTGCCCGAAGCAAGCAGGGCCGAGAGTGGTATCTGTATTGTCACCCAGTAAGGCGGTATTCCCTGGGGGGCGTAATTCATGACGCTGACCGCACCTTTTCCCCAGTCCAGTTCAAGTTCAAGGCCGTCCACAAAACCGGATACGGCTTTAATATCGAATTGTATGTAATTATATCCCGCCGTTGATTTCGGCGAATTTGGCTGCCACTCCTGGCCCGTATACCAGGCAGTGTCCACATAAGTCACTGTCATTCCGTTGCCAGGGTTGCCGCCCGTTGTCTCGGTCAATCCTCCGCCGTTGCCGCTGTCCGTGATTGTTCCGTCCGAAAGCCTGGAGCCTGCCGTGTCGCCGTCGTAAATTATCGTGGAGGGCCAGACCGGCGTCGTCGTATATGTTGGCGTGATTGTAAACGTGGGCGTTGCCGTGTAGCCCGACGGGCAGGCCTGCATGAAAGCGCTGGACATAGAATCCATCAAAGGCTGTCCCAGCCATGGTATGTAATCTGCGTTTAGATCCCACATCATGACGCCGGCAAGGTTCCTGGTTGTAATTGCGTAGCTTACCTTATCCGCAATTGATGTCACATCATCAAAAGTTATGATGCCTGCTCCTGCGTCTTTTGTAAGGTAAGGCACAAGCGAGCCTGCGTCCCAGTGGTATGTCCAGCCGCTGCCTGCCGTCATGTATGTTGTCGCGATGACCTTGTAATCCAGGTAAAGCACGTTTGCCGCGCCGCACGTGCCCGGGCAGGCGTCGTAAAGATTTTCAATATTTGTGTATTCATAGCCGTAAAAAGGTGTTCCAAATATTACTTTTGAAGCAGGCACGCCGCGTGTGGTTACTATATAATCCACTGCCGCGGCGCAATTCAGGTCGGGATAAGGGTCCGTTCCCGCGTACAACGGAGCGTTGTGGCTCATATGGTCGTTCCAGGAACCGCCCATTTCATAGTTCATAAGGTTAAAATAATCCACATACGGGAGTATGGAGGCGTAATCAATCCACTGGCCGGAATAATTTGATCCCCCTACCGCGGCAGTTATCAGCCATGGCTGGCCCGCCGGCTGAGCAGCATTGAACTTTGCGCGCAGTTCGCTCATCAAAAGGGTGTAATTCGCGGTGTCGGTGGCGTTTTCCGGCCCCTCGTAATCTATATCAATGCCGTCATAGCCGTTTGTTTTGATAAAATTAACCATATTATCCTCAAAAGTGCCGCGTGACGAAGCGTTGTTTGCCATTGATGAATACTGGGTATAGGTCCCGCCGCCGCCGGTCGATATTACAACCTTTACTCCTGCGGCATGGGCCTTTGAAATAAGCGCCGGCTCTATAAAATTGGCTGGAATGCCGAGCGATCCATCCGCGTTGGGTACGATAAAGGAATGAGCGATATGCGTCAGCTGGTTATAAGGAATCCTGGATGCATTATATGGATTTGTTCCGTCATTATAATAATAGGCAAGGAGTATTTTTCCGCAGGCCCCCCACTTACCCGGAGTCGGGGTAAAAGTTAAAGTCGGCGGCTGGAGCGTAAATGTCGGCGACGCGGTAAAAGTATTTGCAGGCGAGCCGGTAAAAGTTATTGTGGGCGTACTTGAAAAAGTGGCCGGAGCCGTGAAGCTCGGCGTCCCGCTCGGCGTGATTGTCGCTGTAGCCGTTAATGTATATGGGGGAGTAAAAGTCATTGTAAATGTCGGGGCCGCGTTTGGAATAAAATATATGTCGTCCAGCCAGAAGGTATTGTCCGCGGTATTTGTATTATTACTCAATTCCAGTCCGTTAAATGTACCGCTGTACCCGAAAGAAGCGATAGGTATGGCGACATGGTTCCAGGCGTTCGCCGTAAAAGCCCCGCCATCCGCCATCGCGCCTGTTACTATCAGGGAGTTGCCAACATCAGCAAGCGGAACTCCGTTCATAAGGTGCAGCCTGAAATTCATGCCGGCGTTTACCGGATATATCCAGAAATCAAGTTTGTTGATATTGGAAGTTAAGCAGCTTGGGCCGCCGTACGTCATTAATATGCCGTAATCGCCGCCTGTCGGCGCAAACCTCGAGGAGTAAGCGCCGTTTATCGTCCTGTTCTGGCCCTTATCGTACAGGCTGTTTCCAGGCGTCAGGGTGCATACGGGCGTTAGAGCGGATCCGCCATAGCCCGCTCCCCATGCAGGATGATCCCCGTCGTATACCAGTATGCCTGGCGTAAGCACCGGCGTATTAGTCGCCACCGGAGTCAGTGTCGGCGCGTCGCCGCATACATTTGCCCACTCCGCGACGGTCCCCACCCTGTTTTGCAGCTGTTGTTCGTATAACGACTGCGGCTGGAGTCCTGTTAATCCCAGCCCTTCATACAGGACGTTTTTCCTGGTTCCGTTCGGGCCGGTCCCCACCTGCAGTCCGGCGTTCATGGGCATAATATCGCCCGGATGATAGGTCCCGCCGGTGTCATAATAGCTGCCATCATACACGGTGTGACTGCCCGGGCCCCCTACAATAATGGCCGAACCGTCATTTGATGGGGTTATATTTATAGTGCCTCCGTAATATATGCCCGCGTAGCCGTCACCGACAAAGTTCCACAGCGCGCCGGATAGATAGGATTCGTACGCACCGCCGCTCGTGCTTCCCCTGTTATATCCGTTCAGTTCATTTCCGTTTGACTGGAAATAATCATCGCGCAATATCGCGTGCGCAAGCGAAAAATGAGTATCCTCTCCCTGCTGTGAATTTATGGACGTACAGTGGGTGAATGCGACATAGTTGGTTATTGCGCGCTCCGTTATAAATCCGTGCCTGACATTCTCGGAGACGCAATTCTTGAAAAGCGCGTTCTGGGTGGCAGTGTTGCGGAATGCGTATCCCCAGCCGCCTCCGCCGTAATTCTGCGCTTTCTTTACATAACAGTCCTCGACGGTCACCCTGGCCGAGTACTCCGCGCATATTCCGTAACGCGGAAAATTCACCACATTTATATCCTTTGCCCAGCAGTTCAGGGCCGCTTCGAAGTAGACCCCGCATCCAGACGGCAGGCTCGATGTCGTGGAATTATTGTTGTCCGCGAATTGTATGGTCATGCCGGACACACCGCTGTTCTGCACCATGCTCCCTGTTGCGACTCCGGGATTCTTAACGTTTATCTGGTTGTTTGCGGGATCAAGCGTATAAGGTATGGGCGCGTCCACGGTTATGCCCGATGCGTCCTTGGCCACTATCTTCCTTAAGTATGAAAAGGCGTATTCCCTCTGCGGGTTGCCGCTGCAGTTGCCCGTGCACGAGCTCCATGCGCCGGATACAGCGTTATTATTGACAAGCGCGGTCCAGAAATACTGGATGATGAGAACCCAGTCTCCGACGTTCACCGTAGAAAGGTCCGAGATCCCTGTGATGTATGTATCGCCGGCGTTTATCCTGTTGTTGACCGTGCATAACAACCCGCTTGGATCCGTCCATCCCTTGTTCCAGACAAAATAACCCTGTTCAATACAGAAAGTCCCCTCGAAGGTGTTTGAACTTTCATCATAAGAATGGGTGGAAGGGACGTTTATTATAGTATAGCCGCTGCCAGCTCCCTCGACCGAAACATTATTATAGTTTATGCATATTGTCCTCTGGCCGGAGCCGGTGCCCATGTCGACCGATGTTATCGTGTAAACCCCTGCAGGAATTTTTACGATCCCACCGCCGGCCGCCCCTACCGTGTTTATCTTTTGCTGAAGTTCCTGGGTTATGTCGCCGGATCCCGTAATGGTGAGCACATTGCAGGGTACGCCGGTCTGCAAAGGCGTCTGGCCGAGGTTGTAGCCGACATAGGAATAGTCAAGCAGTTGCCATGTGTTTGAGTTGAATGATACAGGCACAGCCTGGTATTTGCCGGTTCCGGCATTGAACGGGAACAACTGCGATTCCCAGGGGTATATATATGGAATAATGAATAAAATTATGACCAAAAAAAGTATGGTTTTTTTCGCCATTATCAACCTTTCTTTTGCTTTCACTATCTTGTTTATATGATAGACCCGGCAAAAGATAAAGTCAATTATTTTGTTAGGTTGTCTTGCCCTATTTATTATTTAAAATGAATACACCTGCATTTAAATATGAAGCAAAGCTGACCCATAATAAATAGGGCATCATCATTATTGATGCCGGCCTTGATATCTTCCAGAAAAGAATTATGCAGGCCAAAATAGAAATCCACAAAAATGCTATTATGAATATTGGCACGAAGGTCGTCCTAGCCCCAAAAAATATAACGGACCACAGGGTATTTAATATCAGCTGGGCGGCAAAAACACAGACCGCAAGTTTTACACCTTCAGTTGCAAAACCTTTTTTTACCACAAAAAAAACGGCAACGGCCATTAACGTGTAAAGCGCGCTCCATACCGGCCCGAATACCCAGTTTGGAGGGTTTAGCGGCGGTTTTACCAGCCCCGCATACCAGGTTGGTATAGATTGAAAAGTGAATATTGTTCCTATGGCTCCTGCCGCATAACATAAAACAAGACATGACATGAATACAAGAAAATTCTTCATTTATTACCTCCCATTTTTGAGATGCAAATTTTTATAACATCGTCCAAGTATCCGGAAGCCCGACCTCGTAGGTTTTCCTACCCAAGGACGGGCAGGCGGGACTTTTTTATGTCCTGTCGTCCAACAGTAACCACCGCGTAAATTTAGCAAAGGTAAAACTATAATTTTCAGGTTCTTTTTATAGAACTGCATCGAGCTAAAAAGACCGGACGGCAGGCTTAAAAAAGTTCCGCTTGTCCGTAAAACATAACAGGTGCAGAGCCCAACTGCTCTACCTGGAAACTGACAGGCGGGACTTTTTTATGTCCTGTCGTCCAACAGTAACCACCGCGTAAATTTAG
>CAYUDX010000006.1:102229-125878 GCA_964443355.1 uncultured Spirochaetia bacterium
TTTTATAGAACTGCATCGAGCTAAAAAGACCGGACGGCAGGCTTAAAAAAGTTCCACCTGTCCGTAAAACATAACAGGTGCAGAGCCCTTGCCTGAGCAGCGGCTCTATTCAGACTCAAAAAAATGTTTGTAAATCCTGTAATGGCTTGTATCTTTATAATTTACAAGTTCTATCTTTTCACCGTCAAATCCGTAGATATCCGCCCCCTTAACCGACATCAATATCGGCGAATGTGTGGCTATTATGAATTGCGCCGTTCCTGTGGCGCCGTATTCTTCGAGAAGTTGTTTTAATTCCATCTGCGTTTTTGGCGAAAGGGCGCATTCCGGCTCGTCAAGGAAATAGAGACCCATTAACCTGTACCTTGCCCTGAAAAACGACATCAGGGACTGACCGTGGGACTGCTCCAGCAGGGACCTTCCGCCGAAATATTCCAGCTGTTCGGGGTCGTTATGCGCCCACTCGTCAAGCAGCCTGGCGAATGACTCGAATATCTGGGAGCCGAAATAAGTGCCCTTAACGCTGCCCGATGCCCATGTTATTTCAATGGTCTCCTGCAGTTTGTCCTCATAAGGGTTGTATTCATAACGGGTCCTCCTGTCTGAGTCCCATATATGGATATTGCACCTGCCGCATATTGCCTTTAACAGAGTGGATTTTCCCGTACCGTTCTCCCCCACAAAGCACGTGACGTTCTTTTCAAATTCGATCTCCCGGGAATCCTGAAGCAATTTTATATTAAAAGGATATTTATCGGTAACGGGAAACCTTTCTTTTAGGATCGTTACGTTTTTAAGATGCATCAGACACCTTTTTCAACCCTTTCTTTTATCCCCCTGAGCATGGCGTCCCCCATGAAAAAGTTCATGAACCCCGTTAACTCCGGGCCGAACCGCGTCTCATTCTCCGAAGACGGATAATAAACGGACCTCGTCCTCACCATGAGCCGGGTCCTGTTCCAGTCAAGTTTTTTAAGGTAAAACACCCACGTCATATTGTAATAGTCCTTTGCCATTTTTTTCGGCCTGACGCCGTATTTGTCAAATGTGCCGGCGTGCACGATAAGCGCTATGCCTGGTATCACTTTTGCGACGGGCAGTTTCGGCGCTTTCGGAGACATTGTCATAAACTCGCTGCCGTCGCCCTTATACTGCCATTCCGGATGAACCCTGTCGGCGTTCCTGATATTGCAGCATGCGATGTTTTCCAGGAGCTCATAACTGTAAAAACCTCCACGGTCCTGGCCTATCTGGTCTATCCAGGGGAATATCCTGTCAGCCGGCGCATTAATTGTGATCGCCTGGGTATAGGACCAGTTTGGCTTCCAGGAGAGATCGTCGCCCGGCATGGTTTCGGAGCGGTCCTCATCCGTATTATCCCAGTTCATCCACGGCATAGTGGTGACTATATAAAACATTGATGCGCCGGCGATGAGCGCTACGGCAATTATGGCCAATGCTATCATACCAAAGATACTCTTCCTGTTCTTTTTGTCAGTCTGCTGTTTATTCATAAATGTCGAGCTCCTTAGCGTTTATGCCTGGATACGGACGGGCGGGACTTTTTTATGTCCTGCCGTCCAACATTAACTACCGTGAAAATTTATCAAAGGTAAAACTATAATTAACAGGTTCTTTCTTCGGATCTGCCTCCAGCTAAATACTGGACGGCAGGCTTAAAAAAGTTCCATCCGTCCGTAAAACTTACCGGGCCGCATAGTGAGGCCCCTATAAATGACATCGCCTATCTACTTTCTGTAGGTTCTTGATCTTATTTGATGCAGTAAAACCCCGCCTGCATGTACGAATACCAGAACATCTCCACGGCCTTGAACCCTGTTTCCCTGTAAAGCTTGAGGTGCTCCTCTATATTTATCGGAAAATATTCCCTGCCGAAGCGTTCAACATGCTTTTCCGCCTCTTTTGCGGTCTTTCCGGATTTTTCCTGGTACGCCGCCCAGTTCTTTTTTCCTATGGCGATGCCTTCGAATGAAAACGGCGAAATGTTTTCTGTGGTTACAAATATACCGTTCTTCTGCAGCATGTTAAAGGCCACCTTAACAGCCATGACACGCTCCGCCGGGTCGCCGTAATGGTGCGCCTGTATTGCGGTTATTACCTCGCATTTGTCGTTTATGCGCAGCTCCTGCGTTTTGACAGGCGGCAGGAACCTGAAAGAACCCCTAATGCCGTCAAGTTTCTTCTTTGACTGCTCCATCATCTCCTGCGAAGGGTCGGCGAGTATAAAGAACGCCCCCGGGTATTTCCCGTGCGCCTTTTTTACGAATGTACCAGTGCCGCACCCGGTATCCAGCCACATCGCCGGCTCTATTCCTGCGGCCCCGATCACATTTAATGCCTCGTCATGCAGGTTCTCATAATATGGTATTGTGGAACCTATGCTTGCGTCGTATTGCCCTGCGTTATGCGCGGTCGCGTTGTCTTTTTTTGCCATGCTCACACCCCGGTCTTTTTCATCAGCCAGGCCATATTCCTGCCGAGATTTACGAAAGTATTTATTCCTTCCGCGTCCTTTTGAATGTCTCCCGGTTCCCTGGAGAGGGTCATGTTCCAGTATGAGGATGTGACAATGGGCATCTCCATGATTCCAAAAAAAAATTGATCGCGGCATACGTGAAATTTGACCCGGCCCTTCTGACCGCCACGACGGGTGTGCCTATCTTATGTTTTAAAAGGTCGCCGTTGGCCCTTGATACCTGCCCGCACCTCTCTATAAGCGCCTTGACTGCGGTGGTCACATTGCCGTAATAGACCGGCGAAGCTATAATAATGCCGTCGGCTGACGCCATTTTCTCGAGAAAAGAATTCATCCCGTCGTCCTTTAGGACGCATTTCCTGTCCTTGTTTTCCCTGCATTTAAAACATGCGATGCAACCCGCGAGCGTTTTGCCCCCGATATTCACCAGCTCAGTCTCTATCCCCTCATTTTCCAGTTCCTTAAATACTATCTCTATTGCCTGGGCGGTGTTTCCTTTGTGTCTTGGACTGCCGTTTATAGCCACTACTTTCATTGCCAACCTCCCGGTTATCATTTCCCTGTTTTCGTCTCTTTAGCCTTGTCGCCCCATATCTTTTTTATATAAGCGTCCCGGCCCGAGCCGGCCCTGTATATCATATAATTCATGGGAGACTTGTTGTGGTATTCCTGGTGGTAATCCTCGGCCGCAAAAAAATTCCTGTAGGCGGAAACCTCGACCCTTATGGGCCTGTCGTATTTCCCGGATTTCGACATCAACGCGATGTAGGCAAGCGCGGCTTTTTTTTGTTTCTCATTGTGAAAAAATATGGCCGGCCTGTACTGCGGCCCCCTGTCGACGAACTGCCCTCCCGGGTCCGTCGGGTCTATCTGCATCCAGAAAGTCTCGAGCAGTTTTTCGTAACTTACCAGGTCGGGATCGTATGTCACCTGGACCGCCTCCACGTAACCCTTTTCCATGTAATCCTCATACGTCGGTTTTTCGCCGTTTCCGTCGGCGTACCCGGCAATGTTGGTCTTCACCCCTTTCAGATAATCAAAGACGGGTTGTACGCACCAGAAACAGCCTCCCGCAAAAGTTGCAGTTTCCGTTTTTTGAGCTTTCTGGGCCGCGAAGATCCCCTTCGGCATAAGAATGACGCATGCAATTATCGAGGTTGTTATCAAAAAATTGTTCATGGATATCCTCCTCAATTGTTTTTTCTTTTGCGCCAGTTTGTTTTAGTTAAATTATTATAGCATCTTTTTTATGTTCCCGAACACCCTATCCGGGGTTATTTTTTCCATGCATCCGCCCCTGTCGCACTCCGTCCTGTCGCATGGCGCGCAGTCCACACCAGGTGTCAATATTACATTTTCCGCCGACTCTTTTTTCGACCATCCCTTGGGGTCGGTCGGCCCGAAAAGTCCTATGGTTTTTATATTAAGCGCGTCCGCGATATGCCGCACTGCGGAATCATTGGATATTAAAAGGTCTCCTCCGGAGATGATCCCGGCAAGGTCGCGCAAACCCGCCTTCGGCATTATGGAAACATTTTTTATGACCGACAATTCATCCAGGAAATTCAGGTCGTCGCCCGGCCCCCATAATATCACGCATCTGTCCGAAGGGTTGTTTTCCCGGACCAGGTCCGCAAGTCTCTTCCAGTGTTCTTTTGGCCAGCTCTTTGACTGCCATGTCCCGGAAACTCCGAAAAGTATTTTTTTCGCCACGGGGTCGAGGCCGAGCGAGGAATAAAAAAAACTTGCTTTTTCTTTTTCCGCATCTGTAAGAGAGAGCACCAGACCCGTATCCAATCGGCCTTTATTGCCGATCAGCTTTACGAGCTCCAGTTGCCTTAACGGCGAATACAGTCCCCTGTCATCGAAGTCCAGCCTTTTCCGGTAAAGCAGGTTATAAAGTCCCCGGCTTTTTTTCCTGATCCTGTGGCCTATCTTTTCACGGGCATTAATAAAAAGGGATATGTAGGCCGAAAAATAGCTCGATTCAAAATCTATGAAATAGTCGTACCTTTCACCTTTGAAATACTCGCGCAGTTCTTTCATGATAAAAAATATCCCGAACTCCCTCGGCAGGAAATGTTTTTTCAGCCTGATGGGCATCAGCCTGTCTATGTAAGGGTTGTTTTCCAGGATAGGAGCCGCCGCGGTTCCGGCCAGGTAGTGGATCTGCGCTTCCGGATAAAGCTCTTTTAAGTACCTTACGGCCGGGGTGGTGAGCAGGCAATCGCCTACGGCGCCGAGCCGGAAGAATAATATCTTCATCTTGTTACTTATTCGTTATATAGGAAAATAACTTGAGGTCGTTTTTTCTTATATGGAGCACGAACCATTGTCCCAGCCTCTCGTTAATATCCTTGGCGAAGCGCTCGCCGGTTTCGCCGGCCTCGGCAATCCTCTGTATCGCGCGCAACTCGTCGATAAAATATCCGTGGAGTTTCAGGTGTCCTTTTTTATCAGGATATATGGAATCTTCCATGATCTTCCCTTCGGTTGAAAAATGCTCTTCTGCCGCAAGTTCAAGTTTTTTTAAGAAAGCCATTATTTTCATGGACTCGCCGCAATGCTCCGCGCATTCTACGGCCCGCGAGCAAATTGCAAGGAATTCCGCGTGTTGCCTGTCTATCAGAGTGTTCCCCGTATAAAGTTCCTTTGAAAGCATAATTTTATCCAATTCAGGCCTCCTGCATGTTTTTTAGCATTTTAACACGGCCGCCATACGAGGCAAGGAAAATAAAAAATAATTATTTCCCCCTCCTCCGCCGATATTATTTGTCGGAATGGCGGTAGACCCCGTCCCAGTAGTCAAGAAATGTCCTGTCGTCCTTGTATTTGTCGAGTTCAATTAACCGCTTGATGTAAAGGTCTATCATGGGATCGTTTATCGAGCTTTCTTTTTGCATGGCTTCGCCGAGCTGCGTGTTCAAATCCGTGAAGAGCGCCAGGCTGGAACGGAAATCACCGGACTGGTAAAAAGAAACCGCTTTTTTATAATTTTTCAGCGTTGCAGCCTTGAATTCCACCACGGCGTCGTCCTGCGCGTCCATGACCTCGTAAATAGCGGCCGGGCGTGATTTGCCCTTGACGGTTATCGTATCCAGGTATCTCGCCTTGAATTCCCCGGTAAGCTCCTCCCTGACGTAATCTGATATGATAATGTCCGTCTGGTAATATTTTGTAAGCGACTCGAGGCGGGATGCCAGGTTCACTCCGTCGCCTATGATTGTCCTGTCCATTTTTGTGGCCGCGGTCCCGATATTCCCCTCGACCACCTCCGCAAAATTGATGCCCGCCCCTGTTTTCAATTCGCTCCAATCGCCTTTCAAAAGGTCCTTGCCCTCGGCGCTCAGTATCTTCTGCATCTGGACGGCGGCTTTTACAGCCCTGTTGCAGTCGGTAAAAAGCGCCATGACGCCGTCGCCCATAAGCTTGTCGATCTCTCCGCCGTTGTTGATTATGGGCTGGTTTATCTTGAAAAAATAGGCGTTCAAGAACTCGGTGATGGCTATCGGGTCGAGTTCTTCGGTCATGGATGTAAAATTCCTTATGTCCGTGAACATTATTGCGAGGCTTTTTTTTGTCGGCTTGTATTCCAGCGGGTTCCTGCCGGACTTTATCTCGTAATAGATCGAGTCCCTCATGTATACCGCGATTATCTCGTCGCGCCTGACCACCTCTTCCATGGACCTTTGCAATTCCTGTTTCGCGGTTATAGCCTGCCTGAATTTTTCCTCCGTCATCCTCAGCTGGTCCTCGAGGAAAAGGACCATTTTCTTGTTTCCCAGTTTCTCTCCGACGAAGAATTTTTTCCTGTAGTTCACCCTGTAAACGCAATACGGCGCGTTGTAAATGTCACCCCTTGAAAATGCCCTTGTGCCTTCGATTACGACGTCATTTACGAACAGCAATGCGTTGCATCCGTCCCTGTCGCAAAACTCGTATTCCCTGCCGAGGAACTCCGGGTTGTCAGTCCTGGGCTTTAACCTTACATATCTCGCGCATAAAAGCCCACTTACAAAGAAACCGTTCCCGTCGTAAAAATAGTGTGTTTTGTTCACCTTGTAATATGAGGCCAATATTTCGTCCGCTTTCATGGAGCATATCTCATGCACGGCTTCACTTGAATATGCGAATTCATCCTTTGCCTGTGCCACCGCGTTCAGCACCCCGAGGTGGTAGCTGCATTCACATCCGAGCATGTAACCGTCGTTGGATGCGTTATCCGCAGAATAACGTTTGTATATTATTTCTCCCGGGCGTCTGGAAATAACGTCATATTCGCTGAGCTTCGATATCTGCCTTGAATATTTCGGGACATTCGGATAGATCAATTCAAGCGGCAGCAGCCTGAAGAGCACCTTGAAATATCCGGGTGTCTTGCCCTTATATATCATGGATCCTGCGTTCTTCCAGTCCGTATGGGAGTAGCCGCTGACGCTTTTTGTCGCGTTTGAGAAAAGCCTGTATGCGTCCGAAGCGTTGATCCAGTTCGAGGTGTTTTCAACGAATTTATAATCGACCGAGAGTCCGTTCATGAGGGTTTCGACCGGAACACCCTTCTGTTTGCTGAAGAAAAATATTATATTCAGGGCGCTCATGCAGCTCAAACGCTGCTCCCTGCCAGATGTTATTTCCATGTTCCGGGTCACTTTTCACCATGCGCCAATTAATGTTTATATCCAAAAATGTATATACAATGATAAAATAAAGTCCGTGAATTTACAAGCAAATTCAGGCCTGTGGCCGAAAAAACTTATGGTCGTTTTTGCTTCCTTGACTTGGCTGATTTAACCTGTATAGTGTATATATATACAGTAAGATGCCCATTGGGCAGGAGGCTAAATGGCGGCCGTCGATCAAAGAAAAAAATATTTCGTATATTTAAGGCTGATACTTTCCATGGCCGTTATTGCAAGCGCCTCATTTTATTCAAAAATATCACCCCAAACGCCTCTTATCTCCCTTATGTTCCTTGTCTTTGTCGTCATATCAAATGTCATTTTCATCCTCTTGCCCGGCGCTTTTTTCAAGGATCCGCGGCTTCATTACGCCATATTTTTTATAGACCTGGCAACCGTCCTCATCGGCTCATATTTATTCACAACACTGGATGTCAACCTTATACTGGCAATTTTTCTTACTATATTGATGTCTGCCATGGCCCGCTCCGTCGGGTCCAGCTTTTTGATCGCGCTGGCCTCAAACGCGCTTTATATATACATTACTTTTGCCTTTTCTGGCAGGACCAATATGGCGGATTCCCCCGTTTTTTTTAATATGCCTTATATATTCATTGTGGCGCTCCACGCCAGTTTCCTTGCGGAGAAAAACAGCGAAGATATCAGGGAAAAGAGCGAGCTTGAAAAAATAGGCAAGTTTCTCTCTCAAAAAGCAATTTCAGCAAGGGAACAGATGATCTCCGTGGCCGATTTTTTTGAAGATATAATACAGAGCTTTAAATACGGAATAATAATCCTCGATAACGACGGCAATGTCAGGATATTTAATTCCGGATGCGAAAAAATGTTCAGCGTTAAAAGTTCCCGCGCCGAAAGCGAGTCCCTTGTGGACCTTGATTTCCTCGGCGGCATAAAGGAAGCGATAATGAACTTTAAGTTCAACGGCGTGGAAATTTATGAGAAAAAAGTGTCGGCAATCCGCAAGGAATATCTGGTGACCATATCCTCCATCAGCGCAAAAACAGGTTCCTCGTCAGGCATCCTCTGCGTCGTAAAGGAGGCGTGACAAATGGACCTTAACGAACAGCTCATATCGGCCATCTACAACGGCGAAAGCCCCGAAAAGGTAAAAAGCCTTATAGCATCCGGGGCGGACGTCAACTCCAGGGGATTCGGCAACTATACCGCCCTTTCGCTGGCCGTGGAAAAATTCAATCCCGGGATAATAAAAATTCTCGTCGCCGCGGGCGCTGTCGTGGAACGAAACGGCAGCAGGGCCGGGCTCGAACTTATTACCGCCGTAAAAAAGAACAGCGTCGATATCGTTATAGAGCTCATGAAGGCCAGGGCCGACATTAATTCCGAGGACTTCGAGAACAACACCCCGCTTATGCTGGCCGTCCAAAAAGGAAGCCTTGAGATGGTGGAAACCCTTATAGGGCTGGGCGCTTCGGTAAATGTGCGCAATATCGACAACAACACGGCCCTCATTGCCGCGGTGCAAAAAGAATCCGCGGAAGTAGTCTCAAGGCTGATAACGGCGAAAGCCAATATCAACGCCATAGGCCATGGCAGGAAAACAGCCCTTATAATTGCCGTTGAAAAGAACAACGAGCATCTGGTCAAAGAGCTGCTGGCCGCAGGTGCCGACCCGGGATGCCGGGATTTCGAGGGCAATTCCCCTCTGCTTCTGGCCTCCTCCAACGCCGGCATTAATATAATAAAAGACCTTATAGACGCCGGCGCCGACATTAATTCCAGGGGATTCGGCAACTATTGTCCGATAATTATATGTGCGGAAAACAACAGGGTCGACGCCGCTCGCATGCTGATAGGGCTCAACGCAAAGCTTGACGAAGAAAATAACGACGGGGACACAGCCCTTATACTGGCTGTAAAAAAGAAATATACCGACATAGTTTCGCTGTTGATCGAGGCCGGCGCGGACGTTAACAAAAAGGACATTAATCTAAAAACAGCCCTGATGCACGCCGTCGAGAACAACGACTCCGGCTCGGTAAACCTGCTTCTGAAAAAATCCGCCGAACTCGACAGCCAGGACATAAAAAAGAACACCGCTCTCATTAAGGCGGCCGAAGCGGACAACGGCCCTATAATGTCCATGCTTATCGCCTCCGGAGCCGATGTCAAAATAAGGGGTTTTGGCGCGTATGAGGCTCTGTGTGTCGCGGCAAGGAAAGCGGAGCCGCAGATTATTCTAAAGCTGATAAAAGCCGGCGCCGATGTCAATTCAAGGGGTTTCGGTCAATATACCCCGCTTTTTTTCGCCGTAGAGAACGGAAATTACGATACCGCAAGAGCCCTTCTCGATAACGGTGCGTCCACCGAGTCCAAAAACCTTTTCGGATATACCCCGTTGCTGGCCGCGGCCGAAAAAGGTTTTACGCGTATAATTGCCGAGCTGATAAAAAGGAACGCGGACATAAACGCCAGGGATTCTGGCGGCAACACGGCTTTAATGGTCTCCGCTGAAAGAGGGTTCCTCGCCTCCGTGCAGGTTCTGGTGGATAACGGAGCCCTGATTAACGCAAAGAACAACAACGGAGAAACGGGATTGGCCCTGGCAAAAAATCACGGGCGCGATGAAATTGTCGGATACCTTGAAAAAATAGGGGCAGAAACGAACCTTTAAAGCCCCATTTTATACAGGAAGCACCGTACATGGGTATCGCTGTCCTCGATTACCAATGCTTGAATCTCTCTTCAGCCTATTTTTAGTCCCCTCTGCTGGAATTCCTTGTTTCCCGCACACTGGTGCGGGGATTTTTATTTTTTTGGCAGCCTGACTATCGAGAACCAGAAATCTTCAATGCACTTTACCACCTTGATGAACTGGTTAAGGTCCACCGGCTTGGTAATATAACAATTCGCGTGCATCTTGTATGTCTTCATGACGTCGGCCTCAGACTCGGAGGTTGTCAGTATGGATACGGGGATAATCTTGAGTTCCTCATCCTGCTTTATCTCGGCAAGGACCTCATGGCCGTTCTTTCTTGGCAGGTTCAGGTCAAGCAGTATAAGGTCCGGGGTCTTCGCCCCATGATATTTCCCTCTTTTACGCAGGTAATCCATGGCTTCCACGCCGTCCTTCACCACATTTAACACGTTGGCGAATTTCCCCTCTTTCATGGCCTCTTTTGTCAGTTCCACGTCCTCAACGCTGTCTTCCACAAGCAGTATGTCCACAGCAGCGTTTTTGTGGTCAAAATTCCAATTTTCTTCGTTACCCGGATTTGTCATCTTAAGCCTCCTTTTTCAATATGAAATAAAATGTGGAACCTTTGCCTGGCTCTGATTCCACCCATATCCTGCCCCCCAGCCCTTCTACGATCTTTTTGCATATTGAAAGCCCGATTCCGGTGCCCGGGTATTCGTCCCTGGAGTGCAGCCGCTGGAATATGACGAATATTCTGTCGAAATATTGTTTTTCAATTCCAATGCCGTTGTCTTTAACGCTGAATACGGTTTCTTTTCCCTGTTTGCCGGCGGATACGTGTATAACCGGCCTGTCAGCTCCGTGAAATTTTATCGCGTTGGCAATCAGGTTCTGCAAAAGCTGGACCATCTGCGTCTCGTCGGCGATAACTTTCGGCAGTTCATCTTTTGTGACGACCGCTCCGCTCTCTGAAATGGCCTGCCCCAGGCCGTACACGACAGTTCCGAAAACCGCGTTCATATCGATCTCTTTTGGTTCTTTTGCACCGCTTTCTATCCTCGAAAATGAAAGGAGATCGTTTATCAGGTCCCTCATCCTTCCTGCCCCTGAAACGACGGATTTTATATATTTATCGGCGTCTTCGTCTATTTTTCCCGAATATTTCCTGTCAAGCAGCTGAATGTAACCGGTCACCGCGCGCAAAGGCTCCTGCAGGTCGTGCGAGGCAACAAAAGCGAACTGTTCAAGTTCCTGATTTGAACGCTCCAGTTTATCCAGTATACTGATAAGCTCCTCCTCGGCTTTTTTTCTTACGGAAATATCCTCGATTATCACGGAAAAATTTTGCAATATTCCTTCTTTTCTTACCGCAGAAACATTTGTGGCCGCCCAGAAGGACCCGCCGTCTTTCCTTATGTATTTCTTTTCCGTAAAATATACGTCCTTTTTCCCGGCGGCCACTTCCCCGACGCCGGCCAGATCCCTTTCAACATCATCTTCCGAGGTTATTTCCGCAAAATTTTTCTCATATAGTTCGGACGCCGAATAGCCCGTCATTTTACAGAATTTTTCGTTGACTTTTATGAACCTGTTCCGGGGAGAAACAAGAACAACTCCCACCTGCGCCTGCTCGAAAGTTGACCGGAATTTTTCCTCGCTCTCCATTAAAAGTTCCTGGCCGTGTTTTCTTTCAGTTATATCTATGATCGTGGCAATTAATTTTTCCGGTTTTCCCGCATTATCGCGGAGCAGCGATGTGCTGACATCCGCCCATACAATCCCTCCGGACTTATGGATGTATCTTTTTTCCCCCCTGTAGTTTTCCCTGGTGCCGGCTATAAAGCCGGATATAGCGTTCTTGCTTTCAGCGGTATCGTCTGCGTAAGTAAGAGCGACCATGCTCCTTCCTTTAAGCTCGTCCATTGTATAGCCCAGCATTTTAGCAAATGCCTCGTTGGCCTGTATGACACCGCCTTCGGGGGACATTATGACTTTTCCGGCGATAGATTTTTCAAAAACCAGCCTGAAACTCTCCTCGGACTGCCTGAGTTCCTTTTCAACGTTCCTGAGATTTGTAATATCAATCCCCGAACTGACGGCCCTGACGACATTCCCGGATTCATCCTTGATTATCGTATTGTGCATATATATGTTTTTTATCCCTCCATTTTTTGTGACAAGTTCAATTTCGAAATGCTCTTTATTCGGCTCCCTGCCCTTCATCATGTTTGCGTAAGTAGTGCGAAACCTTTCCTTCATTTCATGCGGTATAAATTTATCAAACCAGTTATTCCCCGCTATTTCCCTGAGGGAATATCCAAGAGTTTCCTCAACCTTCCTGTTGACAGTCAGTATATCGCCTTTTACATCAAGTTCAATTATAAGAGCCTCGGAAACATCAATATAATATCTTGCCTTTTTTGTCTCAGCCAGAAGCTTTTCATTGATCGACTTCAGGCGTTTGTCATTTTCCTGCATAATTGCAGCCATTTCATTAAAATTATCCGCAACCAGCTGTATCTCGTCGTTGGTGTGTATTATGGCCCTGGCTCCAAGGTCCCCGCGCGACATATTTTTTGCGGCGTCTGCCAGTACGATAATAGGCCAGACAGCCTCGGCTGCGGCGCGCCATGCAGCATATGCGGCCGCAAATACGATTATCACGCCCGCTACTAAAAACAAAAGGTTCATCTCCCGGACAGGACCCATTATTTCATCCCGATCCTCCTTGACCACAACTCCCCATCCGGCTTTATTGCTATACTTCCATGCCGCAAGCACCCTGGCGCCGCTGTAATCAAACATGAATCCGTCACCGGATTTGCCGTTTAAGGCAAGCTGCATCGGAGCTCCTGCGCTTTCCCCTATTTTGATACTGGTCTCGAATGCGTTCTTTTTCCCCCGCATTTGCCTCGAAATAATAAGAATGTTTTCGCCTTTTTTTATCCCGACTACCATTTCACCGCTTTTACCGGCTATATCGTAATTTTCCGTAAGTGCGTTTATGCCCTCGTTGTCGATCCTGAACGCGGCTATTCCAATCAGCCTGCTATTTATTATTACCGGGGCGGTGATGAACATGGCGTATTTTTGCGCCGGGGCATAGTAATCAAAGCCGGCCGTATGTATTGTCCCATCCGCGAGGGATATTTTCACCGCAGCCGCCAGTTCAGAGTCCTTTATCTCAACGGAACTAAAAATATTTTTCCCCGGATCCGGCTCATGCCTCAAACTTCCCGTTACATTGCCCGCCTTGTCAATAAGCAAAATGTCGTAAAATCCATGGCCGGCAATCAGATATTTGAGGCTTGTCTTAAATGACGAAGGATCCGGGGCCGCGCCGGAGTTTTCCGTCAACTGCTCCATGATGTTAACAAGACGCGGGTCGCTGGAAATTATGCCCGCATTGGCGTTCATCGTATCGATGTAATTTGTAATGCGGTTATCGCGCTCGTTCAGTATGGAGCTTAATTTTACACCCGCCTCATGAATGAGCATTTTTGAGCTTAAAAAGGAACCTGCTATGGATAAAATAACGAGCGGCAGCATGGAAATAATGATATATATGACGAGGTATCTTTTAAAAACTTTGTTTATCAAATTCTGTCTGGCCATTAGGCGGCACACTCATTTCGGTTCAGAATTATAATCACAAAATTAAAATTACCGGTAAGTTTTTTTGTCACATTTAGATGATGAAACACCTTTTATTGAATATATTATACATACGGTTTGACTTGAAGTCAATTGTTCAATTGAGCTATTTGAACACACAAAATATAACGCTATTATCGATGCTTTTTGGGATTTATGAAAGCTTGACGAGCTTGGCGCTTAGATCCCAGAGCCTTTTGGCCGACGCTTCATCCAGCGCCCTGCCCGAGGGTTTTGCAATCCTGCTTGCCGAAAGATATTTTCCGGTCACGCCCTCCATTTCCGGCGATGACGCTGCGTAGATGGATGTTCGCGCGCCCTGCGCCGGAGTTTCCATAAAAAAACCGAGCCGGGAATAAAGGAAATTCGACAGCGGCGATCCTGAATTGGCGAACCTTGTATGGACCACGCCCGGATGAAGGCTGTTGGATGTCACTTTCGTCCCCTTTAACCGCCTGGAAAGCTCTGATGCAAAAAGAATGTTTGCAAGTTTTGACTGCGCGTAGGCTCCCATCTCGTCGTATTTTTTCTCCGACATGATATCGTCAAAATTTATCCGGCCCATGGTGTGCGCCATTGACGCCACCGTCACGACCCTTGCGTTGCCGCTTTTTTTCAGGACCGGAAGCAAAAGGTTTGTCAGCAAAAAAGGAGCCAGGTGATTGACTCCGAAAGTCCATTCAAAACCATCGGCGGTTAAGGCTCTTTTTCCGAATATGCCGCCCGCATTATTCAGCAGCACGTCGATCTTCTTATATTTTTTTTTGATATCCGAGGCCAGTTTCCTGACGTTTTTCAGCGCCGAAAAATCAGCAAGCAGCAGGTCCACTGATTTGCTTCCGCTGCCGGATCTTACGTATTCGACCGCCTCCAGCCCGCGTTTTTTATCCCTGGCCACCATTACGACCCTCGCGCCAAGCTTCGCAAGGCCAAGGCTGGCTTCAAGCCCGATTCCGGAATTCGCGCCGGTTATAACCACCGTCTTTCCCTTCATTGTCATCGTTTCGTCCATCTTTTCCCCCTTTATAAACTTATTTTTCATTTATTAATTTTATATTCACGGCTCAGCGGGATATCCGAGGCTGGTCAGTTATCGGCGTGCCAGTCGAGGTAGTATCTCTGAACCTTTTTCATTTCATCGCCGCATAACCCGAAAGAGAGGCAATTGCCCGTCAGCATCCGTTTATCTATAACCTTCCTTTCGCTCTGCCAAAATCCGGTGTCGAATTTCTTATAGTGTACCACAACGTAAAGATTCTTGCACTGACGCTGCTGCATATTCAACAATGTCCCCGTTATTGAAAAACAATCGCTCCTGAAGAGATTCGCGTTAAAAAAGAATGGATTTGTCGAGAACAATATCATAAATAAAAGCAAAATCGGGAACATTATAGCTTTATACATGGCCGGCGTTAATATGATATTGCTTAATCCCTGGTATGATCTGTTATTGATATATTCGCATGCCCGGAATTTCCAGTCATTATCCGGTTCGCCGTACTTTCGCAATAAAAGGATATTTGCATCGTTGTCTTTTGTGGTGCCCATCCAATATAAAACTCCGCTTTCAAGGAGAAAATATCCTGGTCTTTTAAATAATTTTAATCCGGATATGATTATCTTTTGTGGGAATCTCGCCTTATTGGTTGCCTTTGCTGCCCCCCGTTTAATAGGCATAAGTCTCCTTGGTCATTATTTATAATAGACTCAAACATCCCTAACCTATTATAATCATACTCTTTGATAGCTATTTTGTCAAGTATTTAATAATTTACAAAATAACTTTACAATCAATTGTTGTTTCACCCTTTTGTTTATACACAATTTATATGTATAAGTCAAAGTTTAAAAATCATTTTTTATGCAATATTTTATGGTGTTTATAATATTATCCTGTTATTTTATGATTTGACTTAACATAGTCTCACATATATACTTGTATAGTAATCAAATGAGGAGCAACAATGACATATTTCCCTATTTTAAGTTTTTTCCATTTATTCGCTTTTTTTACCTACCTGTCCATATTGCTTGCCATCCTTTATAACAACCCGCGCGCCGAGTTAAACCGGGTTGCCGCGGCCCTCTTTGCTTGTTTTGCCGTTTGGAGTTTCGGCATGGCATTCATTCATGTTACGCAAACCACGGAAAAGGCCGCCGAGTTTTTTGAAAAGTTTAACTGCATCGGATGGTCCTCGTTCCCTGTTTTCGCCCTGTGGTTTATGCTGCTTCTAACCGGTAACCGGAGTATACTTGGTTCGAAATTTTTTTACGCCGCCGTGATTATCCTGCCGCTGGTTTTTATCTCCCTCGGCTTTACCGGACACCTTTTGGGCGCCCCGGTAAAAAGAACATATGGATGGTATGCCGAATGGCAGGATAATATATGGTCGATACTCTACTATGTTTACTATCTGACATTCACCGGCGCGGGATTATTCTTCATATTCAGGCACGGCATCGCGGTGTCCAGCGCAATTGTAAAAAAGCAAATGTTCATTTTTTTCTGGGCCACGCTTGCCATACTTCTTGTAAGCACGGCGTTTGAGGTGGTCCTTCCGCTCTTTAAATATGTAAGGTCCGCGCTTGAGGATTTCACAGACGTATACCTTGTTCTCTGGGGCGGCGTTTCCGTTTATATCTTTTTCCATTATAAGATGCTTTCCATCACCCCGGAAACGGCCGCGGAAAACATCATCGCCAGTATGACGGAGCTGGTTATACTGCTCGACGAGGATATGAACATAACCTACGCCAACGCTCCGGCCCTTGTCTCCCTGGGATACAAGATGCACGACCTTAAAGGCGCCCCCTTGAAATTAATATTCACGGACCAGCCGGCGGCCACCGCAGTCATTAAGGCCACCCTTGAAAACGGCTTTAACAAGGATCGGGAGTTCTTTTTAAAGGGAGCCGGCTCTGTTACTTTCCCCGTTATGTTCTCCACGTCGTTGCTTAAAGATGACGGCGATGTCCGCGGCATAATATGCGTGGCAACAAACATAAGCCTGCGGAAAGAAGCCGAGACCAGGCTAAAGAACGAGCGCGATATATTGAAAAAATACCTTGATATCGCCGATGTTTTTTTCCTTGTCCAGGACAACGAAGGAAAAATAATTCTTATAAACAAGAACGGTCGCAATACGCTCGGCCTTCCCGAGAAGGACATTATAGGTAAGCGCTGGGTGGACACTTTTGTCCAAGCCGACAGCCGGGAGTCTGCCGCTTATGTTTTTTCGAACCTTGTGAACAGTTCCTCTCTGAGCGGCGAATACGAATATCCGGTGATGGTCAAAGGCGGAAAGGAACGCGACATCAGCTGGTCCAATTCCGTTATCCTCGACGAGAGCGGCAGGGTCAAGGAAATATTGAGCGCGGGACGGGATATTACGGAGTCCAAAGCGGTTCAGGAACAGTTAAGCAAGCTGTCCACGGCTGTCGAGCAAAGCCCGGCTTCCGTTGTAATTACCGATATTGACGGCACAATAACATATGTAAACCCCAAATTTACGCAGGTTACAGGTTATTCCAGCGCCGAAGCGGTCGGCAAGAACCCGAGGATATTGAAATCCGGAGAATGGCCTAAAGAGAGTTACAAGGAAATGTGGGACATACTCGTTTCGGGAAAATCCTGGCACGGCGAGTTCCATAACAAAAAAAAGAACGGCGAATTGTTCTGGGAATCTTCGTCGATATCATCGATACAGGATTTACAGGGCAACATAATCAGTTTTATAGCCGTCAAGGAGGACATAACCGAGCAGAAAAAATCACAGCAAAAACTCCAGGAGAGCTACGAAAAGCTGAAGGAACTCGATGTCCTGAAATCGAATTTTACGTCCATGGTATCGCATGAGCTCAGGACCCCGCTTACGTCCATAAAGGGCTTCCTTTCCTTCCTGTTGAGCGGCGTCGGCGGCAAGATCAGCGCGCAGCAGAAAGATTACCTTGAAATAATAAAATCCAATTCGGACAGGCTTCTCGGGCTAATTAACGACCTCCTGGACACATCGAAAATGGAGGCCGGAAGCTTTTCAATAGAAAAGCGCAGGTGCGACCTGATAAGGGTCATTAACGACAGCATAAAGGATATCCAGTCGCTTCTGGACAGGAAAAAGATCGGCATAATCAAAAAATTTCCGGAAGGCGCGCTTGAGGCCGGCATCGACGAGTACAGGATCTCGCAGTCTGTTGTTAACCTTATCAATAACGCCATCAAGTTCTCCCCTTTCTCGTCGACATTGACAATAGAGGTGAATCCGGCATCCGGTAATAAGGCCGGGATCCCCGAATACGCGGATCTTTCGCAGCTTGCGGCAGCCGGGCCTTACATCAGGATATCAATAACCGACCAGGGGGCCGGCATTGAAGGCGATGATATCAAGAAACTATTCACCAAATTTTACCAGATAGAAAATATAAATACGCGTTCGGCGCAGGGCACCGGTCTGGGGTTGAACATAGTCAAAAATATAATTAATTTGCACGGCGGAGCGGTCTGGGTTGAGTCTCAGGGAAAGGGAAAGGGATCGACTTTCGTGATACTTATTCCAAAAGGATAATTACCCGCCCTTCAGGAGTCACTTCTAAAGTAAGCTTTTTCTCACTGCCGGGGGATATTTAATGCCTATTTTGCCTTAACCGCTGAATTGCGTTTCGCCAGTTTTTTCTTTGCCTGACGTACTTTTGCCTTTGCCCTTAAAACTCTTTTCGGCGTCAAATAACTCAATGTTTTACCTCCTGTTCAAAATATTTTCCACGCAGACTGCCGTGATACTTAAATGCAGTCACCCTATGATACACGATTTTAGGATTTTATGTTGATTTATATTGACAACGTTTGTTGACGTTAACACTCTCAACGTAATTTCTTTTGTCAAATTCGGGCGGTTATATGCCGTATTTCTTTTTGACTTCTTTTTCCGCCTGCAGCCAATCGGACAGTTCGTCGCCGGGTTTGTTTGAAGAGGTTCTTTTCCTGAAATTTTCCTGAGCGAGCGCGCGGATCTCTTCCTGGCAGGCTTCATGAGAAATTTTTTGCTGCGTTTTTTTTACGTCTTTAGCCATCTTTTACGCCTCCTTTACTGTAATAATATTTCTTTCCCCCGTACATACCGTAAATATACATCAAATAACCCCCTTATTCAACCACAAACGTCCCTGAACAAATATTTAATATATGAATAAATAGCCTTGCCACGCTATTGACTTTTTACTTGAAATATTGTCAAATGATGCTTGAAACAAAAACTGGATCACTATAAGGGACCGGGGGGCGTAATGAATCTTTGGACTGGCGTGCATTTTATATGTTTTGCCGTCTATTTTTTTTCTATCTTTTATGTGATCGTAAAAAAACCTTATTCTACCGCAAACTGGGTTCTGGCCGTCCTTTTCGGCTATTTCGCCCTGTGGAGCGCCTGCAGCTGCATCCTCGACAACACTTCGCTTTCTTTTGCGAAAGCCGACCTGGTAATGAAAATACAGTCGATTGGCTGGGCGAATTTTATAAGCTATTACTTGCTGTTCATCCTGTACCTGACCAACAATAAAAAAATCCTTTCCACCCCGGTTTTCGTCATTTCGATAATACTGTTGCCTTTCGTTTTTATTTTTGAAAATTATAACGGACAGATGCTCGACTGCTGTCATCCGGTCTCATACGGCATAGCCGGAATATGGAAAAGCACACCATGGGCTTACCTGTTTTTCTTTTATTATACCCCGCTTTTTATCATAAGCACGGTTATGCTTTCCAGATTCAAAAATTCGACCAGGGGAGCCGACGAAAAACGGATGGCCAATATTCTGCTCTGGAGCTCGTCGGTCGTATTCTTAATAGGCACCGTTAACAGCGTCATCATGAATTACATGAAGCTAAGCAATCCCATAGACACCAACGTGGTGTTCCTGATATTCGTCGGAGGCTATATTTACTGTGCCGAGAAATATGACACCCTTACTCTCACCGGGACAAAAAATGCCGACAGGATAATGGATCTCATCAATGAAGGCATTATTCTGTTCGACGGCAACGACAGGATAATAACAACCAACAGGGCGGCAATGGATATATTCGGCTTCCAGGGCGGCTCCAGGGCAAACGACGCTTATGAATTCATAGAAAAGCTTATCAAAAGCTCCGGGGCAGTCTGTTCCGCCGGTATCAATAACCTTGAATTTGATTTCAATGACGCCGCAGGCTGCAGAAAAGAAGCCCTTTTGTCGAGCAACGTGATGTTAAAAAATAATATTGATTCCGGAAAAATATTCACCGTCAGGGACGTAACAGGAAAGAAAAAGGCGGCTGAAAACCTTATGGATACGGTCAAGGAGCTTAGGCGGTCAAACGAGGAACTGGAGAATTTTGCCTATGTCGCCTCCCATGACCTAAAGGAACCCCTGAGGATGGTCAACAGTTATGTCCAGCTCATAAGGAAAAAATTCCAGGACAAGCTCGGCAATGACGGTAATGATTATATTAATTTCGCGGCAGAGGGAGCCATAAGGATGTCGAACCTCATCGAAGGGCTTCTTGAATATTCCAGGGTAAAAAAGACGGGCAAAGAGCACGCCCCCGTCGATATTTCCGAAATTTTAACCCGTGTTTCCGACACGCTCAAATTATGCATACGGGACAAAAATGCGTTAATAGAGGCCAGAGCCCCCCTTCCGGTGATTATGGCCGACAGCATCCAGATGGAGCAGCTATTCAGGAACATAATAGGTAACGCCATTAAATTTTCCGGAAAAAATCCCCCTGCCATAACAATAAGCTGCGAAAACCGGGAAAAGATCCATGTTTTCGCCATTAAGGACAACGGAATAGGCATCGATATGCGATACAGCCAGAAAATATTCCAGATATTCCAGCAGTTGAACGGCAGGCAGGAATATGAAGGCACCGGAATGGGTCTCGCTATATGCAAGAAGATTGTTGAATCTCACGGCGGCAACATCTGGGTTGAGTCGGGCGGTCTTGGATCCGGGTGCAGTTTCTTTTTCACGATTCCTCAAAACGGCGGATCCAATCGGCATTTACCATAAAAATAAATTACTGTGAATTGTCCTTTTCCCTGTCTTCTTTTTTTTTCAGCAGTTCATATTTATCCGAAGCTTTCCTTATATAAATATCCCCGTCAACCGCGGCCAGATATTCATTTTCCCCGTCAAAATTCAGGAAACAATCCGCCGTCAGCACTTCGCCATCTGTCGTTATTATTGCCTTACCCATATTAACCCCCAGGGCCAAAAATTTGTATGCCCCATGGGATTAATATAACATAACGCGCAGCGAAAATCAATCACTTAGATATTAATTGCGAATTTAAATTCATATCAATCGGAAATTTCTTTCTTATTTATTGCAGCCGGTGTTTTTTCATACCTATTACAATACTGAAAGGCTGCGCTAAACTTTTTTCTATGCGCCATCCTGATTTCAATATTGTTTTTCCAAACTCTTCCGGATCCCTTTCGACCGTGGAATTTACAAAACTGTTGTAGTACCTGCCCATTTTGTCCCTGGGCGTCAGGGTTCCGGCCAGTATGGCGTCATCGGGCGAAGCCGAATATATAGCCTTCATGTTTTCAAATAGCGTCTCGTCCGGGCAATAATCGAACATTCCGCCTTCGGAGGATAAAACGGCCACAGTCCTTTCATGGATATTGTCGCGCATATATCTTTCCAGACCGGCCGTATCCGACCAGTCATATTTCTTCAAAATTATTTCAATTTTTAACCCCTGAAGCGGAGCGCCCTGTAATTGAAGCGATTTCAGGGAATTTACGGCAAAATCGGGCCCCGTGTCGTCCATGTCAAGTATATGGATTTTTATTTCACGATTTTTTATGAGTCCGGGCGTTTCTTTGTTTAAAAGTATTACGGCATTTAAAGTGTCCATGGACGGGCCGCCGGATATGTTGATAAAGTGAAGCTGCTCGTCCGGCCTCTTTAAAAGGACCGGTTTGACATCATCGGCCATCATATGCGCAATATCCCGCAGGCGCATGCGCAACGACAGACTGCCAAGGCTGTCCGCAATATTTCTGTCCATTGCCGTGGCGTATCCTTTGCCAAGATTTTCAACCCCGAGCTTCATTAAATATGTGGTTATCCCGTTCAGATATGTTCCCGCGGAGGCCATCATTCCCCGGCCGAGGAACGATCCCCTGAAAAGCAATGGAATCATTATTTTCCTGATAAACAGAGGTATTTTGGTGAAATTTTCACTGTCTTTTAACATCTGTCTTTCGAGTAGGCGAATATGTTCCTCGCCGGAATCTACCATGAATGCCGGGGTGGTAATATCGATGACGGGCAGCTCAAGGCCGTTCTTCGCAACCGCATAACAAACGCCTGGCTTCTTTTCTTTTTCATAGATTGTCTTCGGCTTGTTCATGGGTGATATTTCCTCCGTTATTTCATAATTATTAATTTTTGATTGCCCTGTGGCATTACTCCGACAACCTGACCAGCATCCCGGACTTTTTCGCCTTTGAAAATGCCATCTCGATCATCCAAAGCAGCGCCCCGATATACGCGGCCGAAAGGCCGAAACCTTTGAGCAGCGGGTGGGTGAAATTCAAATGAAAGCCGTAGCCCGTGCGGAAATATTCCAGAAAATAGGTCAGCGGTATGAACTGCGCCAACTTTGCGAAAAATTCCGGGAGATATGTCACCGGGTAGTATATCCCGCATAATAACATCGTCAGCGCCGACGTCATCCAGGCGATGATATCTATCCTCTGGCCGAACATGAAGATGAAAAATATCGTCATCATGCCCGTTATCATGGCGGTCAGGTATACTCCCGCCAACGAAACCCATAACGCAAATCCCGGGGGCATGCTGAATTTAAAAAATAACGCCGCAAGACCGGCCAGCATGAAAAACGTTATTATTCCCCGCCCCGTCCCTATAAGCCACGAACCCGCTATATAATCCATGTTCTTGACCGGCGCTATGAAGGTCTGTTTTACGCTCTTGGACCAAACGTCGTATAAAAAACCGTATGCGACGTCCAGCTGCGATGTCTGGAACACACCGGCCATTATTGCCCCCGTAAGCAGGAACTGCCTCATATTGCCCTGCAGCCCCAGGAATCCCCCCATCAATCCTATGGAAAGTATGCCTATGACCGGCCAGAAGAGCATTTCCGCGAACGTGAAGAAGTTCCTTATGGCGAATATGTAGTTCCTGTACGCGAACGCGTATATCCTAATCAGCTGCGAGCTCAATGAAAGCCTCCTCCATGTTCCTTGATTTAGTCATTTTCTCTATTTTTTCCTTTGTCCCGAGTGCCGTTATTTTTCCATCCTTTATGAACGCTATCCTTCCGCATAGCTCCTCTGCCTCCCTCATGATATGGGTCGTGAGCAGTATCGTAATCTTCAGCTCCCTGTGCAGGCGTTTGATCAGCGCCCTTATCTTTACAGATATATTGGGGTCCATGCCGGATGTCGGCTCGTCAAGCAGGAGTATTTTCGGGTCGTTCAAAAGAGATTTTGCGATGGAGGTCCTCTGCTTGGTGCCCGTAGAGAGCTCGTCAAACCTGGTATTGGCGTGTTTTTTAAGTTCCATGAGCTCTATGAGGCCGTCAACCTTGACATCAAGCTTCTTCCCCCACAGTCCGTAAAGCATGCCGTAAAAGTTCAGCGCCTCGCGTACAGTCAGCGCCCATGGATAGTTGGGGTTGCCAGAGCTCATGTTCATTGAATTGCGTAACTCGCGATGGAACATTCCGCATGTATTGTCGCCGGATATGAGGACGCAGCCTTTGTCAGGGGTGATAAGTCCCATGATGATGTTAAGCAAAGTGCTTTTACCCGCTCCGTTGGGCCCCAGTACGCCGAATAGCTCGCCTTCATGTATGGCAAGATCTATCCCCTGGATGGCATTAGTATAGCGCGGCTTAAAAAAACCGGATTTGTATGTCTTGAATACGTCCCTTACCTCGACCGCTATTTTTTTCATACCTTATCCTTATAGTTTAGTTTATACAGGAGAAACATTTTGTGTTTCACCGTTAATAAATCAGCTTACAGCATATTATCATGATTTATTAAAAGAAACATAGTTAATAGTCGAGTGTTCAAAGTCAGCGAAGGATAGAGTTTAGTCAGGTTTTATGACATGATGG
>CAYUDX010000007.1:0-119698 GCA_964443355.1 uncultured Spirochaetia bacterium
TTTGGAATGCTGTGCCTTTATCTATTTATTTGTGGTTTTGCTCTTACATCCGCAGACCAGCCATCATCAAGCGATGTGATAATGTATATTACTGTCAATGTTAATAACACAAATGGAACCATATCACCGGCGGTAGATAATAATTTTGCTAAAATGTGTTTTTCAGAGGTAATAAACTATAATAATTCAGATCCTAAAAAAGCCACACAATGTACGATAGAAATAAGGGTTCCAGCGGTTGATCAGACGGCAGTAGTAAATGCCATAAGTACGAGTTATACAAACTGTACAATTACAAGCGTAACTGCATTGCCAGTTCCAACACCAACGGTTGTTGTCCAGATAAATTAATAATGTAAAATGCATGATTTGGACTAATTTAAGAACACGCCACAATTTGATTTAAATTTGCATATAAGTAGTGCGGTTCTGGAGTATGTAGCCATGAAATCAGGATTGAAATCACAGCCTGTAAATTGCCTCGTTTTGTCCGCCATTGGTTACGAGAGAGCCCTTCAGCTATCAAGCTGAAGGGCTTTTTCATTACAGGCTTTAGCTTTTGAGGTTATACACGTTCCGGAAAAATTGCCCGCCGTTTCCCTTGAATCATCCAATGTTAACGGCGGGGCATAGGGACACAGAAAAATTCCTGATATAAAAGATTTTCAAGGGTTTGATAAATGGAATCGGCTAATCGGCGACGGAAAAATAATTAACGCCGGAACGTCTTTTGGGCGTTCCGGCGTTAGTTAATTGATTATGCTCTTTTTTCGGCTTCGGAAAAATTACTTTGTCGGGGTCGCTTTTGCAACGGGAGCTTTCTTGTGCCCGCAGTGTTTGTGCATCTTTTTGCATGATTTTGCCGGAACCGGTGTGGCTGCGGCCGCGACAGAACCGAACGCTACCGTCGCTGAAAAGAGCGCGAGAAAAATGATTGCCATGATCTTCTTCATTTGCTCTACCTCCTTCGTTTTGGTTTCATGTACAGCAATTAGACGGCGGAAGAGCCCGGAATGTTCCATGAAGGGTTTAAGGAAGGGCGTCAATTATAAAAGATGTCGAACCTGGCGTGTTTTTTGAAGTCGTCGTAAAAAAGGATGTAGCTGTCGACCCCTTCGCCGCCCGAGGCGAAAAGCCATTCGCTGCGGCCGTCCCCGTCAAGGTCCTCGGCGTCTATGGGCACCATGCCGAGGCCGAGGTATTTTATCCTGCCGTTTTCCATGAGGAACCAGTGGTTAAGGTATTCATCGGGGGTCACTTCGCAGTCGCTGTCGGAATCGTCTATTGAAAGGCCGGCAATGACCTCGTTTTCCCTGGAACGGTAGGATTTTATCGGCTGTATATCCCCGGCGGGGTAGGAATTGTTGCTTATGACATCACCGCTTTCTTCGTCGCAATCGGGTATCAAGGGGACAAGCTTGTGGTAAAGGTCGCGGCTCTTCTGAAGTTCGCCCGCGCTCAGGTCCGAGGCGCGCCACCCTTCAGGGTCGTCAAAATTCTGCTTTGAAACAAGGACCAGCGGCCTTGCCGTGAAAGGGCCCTGCCATGAATAATAATCGTCGACGTCGTCGGTCTTAAAGGGGATCCTGGTCAGGTCCGAGGAGACGACCTGCGAGCCGAGCTCGGAATAAAAACGTATTTTCCCGGGCTTGATGCCGGTAAGCGACCCTATTCTTGCGCCGTGGTAAAGTATGTTCCACCTTATGGAGGCGGGATATTCCTCGTTGAGTTTTGCGAGTTTCCCCGGGTCCTTTGAATCATGGGGAAGAGAGACCCATTCACGGCCCTGCTTCTGGAAAAGGACGTAAGCCTTCACATAATCGGTATTCTGCCACTCGTTGTGTATCCTGGTCAGGATGCCGGCGTATAAGGGCTTTTCCGCGGCGTAAATTCCGGAACATAAGAGCCATGATAAAACGGCTGTAAAAATAATACCGGTGCGTCTGTTCATCCAAACCTCCTTAAAAAGCTGAAATCATTATATAACACTTTTTGGATTTGTCAAATAGGGCGTTGGACGCCCATGCGTGATTGACAACGAAGCCCCGCTTTGATAACATTGTTAATCGGACATATTGAGCATAAAAAGGAAGGCGCATGAACACAATAGAAACAGTAAACCTTACGAAAAAGTATGAAGAAATTACTGCGGTCGACTCGCTCGGCCTTTCCGTAAAAAAAGGGGAGATATTCGGCCTCCTGGGGCCGAACGGCGCGGGTAAGACCACCACCCTTATGATGCTATCGACCCTGCTGAAACCCACGTCCGGTTCCGCTTACATAAACGGCTTTGACGTCCTGAAGGAGCCGTCAAAAGTGCGCGCGTCCATCGGCATGGTTTTCCAGGACCCGAGTTCCGACGAGATACTCACTGCCTATGAGAATTTAAAGCTTCACGCCCTTTTATACAACATCCCGGTGAAAGATATAAATAAAAAGATAGAAAAAGTGCTGGGGCTAGTCGACCTCCAGAAAAGGAAGGACGACCTCGTAAAGACTTTTTCCGGCGGCATGCGCAGGCGCATGGAGATAGCCAGGGGCCTTCTGCACGAACCGAAGATATTCTTCCTTGACGAGCCGACGATAGGCCTCGACCCGCAGACCAGGGAGCACATATGGGAATACATAAAATCGCTGGCAAAAGAGACCGGGATGACCATAATATTGACGACTCATTATATGGAAGAGGCGGACAAGCTTTGCGACAGGGTGGCGATAATAGACGAGGGAAAAGTGGTGGCGCTTGATTCACCGGATAGCTTAAAGCGCGGGCTCGGCGGCGACATCGTCCTGTTAAAAGGATCGAAGCTCGAGATCGAGGCCATAAGGGCGCTGCCTTTCGTAAAAGCCGTCCAGGAGCAGGGCGCGTATCTACAGCTTTCCATCGAGGAATCGGGCAAGCACCTCCAGGAGCTTTTAAAGGTGGCCGGGGTGGTCGAGTTTGTGCAGGCGCATTCGCCGGACCTCAACGATGTTTTCCTCCATTTTACCGGAAGGGAGATCAGGGAGGAGGAAGGCTCGTCAATGGACCGCTTGAGGGCGATATCCAGGGCCAAAACCAAATGAAGACAATAATAAAGAACATAAAAGGCATGTACGCCATCTGGTACAGGGAATTCAAGGTCTTCACAAGGGAGCGTACCAGGGTCGTATCATCCCTTTTGATGCCGCTGATGTGGTATTTCATATTCGGGGGCGGTATGGGGCGCGTGGCCGCCGTGGGAAGCGACTATCACCTCTTCATATTCCCGGGATTTCTAGTGATGATGGTGATTTTCAGTTCGCTTTTTAACGGCGCTTATATAGTCTGGGACAAAAAGATCGATTTTTTAAAAGAGGTGCTCATTGCGCCGCTTTCCAGGACCGTGATATTTTTCGGCAAGGTGGCCGGGT
Source organism: uncultured Spirochaetia bacterium (assembly GCA_964443355.1). Lineage (GTDB taxonomy): Bacteria > Oederibacteriota > PGYV01 > PGYV01 > Palsa-1178 > Bog-1181. The sequence continues at coordinate 3,394 of CAYUDX010000007.1, forward strand.
GCATGACCGACGCCCTTCTGCAGGCCATGATCCTGCTTATCGCCGGCATTATCATAAGGATACCTTTCACTCCGGTCAGCGTGATTCTGACGATAATAATGCTATTTTGTCTTGCCGTAGGGCTGGTGAGCATGGGGCTGATAATGGGATCGTTTATGGAGAGCCCGGAATCCTACGGAATCATATCGAGTGTCGTGGTTTATCCGCTGTTCCTGCTTTCCGGGGCGCTCTACCCGCTCAACAACCTGCCGCTGTGGCTTAATATACTTACCAGGCTGGACCCGGCCTCCTATGCGGTGGACGGGCTGCGAAGCGCTATACTGGGAACCTCAGCCGCGGGTTATCTGCCGAACCTTATGATAATAGCGGGTTTTGACATTGTGCTCGTGCTAACGGGAACGTGGGCCTTTAACAGGATGAAACTTTAAACACAAAATATTGAACGGAGCAAAGCCATGGCTGAAGTGAAGATCATAGAACATAAGGGCAGGAAGATACTGCTCATGGATTTTGCATATTCGAAACCGGAGGAAATGCTTTCCGCGGTGGACGCCGCGAAAAAGACAGTCGGGAAATTCCCGGAAAAATCCGTCTACGTCCTGGTCGACGTCCGGTATTCGCCGTTCGAACAGTCGCTCGCCGACGCGGTAAAGGAGCTTGCGGCGCATGACAGGCCGTATGTGAAGTTCACGGCGATAGTCGGCGTTACCGGGCTGAAAAAACTGGCTTACAGCGCGGCCATAAGATTTTCCGGGCGCGGCAACATAATCATGTTCGACAGGATAGAAACTGCCAAAGACTGGCTGGCGGCGCAGTAAGCCGCGGGAAAAACGGGGAAATGAAATTAAAAAAAGAGGACATAACATTCGCCTGCGAAAAATGCGGCGAATGCTGCAGGGTCGACGGTTTTGTTTATTTGAAGGGCGGAGAAGACAAGAAAATAGCGGATTACCTGGCCATTTCCCTGCCCGAGTTCAGGAAGAAATTCACGGATCATTTTTTCCTGCTGGGCACGGTGATAAAGCTTGACCCGGAAGGATGCTGTTTTCTGGTAGACGGAAGATGCATAATTTACCCCGCGCGCCCGGCGCAGTGCGCAACGTTCCCGTGGTGGGACAGGGTATTGAGCTCAAGGAAAGAATGGGACCATATCTCTACATATTGCCCGGCGGCAAGGAAAGCTCTTTTTAAAAAGAAGGAAAGCAGGGGGTGAAAATGGCAAGGATACTGATAATTTCCGCATGCATAATAATTTTTTCGCTGATAATAGCCGGATGCGCCATGCTGGCGGTAAAAAAGGAAGCCGACGCCGTCCCGGCCGACGACCCCTCCATACTTTACACCGGCAGGATTGATTTCGGGGACCCGAAGGCCCCGCGTTTCGACTGGCCCGGCATAATCATACAGGCAAATTTCGAGGGGCCGTGGATAGGCGCGATAATAAAGGACGGTAACAATGACTACAATGTTTTCATCGACGGCAAACCCGAGGCAATAATAGTCACAAGGCCGGGAGTGGAAGAGTACAGGACCGCGGAGAACCTTTCTTCCGGCGCGCACCTTTTGACCATATCCCGCAGGGGCGAGGGTTACCAGGGCGTTGCGGTTTTTAAGGGGCTGCTACTGGACAAATCCGGGAAGCTCCTACCGCCGCCGGTAAGGCCCAAAAGAAAGATCGAGTTCATAGGGGATTCCATAACTGTGGGTTTCGGCGTTGAGGGCATCGGGACATCGTGCCCTACCGAGAGGGAATTCAAGAACAACTGGAAATCATACACGTCGATAGCCGCAAGGGCGTTCAACGCGGAATACCACGTTGTGGCCATATCGGGCAGGGGACTCGTGAAGAACTGGGGAGAAAAAGAAAAAAAATCAAAAGAGCCGATGCCGTTTTATTACGACAGGACCCTTCAGAACGACGGGAACATGAAATGGGATTTCAAGTCATGGGTGCCGGACATTGCGGTCATAAACCTTGGAACGAACGATTTTTCGGCGCAACCCGTCCCGGACGGGGAAGTATTCATAAAAGCCTACCTGGACCTTATAAAAAAAGTAAGGGCTAATTACCCGGACGCGTGGATATTGTGCTGCAGCGGCCCGGCGCAGCAGCCGCCATTTAATTCCTATTTTGCCGAGATAATGGAAAAGGCGGCGGATCCCAGGGTGAAACGCGTGGATCTCGGGGGGCTTTCCGAAGAGGAACTTGGATGCGACTGGCACCCCAATGAAAAAGGGGCGCTAAGGATTGCCGATGAATTCATAAGCCAGATAACTTCTATTACGGGCTGGAAAAACCACTAAAAGGAGGGCAAATGGCCAAGGCGAAGAACGGAGACATGGTAAAGGTACATTACAGGGGAACGCTGGATGACGGGACGGTATTTGACGAATCCACCGGCAAGGACCCGCTTGAATTCAAGCTCGGGGAAAGGAACCTGATACCCGCTTTTGAGGAGGCGGTGCTCGGGCTGTCCCCAGGAGAAAAAAAGACCGTAAAAGTGGCGGCAAAAGACGCTTACGGAGAGGTCGAGGCGGCCGCGATAATACGCGTTGAAAGGACGGAACTTCCGCAGGACATGAAACCCGTGGCAGGGCTCCAGCTTCAGATGATGGATCCCGACGGAAACGCCGCGTTTGCCGTCATTACCGAAGTGGACGCGACGCATGTCACCATAGACGGGAACCACCCGCTGGCCGGAAAAGACCTGATTTTTGAGATCGAGCTGGTCTCGGTTGCGTGATTGAAAATCCTGCGGGACGCGCCCTTGCTGTAATAAACGCAAGGATATTCGACGGCGAAAGATTTATCCGCGGCAACTGCGTACTCACCACAGGGGGCAGGATAAAGGCCGTAACGCTACTGAAACACGGAAAAAAACCGGCGGGAAAAACGGATATAATAAACGCGCATGGAAAAATATTGTGCCCGGGGTTCATAGACATGCATACCCACGGTGCGGCCGGGATTTATTCCATGGACATTAGGACACTCCCGGATATCGGGAAATTATCGAGGGCTTACACGGCATTCGGCGTGACGTCCGTGCTTCTTGCGGTTTTTTACACGGGAAAAGAAGCTACGCTGGAAAAAGTCCTTGCTTCCTGCGCGGGAAAATTCGACGGGGCCGTCGTTCTCGGGACATATTACGAGGGGCCGTTCATAAACATAAAAAAGAGGGGAATGATAGGCGGGCGATATATAAAAGGCCGCCCTGCCGGAGCGCTTGCCCTGCTGAAAAAAATAATCGACGAGGCCCCTTCCATGAAGGCCATGACTGTCGCGCCGGAGCTTGATACCGGGAGCCTGCTTTCCCGGGAGCTGAAAAGCAGGGGCATAACCGCGGCCATCGGCCATACCGACGCGCTTTACTCACGGTGCATGGAAGCCGCGGCAGCCGGGAGCCGTCATTACACCCATCTCTTCAACGCCATGAGCCCCATGCATCACAGGGAACCGGGGCCTTTTTTGGCGGCCGTGGATTCAGGGGCTACGGCCGAACTGATATGCGACGGGGCGCATGTGCATCCCGCCGCTGTAAGGCTTGCGGTGAAGGCCATGGGAGCCGGGAGGCTGGCTATTATCACCGATTCGACCCCGCTTCTGGGATATAAAGGTAAAAGCATGAACTTCGGCAGCGTAAAAATATCGGAGCGCCGGGGCGCCGCTTATCTTGAAGATAGGACGCTTGCGGGGAGCGCAACGCCGATGAATAAGATGATGAAGAACCTCCTTGACTGGGGAGCGGCTCCTTTCGGGGATATTTTAACTATGGCAACGTCAACGCCGGCTTCGATTCTCGGGTTAAAGGACCGGGGCAGGCTGAAAAAGGGATACATGGCCGACATGGCGATAATAGGCGATGGATTCAAGGTATATCGCACGATAAATGCGGGAAAGACAACTTTTGTTTGACGATGAAACAATGCTTTTCGGCCTGGATGGGAAAAAATAACAGGGGGGACTTTATGGAAGTCAAGGGAACAGCAATCATGGCGACGAGGGAATTTGTCAGGACAAAGTTCGGCGAAGACGGGCTGAAAAAATGGGTTGCATCGTTGAAGCCCGAGGCGCAGCAGGTTTACGGAGGCGCCGTGCTTACCAATCTATGGTATGACCTTAGGCTGATCCTTGTGGAACCGTGCCGGAAGATATCCGAGATGTTTTACGGCGGAGACATTCAAGCCTACCGCGACATCGGAAAACACAGCGCGGACCACGGGTTAAAGGGGATCTACAGGCTTTTTGTGAAGGTGGGTTCCCCGCATTTTATCCTGGGCAAGGCCGGAGCCATATTGCCGACATATTACAGGCCGTGCGTGATGCGGGGCGAAGAGGCCGACAAGAACAAGTTCAGGGTCTATATAAACCAGTTCGAGGAATACAGCGACGTCATTGAACAGAGGATAGCCGGCTGGATGGAATGCGCCCTCGGGATATGCGGATGCAAGAGTGTGAAGATAGAGATACCGAAATCAATCGCCAAAAGCCACCCGGCCACCGAGTATCTGGTGGAGTGGACGCTTTAAAAGGCCGGGTTTTGTTACGGAGGTATACTGTGGGAAAGATCGGGAAAATAAAGGAAGCGGCCGAGGCGATACACGGGTCGTCCAGGGGTTCGCATGACTGGGAGCACACGCAAAGGGTATATAAGCTCGCGGTCCATATAGCAAAAAAAGAAAAGGCTCGGTTATTCATCGTGCGCGCCGCCGCACTGCTGCACGACATAGCGCGTTCTCTTGAGGACGCCTCCGGCGGGAAACTTGACCACGCGGCCGAAGGGGCGAAAACCGCCTTTGGCATATTGAAGTCCCTGGGGGTGGGAGATTCCGATGCGGCGCAGATATGCCATTGCATAGGAACCCACAGGTTCAGGGGGACAAAAAGAGCGGCCACAAAAGAGGCGAAAGTTCTCTTTGACGCGGACAAGCTTGACTCCATAGGAGCCGTGGGAATAGGAAGGGCGTTCCTTTTCGCCGGCGAGATCGGCGCAAAGTTGCACAACAAAGGCATAAAAATTTCCGGGACAAAACCCTATACGCGCGAAGACACCGCTTACAGGGAATATATGGTGAAGTTAAGGCACATAAAGATGCGGATGCTGACGGGCGAGGGAAAAAGACTTGCGGTAAAAAGGGATGAATTTATGAAAAATTTCTTTATAAGGCTGGATGAGGAAACACGGGGGAACATATGAGGCGCGAGGATAAGGCCATAAAGGGCAAAAAAGAAATAGAGGGTATATTGAAGTCGTGCATGGTGTGCCACGTGGGCTTTGCGGACAACGACGCCCCATATGTGCTTGCGTTCAATTACGGCTACAAAAACGGGACGATCTACATCCACTGCGCCGCCGAAGGAAGGAAACTGGATATAATAAGAAAAAACCCGAAAGTGTGCGTGGAAGTTGATTGCGGACATGATTTGAAGGCCGCTCAGGAGCCGTGCGCATTCGGATTCCGGTACAAAAGCGTGGTGGCCGCCGGCAGGGCCGTAATTGTCACAAAACGCGGCGAAAAGATAAAAGGTTTGAGGATAATAATGAAACATTTGACGTCAAAAGATTTCGCCGTATTCAGGGAATCGTCCCTGGAGCGGGTGGTCCTGCTGAAAATAAAACTTACCGGGATGACAGGAAAGAAATCAGGGTATTGATCGGGCCTGTGGACACAGCGCCCATTACGTGATATAATCGTGGTAAATTATGGAACTTAAGGTGGATAATGGCTGATATCAGCATGTTTTTTACAGAAGAGGAAAAAGCCGACCTGATGAGCACGCTTTTGAACGTCACTTACCGGACCACGGGCGAGATAAGGGTAAGGGTCGAAAAAAAAGCCGGCAGAAACCCGCTTGCCGCCGCAAAGCAGGCTTTTTTGAGGCTCGGCATGAGGGAAAACAGGGACAAGAACGGGGTTTTATTCTATATTTCAGTTTTTGACAGGAAATTCGCCGTCATAGGCGACGACGGGATAAACGAAAAAGTAAGCCAGGATTTTTGGGAGACCGTAAAAAAAGCCGTGGTGGAAAAGTTTTCCAGCCGGCAATTCGCCATAGGATTGAACGGCGGCATCGGGATCGTGGCCGAGAAACTGGCGCAATTCTTTCCCGATGAAAAAATAGACCTGAAGGAAAATCCGGATGCGGTCACATTTGAGGAATAAACCCAGGGCCTTTGCAATTGCCGCGGCGTTGTCATTTGCCTGCGTGTTCGCGCGCGCGGCGGCCATCGACCTGCCGAAGACGGACGATTTTGTGGACGACTACGCCGGTGTGATCGCGGCTACCGACAGGGCCTCCGTTGGCGATACCCTGGCGAAAATACTGGCTTCATACAACGAGCACGTCTGTTTTGTCACGGTAAGCTCCACGGCGGACGTCGCCCCCGGATCGGACGTGGAAGCCATGGCAGCCTCCATTTATGGCGGCTGGCATATCGGCGAAAAGACCGGCAGGGGAATGGTGATCCTGATATCAATAAAGGACAGGAACGTCGCCATAGAACTCGGCAACGAGGACAAGGCAATGTATGATCAGGTTATGAAAGAGGTCGTTAAAAAGCACATGCTGCCGGAATTTAAGGACGGCGATTACGGCAGGGGCATTTATGAGGGCGCAAGGGCGCTTTCGACCCTCATGCAGGAAAGGGCTTCATTTTCCGGCAGGATGACAAAATCCCTGCCGCTGCTTTTGGGCATTTTAGCGCTCGCGGCCGCCGCGTTCTATTTCATCAGGCTGGCCGTAAAGGCGCCGGTTTCCACGGATATCATGGAAAAACAGCGGGCGGGGGACAGGTCAGGACAAAAACCGGGGGATTTCGGCGGCGGAGCCGCCGGGAACTGGTAAAAAGTTTTAAATTTAGCTCGCGCCGGCTTGAATTGAAAATAACATTCCTTCAGGAGCTGCTTCTTGGGAACAGGCCGTACAGGCAATAAAAAAATAAACAAGCCAAAGCCCGACATTAACGGGAAAGGGACCGCAATTTCTTACGGAACCTTTGCCGGCCTGTTCGAACATTCAAACAATCCGGTAATAATACTTTCCGCATCGGGAAGGATCGAATATGCCAATATCAGGGCCGCCGTCCTGGCCGGGAAAAGCATAAGGGCCCTGAAGGGCACATATGAATTTGGAAGGCTTCTGCCCGCGGGGAACGGGGGCTGGAAAAAAGAATATTTGTTGTCGGTCCTGGCCGGGAAAAAACCGTTTTCCATGAAAACTTCGGAATATCCGGTAAAAAAAAGAGGCCCGCGCGTGATCTCGTGGGAATCGCATTTTATATACGGCGCGGACGGGAGTGTTGCGGCGACATTTTTTATCGGGAACGACATGACGAAATCGGCAAGAACCGCAAAATTACTGAAGGAAAGCGAAGAAAAATATTCGGTGACGCTTGACACGGCATCATCGGCCATCGCTTCGGTCGACTCGAAGGGAAGGGTAATGGATTACAACAGGGCTTCGGCCGAGCTTCTGGGCATAAACAGGAAAGAAATGCTGGGAAAAACATTTAAAAGCGTAATGGAACCCGATTCCTTCAAGAACGCCATGGATAAACTGGGCGACATAATAGGCAACGGCTATTCCTACGGCGGGGAATACAAGATGATAAGGAAAAACGGGGATATAATAGACGTCATGATAAGCTCGTCGGCGGTGAGGGATTCGTCGGGAAAATTCATAAAGACCATAACCGTGTTGCAGGACATTACCCGGAGCAGGAACTCCGAGAGGCAGTTAAAAGAGCAGTCAAGATACAAGGAACTGCGCGCCCAGATATGGAAACTTGCCGCGGAAAAAAATATAACGGAGACCAACCTCGTCCAGGGGCTGGTAGACAGGCTCGGCCCGGCGTTGGGCTGCTCCAGGGTTGTGTACAGCGCCATAAAGGAAAAAGAAGTCATTGCCCTTAATGAATGGAAGTCATTGTCGGCGAGAGGCTCGGTGAAAGGCATGAGGACCTCGCGCGCTCTTTTTGAGGCCATGAAGCTCGAGGGGCAAACGTTGCTCGACGAAAACACGGTATACGCAATGACGCCGCCCGCCATGCGCGGGATATTAAGGCCGATCGTGAAATATCTGATAAGCCGCATGGGAAGCCATCCGTCGCTGGCCACACTGTGCCACATAAACGGAGTTCGTGAAGGCATATTGATCTGCGTTGGCGGTGAAGAGGATATAACGGGCTGGGGCGACGAAAAAAGGTCAATTGTGCAGGAGGCCGCGTATATAGTCTCGGATGTCATAGAACACAGGCGCGCAGAGCACGAACTTAAGCTACAAAACGAAGCCAGGATACTTGCCGAGCAAAAAATAGAGGAGAGCGAGAAATTTTACAGGGAACTCTTCAATAACAACAATGACGCCATAATAATAATGGAACTTGTGCTGGAAAATCAGCCGATCCCCATGGTTTACCTGCTGGATTTCAATGAAATGGCATGCAGGACCTTTGACTCGCCGCGCCGGGAGCTTGCCAAAAAAAAGGTTTCCGATTTTATAGGCCAGCCGTATCTTGACAGGATAAGATCGGCGGTATCCACGTTAAAGCCGGGTGACACGGGGAGCGACATAATAGAGATAACGACGGGAAAAGGGCGTATAATTACGTGTGAACTCCGGCTGAAGATATTCGAAGCCGGAGGCAAGCAGTTGATATTTTCCGTATTAAGGGATATAACCGAGAGGCTGGCCAACGAAAAGGCCCTCAGGGAATCCGAGGAACTATACAGGACGCTTGTGGCTACCTCGCCGGATGCCGTAATAATGTCGGATCTGGAAGGCAGGATAAATTTTGCGTCCGACAGGATGGCGTCGATGCACGGCTACGGCGCAAATTTCAGGCTGACAGGAAAAAGCATCATGGATTTTGTCGATGAGGGGTCGGCAGTAAAAAAACTCGGGGAATTTTTTGATTTTTCCGCGGGTCCGACGGCAATGAAGGAATATACGGCATTAAGGCGCGATTTGACCAGGTTCACGGGAGAGATGTATTCTTCCGTGCTCAAAGACACTCTCGGCAGGCCGAAAGCCGTGATATCCGCGATAAGGGACATAACCGAACGAAGAAAAATGGAAGAGGCTTTAAATGAAAGCGAGACGAAATATAAGAGCGTCATATCCCAGACCGGGCATCTTGTCTATGAATACACAATAAGGAACGGGATCATACACTGGAGCGGCGCCATCGAAGAAATAACCGGCTATACGGAAGAGGAATTTAACAGGGAAGTCTCCATAGATATCTGGGAGGATATGATACATCCGGACGACAGGGAACAGGCCATGGAATTGCTTGCGGCCGCCCAGCAGGAACGCGGAAAATACAGGGCAGAGTACAGGTTCAGGACAAAAAAAAGCGGATATATATATATGGAAGACGAGGGTGTGTTCCTCTCAGACGACGGCGGGAAAGTCTATGAAATGCTGGGGGTAATGAAGGACATCAGCGTCAGGAAAAAATATGAGACCGAGCTAAGGGAATCCGGTGAGAAATTCAGGTCCCTTTCGGAGCAGTCGCTGCTTGGGATCGCGATCCTGCAGGACGGCAGGGTAAAATATCTAAACGACGCTTTCGCCGGAATATACGGCTATAGCAGGGAGACGATCGAATCCTGGAGTTACGACGACTTTTTCGGGAAGGTCGAGCCCGATGACGCCCAGATGCTTATAAAAGGCGGTCAGGAAAGGAAAAACATTCCGGGGGACCAGCAGAAAAATTACCAGTTCAGGATCAAAAGCGGGGACGGCACTATGAAATGGATAGATGTTTACGTAAAGTCCATCGAATATGAGGGCCGGCCGGCCGATTTTGTCACCCAGGTGGATATTACGGAGCTGAAGACCGTTGAGGAAAAGCTGAACCAGACCATAAACGACCTGAAAAGGTCGAACTCGGAGCTTGAACAATTCGCTTACGTGGCCTCCCACGACCTGCAGGAGCCTCTACGGGTCGTATCCAGCTACGTCCAGCTTTTAAAGAAAAGGTACGGGGGAAAGCTCGGAAGCGATGCGGATGATTTTATCGGTTTCGCCGTGGATGGGGCGGAGCGCATGCAGCATCTTATAAAGGACCTGCTGGCGTATTCCCGGGTGGGAACCAGAACAAAAGAGCGTGTTCTTGTCCCCATGGACAGGGTGGTCATTACAACCATGAAAAATATGGAGACGATATTGGGTGAAACCGGCACAACCGTGAACTTTTCCGGACTTCCCGCGATAATGGCCGACGAGACTCAAATGGTCCAGCTTGTGCAGAACCTGATGAGCAATTCGGTGAAATTTTACAGGAAAGGCGTTGCGCCCGTTATAGAGATATCCGCGCAAAGAAAAACCAATGAATGGGTCTTTAAATTCTCGGACAACGGGATAGGAATAAACAGCCAGTATTATGAAAAGATATTCATCATTTTCCAGCGCCTGCACGGCAAGGGCGAATATCCCGGAACCGGCATAGGCCTTGCAATATGCAAAAAAATCGTGGAGTCGCACGGCGGCTCGATATGGCTGGAATCGAAGGAAGGCGAAGGGGCATCTTTCTATTTTTCGGTGCCGGACGGCAGAAAATAATTTTTACGGGAGGTCGAAATGAACGGGATAAAAACGGGAACGAGCCAGGTGGAAATACTGCTTGTTGAGGATAACCCGGCCGATGTCAGGCTCATCAAGGAAACTTTCAAGGATTTCAAGGTCAGCAACAACCTGACCGTCGCCAGGGACGGCATGGAAGCCATGGCAATGCTCAAGAAGGAGGGGCAATACCTGGATTCCGTAAAACCCGACGTTATCCTGCTTGACCTGAACCTTCCGCGCAAGAACGGTTTTGAGGTGCTCGAGGAGCTCAGGATGGATCCGGACTTAAGGCGCATACCGGTCGTGATACTTTCCACCTCGGATTCGGAAAAAGACGTCATGAAGTCGTACGACCTGCACGCAAATTGTTTTGTGACAAAGCCGGTCGGCCTCGATGAATTCATCAAGATAGTCATGTCCATAGAGAATTTTTGGCTGAGCGTGGTCAAACTTCCGCCGGAATGACGGGGTTTTGAATTGATATTTTTGGTTTTTTGTTATATATTGTATGTATAATAACTGAAGGAGAAAATAATGCTGTCAGGCGCGTCAGACAAGCTCGAGATACTTTTGGTCGAGGACAATCCCGGCGACATACGCCTTATAGTTGAGACACTGAAAGAAGGCCGCAAGGACTATAACATAAACGTCGTAAAGGATGGCGAGGAAGCCGTCAATTACCTCCTTAAGAGGGACAGCCATAAAAGCGCGGCAACCCCGGACATCATACTGCTGGACCTTAAGCTTCCCAGGAAGGACGGGATAGAGGTTTTAAAGGAAATTAAAGGCGATGAATCTCTAAAGTCGATCCCGGTGATAGTTTTGACATCGTCCAACGCCGACGATGATATCGCCAACGCCTATAAAAATCACGCCAATTGCTACATAACAAAACCCATTGACCTTGATAAGTTCGTGGTCACCATCCAGTCCATCGAGGATTTTTGGTTCACCATCATCAAAACATCCAAGAAAAAATGAGGGGATATGAGCAAGAATCACATTAAAGTCCTTCTTATCGAGGACAACCCGGGCGATGTCCGCCTTATATGGGAGATTTTGTCCGAGGTGAGAGATTCGCCGTTTTACCTCAGCGTCGCCGATTCCCTCCTGAACGGGCTCAAAGAAATTGACAAGGAGGTCCCCGACGTCATCCTTCTCGACCTGAGCCTGGGGGACTCCAACGGCATTTATACACTGAACCGCGTGCGCGACAAGGCCAAGCAGGTGCCCATAGTCATCCTGACTGGAATGGACGACGAGGTGACCGCCATCAAGTCGCTCAAGGAAGGGGCGCAGGATTATCTTTTAAAAGGGCGCACCGATGCGGATCTGTTAAAGCGCGCCATAATCTACGCCATCGAGCGTTTTCGGCTCGTCAGACAGCTTGAACTCAAACAAGCCGAGCTCAAGGAGCTGGATAACATCAAATATAACTTCATACTGATGGTTTTCCACGAACTTCTCATACCCGCAACCGCAATAAAAAGCGCAGCCTCTTTTGCAGGCACGGGAGGGGATGAGGCTTTTGTCGACATAGTAAAGAACAACACGCAAAAAATATTCTCGCTTCTGGACGACCTTATAGACGTATCCGAGATAGAATCCGGAAGCTTTACCATTTTTAAAAAGGAATGCTCCATAAATGACATCATAAACAGGAACGTCGCCGACCTGTCGGGGCTTGCCAGGGAAAAATCCATTACCGTCAAAGCCGAGAGCGGTGCCGGCCTGATATCCGTCAGCGCCGATCCCCACAGGTTTTCCCAGGCCCTGATGAACCTTATAATAAATTCCATCAAATTTTCCGCGGAGAATTCAACCATAACCATATCGGCCTCTCTGGCGGGTCCCGATGTCCAAGGGGCTCCGCCGTATGCCAGGGAAATGGCAGCCTCGAAGGAATGCGCGCTTATATCCGTGATCGACAGCGGCGCCGGCATCAAGCCGGAGGAAAAAGAAAAGATATTCGACCTTTTTTTCTCTCCCGGACAGAAAAGGGTGGACAGTCACAAGGGAGTCGGACTGGGGCTCGTCATAGCCAAGAACATAATAACCGCGCACGGCGGAGTAATATTCGTGCAATCCGAAGGCCAGAATAAAGGCTCCTCTTTCCACATATTGATCCCGTTAAAATAAAAAGACGCGGTGCGACATGGAACTTGACCGGATAATAAAAAAATTAAGATCGATGGGATCAAAAAAAATCAAAGCCTCCTTAGCCCGTTTCGGCATTAATACCGGGAGTTCCCTGGGCGTATCTATTCCAAAACTGCGCGCTCTGGCAAAACAGATCAAACCCGACCACTCGCTCGCACTTAAGTTGTGGGATACGGAGATCCACGAAGCGAGGATACTGGCAGGGATGGTGGATGAAAAGGAAAAGGTGACCGAAAAACAGATGGATGCCTGGGTAAGGGATTTCAGCTCATGGGATGTCTGCGACCAGGTATGCGACAACCTTTTCTCCAGGACCGTTTTCGCGGTAAAAAAAACATTCGAGTGGGCCGACGGCAGCGAAGAATTTGTCAGGCGCGCGGGGTTTACCATGATGGCGGTGCTTGCCTGGTTCAGGATGGGGATAAACGACAGGGACGTCGCGCGGATGCTTTCGGCGATAAAAAAACACGCCTGCGACCCCAGGAATTTCGTCAAAAAGGCCGTTAACTGGGCGCTGCGCAACATAGGCAAGAGCGGGACAAGATATCATAAACAGGCGCTCGCCCTCGCAAAGGAACTTTCGGTTTCAAACGACAGGACGGCAAGATGGATAGGGCTCGACGCCTTCAGGGAGCTTTCAAAGGAAAAAATAATCAAAAGGGCCGGTATAAGGGAAGAGTCGTTCTCCCGCCGCAGCCTTTAAACGGAAGAAAAACATGGCGCTTGAAAAAAAAGAGATCGTTGATTCAATAAAATCCATAGGCCTTGCCGGCAAAGCCGTCTGCATGCACTCTTCGATGAGGTCCTTCGGGGAGATCAAAGGCGGGGCTGAAACTGTTATAGACGCCTTTCTTGAAAGCGGCTGCACTCTCATTACACCCTCATTTTCATTTGACGCCTATATGACCGAGCCGCCGGCCGATATGAGGCCGGAGCTTAACGGCATTGATTACGGCTCATTTCCCTGGGGCAAATACGGCAGCGGGAAAATTTATTCCTCGGATTCCGTTGAAATAGACGCTAATATGGGAGCCATACCCGCCGCGCTGGTATCAAGGAAGGGCCGCGTCAGGGGGAACCATCCGTTGTGTTCTTTCACGGCGGCGGGGCCGTTCGCCTCCGAGATAATATCCTCACAGCGGCCCATGGATGTTTTTGCGCCGCTCAGGGAGCTGGCGCTTTTTGAAGGATATGCCCTGCTGGCCGGAGTCGACCTCAACAAGCTTACCCTGCTCCACTTGGCGGAGCAGATGGCCTCCAGGAACATGTTCAGGCGCTGCGCGCTGTCCGCCGGCGGCGTGGTGGAATGCGAGAGCGGCGGCTGTTCGGACGGATTCACGGCGTTTGACCTTTATTTTAAACCCATGGAAAAGACCCTGAAATGCGGGGAAAGCCGGTGGCGCGCCGTTCATGCCAGGAAGGCGCTTGTGCTTGCCGCCAGGATAATACAGATAAAACCGGAAATAACCAGGTGCGCGGTCAACGGCTGCCGGTATTGCGCCGATTCGATAGCAGGCGGCCCCATCCAATATTGAACGGTTCCGTGTAATGTTGTATAATGAAAAAAAGGCCCGGTGACCATGGCGGAAAAAGAGAAAGAGCAATTTTACAGCGATGATTTTTTTAAGTACATAATGGATAACATGTATGAGGGTATTTATTTTTGCAGCCGGGACAGGAAAATAACCTACTGGAACACCGCCGCCGAGAAAATGACCGGATACACCGCCGCTGAAGTCATAGGCAGCCACTGCTGGAACAACATCCTTATGCATACCGATGAAAAAGGGGAATCATTGTGCAAATCCGATGATTGCCCGGCTGTGAAAGCCATGAAAGGGGAAAAACTGGTGGAAGAGCAGGTCTTTTTAAAACACAAGGACGGGTACAGGCTGCCTGTCGTGACAAGAATCTCGCCGGTAAAGGACCCTTCCGGCAAAGTCATAGGCGCAATAGAAATGTTCTCGGACAATTCGGCTAAAGTAAGCGCTTTCCAGAAGATAGAAAAACTGGAAAAACTGGCTTTTATAGACGAACTTACCGGGGTGGGCAACAGGCGCTACAGCGAAATAAAAGTCGGCTCAAAGCTTGAGGAAATGGAAAGGTACGCCTGGGCCGGAGAATTCGGGCTGCTGTTCATCGACATAGACAAGTTCAAGCAGGTTAACGATACATACGGACATGACATAGGCGACAGGACGCTGAAAGTAGTTGCCAGGACCATACTGAATAATCTGAGGGAAGAGGATTTTGTAGGCAGGTGGGGGGGCGAGGAATTTGTGGCCACGATAGCAAATGTGGACAACAAGATTCTCTATTCGATAGCGGAGAAATTAAGGGGGCTTGTGGCGAATTCGCATATTAATTCCGGCAAAGGCTCCTTTAGCGTTACAATATCCATTGGTGCGACGATGGCAAAGCGCGGGGATGAAACCACTTCCATTGTAAAAAGGGCCGATGTCCTTATGTATAACAGTAAAAATGAGGGAAGGAACTTTGTGACCATAGGATAGTGACACAAATACAGGCATAAAACCGGGGTAATTAACATAATACTTTACATTGCCGTTAAAATTCTTTATAATAAAAGCGAAAAGTAATTATAAAAAACCGTTATCAAGCGGTTGCTGGAATGTGAAATGAAAAAAACAGTGTCAAAAAATAAAAAAAAGACCCCCAAAAACAGGATAAAAAGCAAGACCGAACCCAGGTCGGCAATTGATTTCCTGAAAAATCCCATGGAATTCTATGAAAAACTCCTCATAACAACTGGCGACGCCATTGAGATCACGGACCTGGACGGCAACATCATATATGCGTCGGAGCACGCGGCCGCGCTTTTCGGCGTCGAAGACTCGAAACTCCTGAAATGGAAAAGTTCCATTGTCTTTATAGCCCCGGAATGCAGGGAAAAGGCGCTCTTGAATTTAAAACGTGTCATTAAAGAGGGGTTTTTAAGCAGGATGGAATATACGATGCTGCGCTCCGACGGATCGCGTTTTACCGCGGAGATAAACAGCTCCATAATCATGGGCGAGAACAGCATGCCGGCCGCGGTCCTTAACACAATGCATGATGTCAGCAAGAGCAGGCTTACGGAAGGCATGCTGAAAAAGACCGAGGAAAATTACCGCGCAATATTCAACGCCGTTAACGACGGGATAATAATAGTGGACCCCGAGACCGGCGACATAGTCGACGCCAACAAGAAAGCTTATGAAATAAAAGGATGTTCCTTTGAAATGTTAAAAGAGCGGGGCCTGAGGCTTTTTATCTCCCCCAAAGACGATACGGCGATCGAGGATGTGTTGTTGAAGAACAGGGGGCAGTTAAAGCATGACGACGTGCATGTTTTTGAATGCTCCGACAGGGTGGCAGGCGTTGAACAGTGGGTGGAGGTAAGCCTGAAAAAGGACGTTATATCCGGCAAACAATACCTGATAGCCGTAGTCAGGGACATCACCAAAAAGAAAAAAATGGAAGACGACCTTAACCAGAGCTTCAACGCGGTAAAAAAGGTCATGGACGGCATAATAAACGCCATGGAAAAACTTGTGGAAAAAAAGGACCTGTACACCGTGGGGCACCAGCACAGGACGGCCCAGCTCGCGCGCGCCATTGCCGGGCAGATGGGGCTTCCGGGAGAGCAGATCAATTGCGTGTATATTTCCGCCCTTATCCACGACATCGGGAAGATATTCGTGTCCGGCTCCATCCTGAACAAGGCGGGTCCGCTTACCAAAGAGGAATATGAGATAATAAAACAGCACCCCGAGGCGGGTTATGAGGTGCTGAAAACCATAGATTTTCCCTGGCCCATCGCAGACATAATACTTCAGCACCATGAGAGGCTTGACGGTTCGGGCTACCCTTACGGGCTCAAGGATGAGAGGATATACCTCGAATCCAGGATAATCAGCGTTGCCGACGTGGTCGAGGCGATCACATTCGCCAGGCCGTACCGGCCGGCATTCGGCATAGACAAGGCCCTTGAGGAAATATCCGCGAACAGAGGCAGGCTTTATGACGCCGAAGTGGTGGATATAACGGTGAGCCTTATGAAAGAACAGGGTTTTAAGTTCGAATAGCCCTTCCGATGATCCGCAATACATTTTGACAAATCATCCGGGTCAATATATAATAAACCACAATGAAAAAATACATTATTGTCATTACAGCGGTATTATTTACAGCCCTGGGATGCAGCAAGGCGGGCGCCCCAACTTCGGCGACTTCACCGACGGATCTTTACCCGACACCGAGCCCCACGCCTGAAATGAAGACTTTTTCCATAGGCGAGAGATACTGCGATTTTTCCCCGAGGGAAAATTTCGGGGCCCTCGAGAGCAATGGCCGCCTTTTTGTCATCGCAGGCAGGGATGTCACCGGATGCGTGAACGATATATGGTACACACAGGACTGCGAGAGCTGGGTAAGCCTGACGGCAAAAACCGCGTTCGAGGCCAGGGAACTTTTTAATGCGGAAAGCTACAATGACCGGGTCTTCATAACCGGCGGCGGCAACAGGAACGCGTATTATGACGACACCTGGTGCTTAAGCGGGGGCGTCACATTGACGGCCGTTCCCGTCGCGCTGCCTTACAGCCCGAGGGCGGCGGCCGGCAGCGCCGTATGGAAAGACGCTCTTATAATAACCGGAGGAGCCGACTCCAAAAATTCATTCAACGACGTATGGTCGTTAAATCTCCGCGACCCTAAGACATGGGTGAAATTAAAGGAAAATTCCGACAAGGGTTTTAAACCCAGGTCCGGCCACAGGACGCTGAATTTTTCCGGGAAATTGTGGGTCATGGGTGGAAAACTCCAGGATAATACCCTCGTAAACGACGTATGGTCCTCGGAAAACGGAGTTGATTGGAAACTTGTGACCCCGACCGCCGGATTCACGCCAAGGGAAAATTTCGGGGCGGTAGTTTACAAGGACAGGATGTGGGTGACAGGCGGGGAAAACTCTACCGGCGGATGCGAGTCCGACATATGGTGGAGCATCAACGGATACTACTGGGTATCAACCACTGCCAAAGCGGCGTTCGGAGGCAGGGAAGGCTTTGCCGCCGCGCAGTACCAGGGTAAGATATGGATCATAGGCGGCAGGGACAAGGATAAAATGAAGAGGGACATTTGGTCCGGCCAGTGACGCGCGTGATGGCGGCGGCCGCGCTGTTTTTGTTCTGTTCGTGCGGGATAATTTATTATCACAACCCGGAAAAGGCGAGGGAAACTGCCGATGAATTCCTAAGCCTGATGTATTCGGAGCGCGATTACGGCAAGGCATACCTTATGACGGATAAGTTTTTCAGGGACAATTTCGGCATGGAAAAGCTCGTGAATACCGCGGAATTGTTCCTTAAAAAATACGGTAAATTCGAAGGGACCCGCGCCGATTCCTATTTTGCCGAGGGCGGCTCAAGGGATATAACGATATTTTACACCGCGGTAAGCGAAGGCGGGGAAACCTACCAGAAGATAACTTTGAACGACGACGAAAAGAACGGGTACCGGATATCGTCCATGGAGGTTTCGGATATGCCGTTCAAGGGTTACAGGCTCATAAAAAAATTCAAAGAAGAATAGTTAAAAGGAGAATATCATGTTAATAGAATGGACCCCGGATATGTCCGTGGGCATAGGGGAAATAGACGTCCAGCACAGGAAAATGGTGAGGAAATTGAACGACATAGCGGACGCCGTGGGCGCTTCAAAGGACAAGGAAGAGATACAGGAGGCCATAAAGTATTTTGAGGTATATTCGGAGGAGCATTTCAGGACCGAGGAAGGGTTCATGACCCTTTATAAATATCCGGAATACGCCGGCCACAAGAAGGACCATGACAAGATAATGGCGGATACGGCCGAAATCAGGGAGCGGTTTTCCAAAGGGCAGGCTGATGCGAAGGAAGTTTACGAGGCGGGTAAAAAAGTGGCGGACTGGTTCGTAAACCACATGAAAACGACTGATTCCAGGATGGCGATATTTTTGCGGGGAAAAGTAAAGTAAGGCGGGTTTTTTCGCCTTGAAAGCGGGGTTGGATGAGCATAAAATTCGGGACCTATGATTTTGAGGGGCCTTACCAGTCGGCCAGGCAGATGTTCGAAAAGCCCGGGGTATATATAGTCCTCTGTAAGGACATAAAAGTCGACGCGAGATTTTACCTTCTTGACGTCCAGGAATCGGACCTTGTGCGGACGCACGCGACGACTTCGAAGAACATGGTCTGCTGGACTAAAGGGTGCCATGGCATAGGGACCATCGCGGTGGCGGTGTGTTACATGGAGAAATCTACCAAGCAGGAGAGGGACAAAGCAGTCGGTTACCTGCGCGCTTTATACGACGTGCCGTGCAAATAAGATCATAGCGGGGGTCAAGTTTGGCTGTATATTATTTCCTTTTGTGGCTCATGTTCCTCATGGTCTATGAAATAATCATGGGGGTTTTTGACCATTTAAAGGACGGGTTCTGGGGATATTACGACAGGATAACGGAAAGGATAGACAGGTATACCGAGGACGCCGCCATCTACGGACAGGACGAAATGCTGGTCAAAACCCTTGCCAAACAAAAACAGGAACTTGAAGACATAATGAGCCAGTATGTTTTTTACCGTTTCTGCGAAAGGCTTTCTGTCTATATGACCCAGGTCAACACAGTGTTGGCCTTTTGCGTATCGATTGCCACGGTGATATTCGTCCATTCCGCCGTCTTGAACAGGGAATACTTCTGGCTTGCCGTATGGGTGGTGACATACGCTTTTTACATCTGGCGCGAAGTTTCCGGGACGTTCATAAGGTTCGAGGTCTGGGCCACGAATATATTTCTCAAGCAATACAAGGTGCTGACAAGGTCGGGATCCGCGGAGTCCATCGTGGATTCAAAAAAATCCAACAAAAAAGTCTTGAGAAGGCTGTACCTTTTCCTCATATTGCCGCTGGTGTCGGCGGCGCTTGTCCTTCTTTTTGCTTTTGTCATTTATCCCCTTATGCCGGTTATGGCCCCCGGGCTCCAGGAGGAAATATTGGTCACCTGGTCGGTATTTGCGGTTTTCGGGACCCTGTTCGTGGCGGTGATCCCCATATTTCTCGACAAGGTCCTCAACGCAAGGCTCAAGATAAGGATAGAGATGTTTTCCGACGTGCGCTACGCGGTCTTCATATATCTTTTCCTTTCGCTTCTGCTGGCCACCGGCATAGCGGTGGCAAAATACACGATATAGGAGGGGAGCGATGGCGATCCCAAGGGAAGACGGCGCGCCCGCGAGTGAAGAGTTCCGCAGGACGATCACGGTATCGAGCCCTGATTTTACGGACGGTTCGCCCTTAAACCCGGAAAATACCTGCGACGGCGCCGACAGATCACCGGCTCTGAATTTTTTGAACGTCGGCCGCGACGCGGTAAGCCTTGTCCTGATACTTGAGGACGCCGACGCCTCGGTGAAGACCCCGGAAAAACCAATATTCTGCCACTGGATAGCATATGATATACCTCCGTCTCTTACGGGTCTCAGGGCTGATTTCCCCGGCGATACCTTGGCCGAAGGCGGCATAAAGCAGGGGGTGAACGATTTTCGGAAGACCGGTTACGGAGGGCCGTGTCCCCAAAAAGGGAGCCACAGGTATTATTTCAGGGTTTACGCCATTGACACGATGCTTAACCTGGAGCCGCTGTCCACGGACTGGTCAGTGATAACGGCTGCGATAAAGGGACATGTGGCGGGTTACGGGGAGATAATGGGGACATATCAGAAAGTCAAAATTTAAAAGTAATAACCAATAAGTAAAACAGTTAAACAAGCTCTTTAAGTATAACTATCGCCCCTTTCTTGTCTATCGGGTTGTTGTTGTTCCCACATTTTGGCGAATATACGCAGTCCGGGCAGCCGTCCTCGCACCCGCAGCCCGAGACGAGTGCGAGCGTGTTGGAAACCAGCGAAGGGAATATGTCGAAAAGTTTTTCCGATATGCCGATGCCCCCGCTGTAGCCGTCATAAATGAATATATACGAGTTGCCGTCCTCATAAACCGGGTATGACCTTCCCCCGATGTCGTTTCTGTCGCACATGGCCCAGAGCGGCGAAAGCGCTATGAGCGCGTGCTCGGCCGCGTGTATGGCTCCGTCAAAATCAAGGCACGGGTCTTTTTTTACGGCACGGTTTATTGAAGGGGCGAGCGTTACCCATAAAGCCTCCGTGGTGAAGGTCAGCGGCGGCAGCAGCAGAGGGTCGGTTGAGATGACCTTGCCGGATTTTTTCGTCCTGAAGGCCTTGTATGTCTCGGTGACCGAAACATCGCCGAAGTTAAGGTCAAAGTTCCCGTAACGTTTGGATTTTTTTACCCTCAGTATTTTTACATCCTCGTCCTTCATCGTGTCGGTGTAATGGTCGACATCTTCCTTTGAGGCCGTCGCGTATCCCTGCTCCAGGTTGAGCTCCTTTATCACGTATGTCTCGCCGTTAAAAAGATGCACCGCCCCCTTGTGCGCCTCGTCATATGCGCGCGTGACGGTTATTTCCTCGAGTATCCTGCCGTCGACCTTTATCTTGACTGAGCCGCCGCCGACATCGTCGAGACCCACCACGTCCTGAGGCCTTTTTGAGCCGGCGTACACGAGCCCTCGGGGGGTTTTTGTGACCACACCCTGTTCTATGAGTGTCTCCACAAACGGCCCGGTTTCTATGTCGTCGAATATCTTCGTGCCTTCGGCCATTGCCTCCGATATTGCGCAGAGCACATGGCCGGCGATTATATTTGGGTTGTCGATCGATATTATCGCGCTCTCGAATTTTTGCGAGAGCAGTATGTCCGGGTGTTTGAGGATATATTTTTGCAGGGCGTCCTCATGCGGGAGGTAAAAGACCGCCGAATCCTGCATTTTCCTTCCGGCGCGGCCGGCCTGCTGCCAGAAGGAGGAGATTGTCCCGGGATAGCCCGATATAATGATGACATCCAGCATGCCGATGTCGATTCCGAGCTCGAGGGCGTTGGTTGAGACAACCCCTTTTATTGCGCCGGATTTTAATTTGGACTCGATGTCCCTCCTCATGTCCGGCGAGTATCCCGCCCGGTATGAAAGTATCTCCACCGAAGGGTCCTCCTGGTTGGCCCATTTGCGTATGAGCTCGGAGAGGCGGCGCGAGGCCACGAAGGCCAGCGTCTGGAAGTCCTTTTTCGCGGAGTATAAAAGTATGTCCTTTGTCTGGGTATTCACCGACCTTTCCGGAAAAAGGGAAGAGTCCCAGAGGGCCAGGTGTTTTTCACCCGAGGGCGCGCCGTTGTCGTCCACGGCCTCGAACTTTTCGCCGGTAAGTTTTTCCATGAATTCCACCGGGTTGGCAATGGACGCCGTGGAGGCGATGAATTGCGGCGCGGCCCCGTGGAGCTTTAATATGCGTTTCATGCGCCTTAGCAGAAAAGCTATGTTCGAGCCGAATATGCCCTTGTACCTGTGGGCCTCGTCTATCACGATGTATTTCAAGCTCCGGTAAAAATCCTTCCATTTGGGGTGATAGGGCAGGACATGGTGCAGTTCATACGGGTTGGTGATTATTATGTCGGCGTTTTTCCTCAACTGTTTTTTTACATCGGCATCGGTATCGCCGTCATATATCCCGCATTCAAGGGCAATGCCCGAGCTTTTTTTCATTTCATTGAGAACATTGAGCTGGTCGTTAGAAAGGGCCTTTGCAGGATATATGTAAAGGGCCTTAGCCCCGCTTCCCTTTTCAATGCTTTCAAGGACCGGGATATTGAACCCCAGCGTTTTCCCGGACGCGGTGGGTGTGGTCATTATGACGTTCTTGCCCTCCCTTATAAGCGAGATGGCCATGGCCTGGTGGGAATAGAGCCCTGATATTCCCCGCGATTTCAGGTATTTTCCGATAGCGGGGGAAAACTCCATGCCGCTGGAAAAATGTGCCGGGGTTTTCGGGACCCTGACTACGCCCAGGAGCTGGTCCTTGTAGAATTTTTCGTCCTTAAGCGAGGAGATGAGTTTTTCTATTTTATCCATTTGTCAAAAAGCCTCTCCATGAGCTCGACCATGGCGTAAATATCCTCGCGGTTGTGGTAGATGATGGGCTCGATATATTGCGGGTCCTGAGTATTGACGAAGTTCTCGAAATATACCTGGACCTCCGCGCCGTCAATGTCGCCCTCGCGCTCCTTGCCCAGCACCTGGGCCTCCATGGCCTTGAGGCTGTAGGAGTCGAACTCCCGCCTGTAACAGCACCTTGAAAAGTGCAGCAGGTCGAAATTGTGCATGCCGGTTATGTCACAGGGAGTTTTTGGGCCGCCGTAGTAGGATATCCTGCCGTCGATAAAGGGGATGTCGAATGTCCTGCCGTTGAATGTGACAAAGGCTTTTTTGCCGGGCAGAAGCCTTGCGAACTCCTCGAGCACCAGGTATTCCGACGAATCGGTAAGGGCCGTGAACTGTTTTACGGTGAACTTATTGCCCTCGAAATATCCGGCGCCGATCTCGATTATGGAAGTCTCAAAGAAGAGGGATTTTGTCTCTATGTCCACGAAGAGAAGCTCCTCGGGTTTGAAATAAGAGGCCAGAAGGAAAAAAAGGCGGTGCGACTGTGTGAAGCGGGTGGAGAGGACGTCCTTCGCACCCCGCATGCCGTTGTCGAGCGCCTTCAAAAGCTGGACGGCCTCACTGCTGAAGGCCCTGTGTTTCGAGGCGCCGCTGAGGTCGTTGATGCCAAGCGCGGCGATCTTCAGGGCTTTCTTGTCCCTGACGCCGTAAAGCAGTTCCAGGGTGGAATTGTATTCCTTCCTGAAATATTCCTCCTCTGGAAGGGTGAATGACCTGAATTCGCGGCAATTTACGGTTGAGAGGACCTTCATGTTGTCGCGCGATATCACCTCGCCGGGGAGCTCCCTGCGGCTGTGTTTGACCTCTTTTTTTACCTGAAAATCCTTGAATTTATTCAAAAAATCGCGGTTTATTTCCATTAAAGACCTCATACGGGTTTATCAAATTTATAAAGCAAAACATTATAATGTTAGCATACAATATTGCATTTATCCACTTTATCAAAAAGAATATAAATACAGGGGATAGTTATGAACGGCGTCTCATTCGTACCGGTAAAAAAAGTCATGCAGGAAATCGGCCTTGATTTTTTAAATTTACTGCCGGATAATGAAAAACAAGGGATAGAAACATATAAGACGGCTCAGTGAGAAACAAATAGCAGGCGCTGATCTTAGTTAATAAAGTTTTGGGAGGCTTTATGCGAAAATTTTTAGCATTACTTTTTCTTTGCACCTGCCTTACCGCCTTCATATACCCATCCGACGCGGATAAGTACTTAATAGACGGTAAAACCGCCTTCGACGCTAAGAAATATGATGAGGCAATCAAGGACTTTGACAAGGCAATATCCCTTGACCCAAAAAACGCAGAAGCCTATGCTGGTCGTGGTATTGCAAAAGGCATGCTTGATGACCATGCAGGTGTAATTAAAGACTTTAATACGGTAATTGAACTCAGTCCTAAAGACGCAATGGCTTATTTTAACCGTGGAAATGCAAAACAAAACCTGGGCGACCACACCGGTGCGATTAAAGATTTCAATATGGCTATTGAACTCAATCCTAAACACATACAGGCTTATGCCGGTCGTGGAGTTGCAAAAGACATACTTGGTTACCATACAGGTGCAATTAAAGACTTAAGTACAGCTATTGAACTTAATCCTAAATACGAATACGCTTATTGTGGCCGAGGAATTACAAAATGCAACCTTGGTGATTATACTAGTGCGATTAAAGACTTCAATAAGGCTATTGAACTCGACCCTAAAGACACAGGGGCTTATTTAAACCGTGGGCTTGCCAAAGGTAATCTCGGCGACTATGGGGGAGCAATTCAGGATTTTAACAAAACTATTGAAATGAATCCTGACTGTTCAGTGGCCTATTTCAATCGTGGTATAGCTAAAGAAAGGTTAAAAGATTATTCCGGAGCCGTTGAAGATTTAAATAAAGGAAAGGTATATGGAGGTATTAAAACCCACATTATTATTCTCCTGCTAAAAATAAAACTTGTGATAATTCATTGGACAAAAGGATAACTAAAAACCGAGGTGCTCTATGAGCTGGCGGTTCAGAAGAAGCATAAGATTGTTCCCCGGACTGCGTTTGAATCTCTCAAAATCCGGCGTAAGCATGACAGCCGGAATCAAGTGGCTATCAAGTCATAGCTGTTAAAAGGGGAACTGCTTGGCAGGGGATAAGTTATTGGAAATTTATAAAAAGCAACCACTATTAAGGAGATTTATCGTGAGAAAGCTTGTGATTTTTCCTCTTGCTCTTCTGGCCTTTATTTTAAATCTGGCGGGATGCGCCACCCTTACCAATTCCCAGAGTGACATTTTGGATACATGGCTCGGAGACAGCCAGTCAAACCTGATTAAAAGCTGGGGGCCGCCTGACAGCACAGCCGACGATTCTAAGGGCGGGCGCATTTTGACATATATCGTTCATTTTCATGATGATGGTTATTCGTATGAGCAAGACGGCGAAAGAATCACCGAACCGGCTGTAGATTACAACCGCATGAAGATGTTTTTTGCCAATCCCACCGGAAAGATATATTACTGGAAGTGGTACGATGACAACGGAGGCGGCGATAACCTGGACTCTTACGTTTCAAAGGTAAGAAAGCAGGCTGACCAGGGCAACAAAGACGCATGTTACCTGCTGGGGGGATGGTATTTTAACGGGGAGAGCGGATTGCCCCAGGACTACAAAGAAGCCATAAAGCTGTATACCAAAGCTATAGACAAAGACCCGAAATTTGCAAAGGCATACTGCAACCGTGGTTCCGCCAGAAATGATATGAACGACGAACAGGGAGCGCTCGAGGATTGCAGCAAGGCAATAGAGCTTGATCCGGGATATGCATTCGCTTATTTTGTCCGCGGATACAGCAAAAACAAGTCGGGGGACAAACAAGGCGCGCTTGAGGATTTAAATACGGCAGAGAAACTGGGATATAAGCAGGCAAACGACTTAATAAAAGAAATCCAGGACAAATAGCCCCGAGGTGACCAATGAGCTGGCGGTTCAGAAGAAGCATAAGACTGTTCCCCGGACTGCGTTTGAATCTCTCAAAATCCGGCGTAAGCATGACAGCCGGCATCAGGGGGCTGTCTTTCACAACGGGTAAAAGGGGAACATATATGAATGCCGGAATCCCCGGAACCGGCATATACAACAGGCAGAGGCTCGACGGCGGTTCCAACGCTTGCAGACATGCCGCGCCCATCAATGGGGGACTTATTACCTGCGAATGTGGATACAATAATCCGCCTTCGGCTAATTACTGCAGTAACTGCGGGAAAAAGTTGGATAATGGCCGTGAGGGTTTTGACCGTTCGACGGCGGGGAATCAAATATAAATTATGAAAATAAACCATAAGCATTACAAAGAAAAAGGAAAAATTCGGCCGCTGGATCCCGGATGGCTGGCCTGTTTTTCGTTGCTTAGCGCCGTAGCAGGGCAAATATTCATTTTTTATCTTAAAAATGTCCCGGCCGGATCGCTGTTCTATATTATTGCAATAACCTTATTTATCATGGCCGACAGGGCAAACGGTGCAAGCACGGATGGAAAAAATGATTTTTTCCCTTTAAGCGTCAAAATGTCCCTGCGGACCGAAGCGGTGATATTTTCCTTTATCCTGCTGATAGCCGGGTTTTTACGCCTGTATTGCATAAATACAATTCCCGGCGGTTGTTATTATGATGAGGCGCTCGGGGGCATTTCGGCCATCGACATTCTTAACGGCAAGCCGCTTCCGATTTATATAAGCAATGATAACGGGATATCCACGGCGGTCTTTAACGGGTTTAGCGCGGTTACCAACATGTCGGTCTATTATATGGCGGCAATTTTCAATTATTTCGGGGCCGGCGCCGTCCAGATGAGGGTTGCGTCTTCGATCACGGGGATACTTGCAGTGCCTGCCATATATTTCTTGATAAGGTACATCGGCGGCCCGGCGCCCGCTATTTTAGGGGCTTTCATACTGGCCATAATGCGCTGGCATTTTAATTTCAGCCGGGTTGCCTTCAATTCCGTCGAGGCCGTATTAATGGCCGTTTTTGTCCTTTATTTTGCCGTCCGTGTATATTACGAAAAGAAAGCCGTGGATTTTATTTTGCTCGGCGCGGTGGCGGCGGCGTCCCTTTATTCCTACCAGAATACCCGCCTGATACCTTTATGGCTGGCTGTTTTTACGGCCTATGCCGTGATCACAAATAAAAACTTTTTTGAAAATAACAAAAAAAAGGTGATTGCGGGAGCCGTCGCATGCGTTCTTGTTTTTTTTCCGCTGTGGATATACATGACAAAAAATTACGACAAATATACTGAAAGGCAGAACCAGGTGTCTGTTTTCAGCGATGAATCCAGGATTATCCTGTCGCCCGATAAAAGGCAAAGCATCGAGGACAACAGGGCGATAATGAAGGTTATCCTTGATAACGCGAGGGAGACGCTGTTAATGTTCAATTATAAAGGGGATGCGAACGACAGGCACAACCTGCCGGACTGGCCCGAACTTGATTTTTTTATGGG
The DNA here is from genome assembly GCA_964443355.1 of uncultured Spirochaetia bacterium. Taxonomy (GTDB): domain Bacteria; phylum Oederibacteriota; class PGYV01; order PGYV01; family Palsa-1178; genus Bog-1181. The sequence goes on from CAYUDX010000007.1 coordinate 30,735, forward strand.
GGCATTTGCCGTTGTCGGGTTTGGATATGCCCTTTCAAGGATGCGTAACCCGGTATATTTTTTATTTGTATCCGCATTTTTTATATTTATTTCAGTTGGATTTTTCACGATAGGGGCCCCGCAGAGCCTGAGGACAACGCTTGTCATACCTTCCGTTGTTTTTTTTATACTGGTTTTTATCGGAAAATTCCTTTCGTTTTTAAAAAACGGAAAAAAGCCGTTTTATGCGGGCGCGGTCATTGTGGCCATGGCGCTGGTGTTTGCGTGCTGTGAAAATTATTACACATATTTTATCAGGCAGGCCCGTGACTGGAGGTGTTACGAGGATTTCTCGACGACGGAATATTTGGCCGGTGAAAAGGCAAAAGAGGCGGCGCGGGCCGGCATGAAGGTCGTGGTATCGCCGCGGTTTAAATATCACCCGTCGTTTATTTTTGCGGACGGGCTGTCGCAGGATACCGGAACTTTCGACCTGGCGTCATGTTTTAAAGTGGGAAATGACGACGATAGGAACACAATGCTGATACTGCCGGTGCAATACAAGCCGTTTGCCGATTATTTGACAGAGCTTGATCCGGGCATTACGGAGCAATATGAAACGGACAAATATAATAATGCGCCGTTATTCATTTATTGCGCGATACCCGGCGGGGATCTCGTCATCTTTGACAAAAAAACCGCGGATTCCGGCGCACGGGCCGAGTATTTCAGCGGACACAATCTTACAGGCGGGTGCGTAAGGCAAAAAGTTCCTCTTATAATGTTGACCGCTTTTGAAAATCCGGGATTTGATATCCTGTCGGCAAGCTGGTCCGGCGGTTTAACCGCCCCTGTTACAGGGGAATACTATTTCAGCGTCCGCACGAAAGGCGGGACTTACCTGTATGTTGACAATAAAAGGATACTGTATTTATCGGGACAGGCGGACGCCGGGGACTCGTTTGACGGCGCGCGGATATTTTTGTCAAAAGGAAGGCACTTAATAAATGTTAAATACGAATCGGTTGTTTCCGGAGTATATGGCGCGGGCGGCATGTGGCTTCTCTGGCAAAAGCCCGGGGATAAAGAAATATCGTTCATAACAGGCACGAACCTTACGCAGAAATAGGATGCGCGCCGGAATAAAACCTAAAAAAGACTTGCCAAAAGCTTCGTAATATGATATTTTATGGGTTCGTTATGGTTTTTTACGGCGGGATATTGCTGTCCGTAAAAGTGATTATAGCGAGAAATAAGGCTTAATAATAAGCCTTTAAACCGAAAGGAGATTTAGATTCATGAGGAAAATTTACGATTGTATCATTTTTTTGAAACCCACGCTTTCAGAGGCTGAGCAGGATGCTGTCATCAATAAGATAAAAACCTACATAGCCGAAGGAAAGGGAGACATCACAGAGGAGAGAAGGCCCGAGAAAAGGCGTCTTCCTTTCATAGTGAAGAAATCCCGCGAGGCTTTCCGCGTTTACATGAAATTTTCGGCAGACTCGCTCAAGGTAAACGAGATAAAGGACAGGATAAGGCTAATTGAAGGCATAAACAGGTTCACCATAGCCAATTTTGCCGAGACGCTCAAGGATCCCGAGAAGATCAGGAAAAGGAAAGAAGCCCCGCGCACCGAAGGCCCTTCGGCTTCAGCGCAGGCCGTTACACCGGCACCCGCTGTAATTCCCGCACCGACGCCCGCGGCACCGGCGGCTCCCGTAGCATCAACGGCGCCCGTGTCCGATTCCACAACTGAAACAGCCGCAAAAGAAACAGGGGCATAGTTTTTTGTGCCGAATTTAAACAAAGTGTTTCTCATGGGGAACCTTACCAGGGACCTCGAGATAAAATACGGGAAGAACGGCCAGCCCGTCACCAACGCGAGGCTTGCCGTGAACAGGACTTACACAACCCAGTCGGGCGAGAAAAAAGAGGAAGTTTGCTACGTGACTGTGGTAATATGGGGCAAGCAGGCGGAAAGCTGCCATACGTTCCTGAAGAAAGGCTCTTCGATCTTCGTCGAGGGCAGGCTCCAGTACAGGTCGTGGGAGGCCGAAGGCGGGGAAAAGAAGAACGTCCTGGAAGTCGTGGCCGAGAGGGTCCAGTTCCTGGACAAGAAAAAGAAAGAAGGCGAAGTTACCCAGGATACGCAGGCGGACGAGGGGACACCCGATACGCCGGCGCCGGACGACCAGCCGTTCTAAAATTTAAAAAATCTAATCAATATTATACGGAGGCTCTTTAAATGCAGACGAAAGGCGAAGGACGCGGAAAAGGATTCGGATTTAAAAGGATAAGGAAAAAAAGGTGCAAACTCTGCACGGCCAGGATCAAGGCCCTTGATTATAAGGACGAGGATTACCTGAAGAACTTCATAACCGAGAGGGGCAAGATCATTCCCAGGCGCGTAACGGGAAATTGCGCGAAGCACCAGAGGATGGTCACAAGGTCAATACGCAAGGCGAGGGAAGCCGCAATTCTGCCGTTCTTGGCCGATTAAAGATTTGTTTTTGTTATTAATACTTCAATAAGAAGGCAAAACAATGCCGGAAAATATTGTTTCTTTTATATTCAGCTTTGTGATACTTCTGGTGTTTTTTGGGGCCCTTGATATTCTGCTGTTTTTCCTGATAAAAAAGAAGGTAAAATGGACGCTGGTGGTGGCCGCGGGGATCCTTTATTTTGCCGCGGTTTACTCAGGGTTTTACCTGCTGACCAAAAGCCCGGCGGAGCCCGACCTTGCCACTTACATCACGACGGAGCTCAATAACAACCTGGACACGCTTGCGGCCGGAGAGAAGAAAATGGGGCTCTCGGAGGAGCAGATCCAGAACGACAGGAAATTCTACGACCTGTTCTACATAAAAACATTCCCGGCATGGATATTCTTCACTGTTTTATGCACCGCTTTCCTTAATTATTTCGTCGTCCGCCTTTTCGTCATGAGGCGGTACGGCATAAGAAACGAGATCCCGTCATTCGAGCTGTGGCACATAAGCGAACCCTTTGTGTGGATATTCATAGCCGGCTGCGCGGCATTGCTTGCCGACAAATACCTCCCGTACCGCTGGATATATTACGCTGGGCTCAATATGGCATTTGCCGCGGGCGGCGTTTACCTTATGGTGGGGATAGCGGTATCCTCGTTTTACATGAAAAAATTCAAGGTCCCGGTAATACTTCAGTTCGTAATTTATGGGCTGCTCCTGCTGGCGAAATTCACCATACTGGCAGTCGCGCTCGCCGGGCTCTTTGATACGTGGTTCAATTTCAGGAAGATCCAAAAGGAAGGTTACCAATGGAAGTAATCTTAAAGGAGAACGTGAAAGGCATCGGCAGGACCGGAGAAATCGTAAAAGTCTCGGAAGGATACGCGCGTAATTTCCTTTTCCCGACAAAAAAGGCGGTCCCCGCGACCGCGGGCGCCGTGAAGGACGCAAAGCTCAGGGAAATACACAAAGAGGAAAAGGCAAAGGACGAGGACCAGTATTTCAGGCAGCTGGCGACAAAGCTCGACGGGGTGGAGATATCAATAAAGAAAAAGGCCTCCGACGACGACAAGCTTTTCGGTTCGGTCTCCGAGGCCGACATAGCCGACGAGCTTAAGAAAGCCGGATATGAGCTGGATAAACAGTCCATAATCCTCGACGGCCACATCAAGGAACTCGGGCTCAAGAACGTCACCGTCAGGTTCAAGCACAACATCGAGACAAAGATCAAAGTATGGGTGATAAAGGATAAATAATGGCAGCCAAAAAAACGCAGGACAACAGGCTCGAGGCCTTTAAGGTAAAGGCCGCGGGAAAAGTGCCGCCGCACAATATCGAGGCGGAACAGTCGATGCTCGGTTCAGTTCTGCTTAACAGGGCGGAATTCGACGGCGTAAAGGCGAAGGTGTCGGCAAGGGATTTTTACGAGCCCAGGCACAGGCTGATATTCTCCGCAATGGAGCAGCTCTGGGAAGAGAACAGGGCCATCGACTCGCTTACCGTCATAGAGGTATTGAATACGCGCGCCCAGCTGGACGAATCCGGCGGGGCTTCATACGTTTCCTCGCTTCCGGACGCGGTGCCCACTTCAAAGCACGCGGGCGATTACGCCGACATAGTGCGCGACAAGGCCATGATGCGGGACATGATAGACATGTCTGCCGCGATCGTCGAGGCAGCATACAGCGAATCCATGTCCACCAACCAGATACTCGAAAGCGCCGACGAGATGCTCTTCAAGGTTTCGGAGCGCAAACAGCTGAATTCATTCAGCGAAGTCAGCGAAGAGGTCGTGCGGGTATACGAGCAGATAGAGGAGCGCTCGAAGAACCCGGAGGCCATAACCGGGCTTGCCACGGGTTTCAGGAAGATCGACGACTGCACGGCCGGTTTCAAGAAAGGCGAACTTATAATAATAGCGGCCAGGCCGTCGCTTGGAAAAACCTCGCTGGCCATCAACATCGCTTACAGGCTGGCTGTGAAGCACCGGAAGAACGTCCTCATATTCTCCTTTGAAATGAGCGCCAACGACCTCATACGCAGGATGCTCTCGGTCGGGTCGAAAGTTCCCCTCCAGAAGATCAGGATGGGAAGGATAGACACACAGGACAAGGCGAGCCTCATGCACGCGGCAGGCGAGCTTTCCGAGACAAATATTTTCATAGACACAGGCGACAACAACGCCTTCGACATGAGGGCCAAGACCAGGACAAAGATAGCGGACCTGAAAAAAGACGGCAAGAAACTCGACCTTGTCATCATAGATTACATGCAGCTGGTAAAACCCAACGACAACGTCCCCCGCGAGCAGCAGATATCGCAGATTTCCCGCGGATTGAAGACCATGGCAATGGAACTGGACCTGCCCGTGGTGGCGCTATCGCAGCTCAACCGCGAGGTGGAAAAAAGGGAAAAAGCGGCGGATAAAATGTCGCCGCCGAGGCTATCGGATCTCAGGGAGTCCGGAGCCATAGAGCAGGACGCGGACCTTGTAATGTTCATTCACAGGGAGGCAAGGGAAGAGGCGACCATAACCGAGACATATGAATCCGGGGCGAGGATAGACAGGAAAGTAATACCGTGCAAACTTATCATAGCCAAGAACAGGAACGGCCCGGTGGACAGCCAGAAGGTCGCTTTTATACCGGAGCTTACGCTTTTTGAGGAAGTTACTGGAATGGATACAGACGAGGGCTCGTATGGCGCGGCTATCTGAGAAGTCCGGGCTTCTCGCCTGGGCCCAGATCGACCTATCCGCACTGCGCCATAACATACTCGAGATAAGGAAAAAAACTAACGGCAGGGAGATAATCCCGGTAATAAAGGCCGACGCTTACGGCCACGGCGCAAATGAATTGTGCAGGTATCTTTCGGAAGAGCTCGAAATGGAGAATTTTGGGCTTGCCAGGGTCGTCGAGGGTGTGGCATTGCGCCGCGCCGGTTTGAAGGGCGTTAACCTCATAATACTCAGCGGATTTTTTAAAGGGGAAATAGGCGACATCATAAAATATTCCCTTGAACCCTCCGTATTCTCGATAAAAGAGCTCAGGCTGCTGAATTCAGCGGCGGCTGCGGCTAAAACAACCGTAAGCGTCCACCTTAAAATAAACACGGGCATGAACAGGCTCGGGATCAGGCCGGAAGAAGCACCCGCCTTTTTTAAGATCATAAGGACGTTAAAAAATATTAATTTACGCAGTGTCTATACCCATTTTGCCAACTCCGACCTGAAGAACGACGCAATGACCTTAAAACAGGCCCGGTTGCTTTCGCAGCTTAAAAAATACGCGCCGACCGGTGTGTTTTTCCACGCAGCAAGTTCGGCTGCCGTGGCAAGATACCCTTCCACATATTTCGACGCGGTGAGGCCCGGGATCGCCATTTACGGCTCTTTCGACGAAGGATTTTTAGGAAAATCCATGGATCTGAAACCCGTCATGACGGTAAAGTCGCGCGTCATAAACGTGCTCACCCTCGAAAAGGGGGATTCGGTAAGTTACGCGGGGCTTTACCGCGCAAAGCGCAGGGAAACGATAGCCATCGTGGCCATTGGCTACGGCGACGGCTTCCCGAGGTCGTTGAGCAATAAATGGCACGTCATGATAAACGGGAAAAAAGCGCCGTGCATCGGCCGTGTTTGCATGGACCTTGTGGCGGTTAAACCGCCTGCCGGGACAAGGACGGGCGACGAGGTGCTCATATTCGGCAGGGACAGGAACGGCGAAATAAAAGCCGGGGACCTCGCCAAGGCCGCGGGCACCATATCGTACGAGATTTTTACGGGGATAACCGGCAGGGTAAAAAGACTTTATATAAAATAAAAAATTTTGATTTGAGCATGCGTTGATTATTATTGGCCGTGTGAGCCTTTTTCCGGCATAATGGTATGCAGTCCGTCTTCGTTGTAAGCTGCGACGGACATGGGGCTTTCCAAAAGTCTCACACGGCCAATAGAGGTTTTATAAGATCAACGTAATGACAAAACATGAGGTATTGCATTGATAATACTCGGGATCGATCCCGGAACGGCGCGCTGCGGCCTCGGGATAATCGAAAAAAAAGGGAATTCACTTAAAACGGTCTCATACGGGCTCATAGAGAGCGACAAGGAAAGGCCGCAGGCCGAAAGGCTCGAGGTCGTGTTCGTGGAAGTCACGCGCGCCATAAAAAAATACGACCCGGACATGGTGGCAGTCGAAAAACTCTTCTTTTCAAAGAACGTGAAGACGGCCATGAGCGTGGGGGAAGCGCGCGGGGTCATCCTGCTTTGCGCCCAGCTCGCCGGGGTGGAAATAAGGGAATTCTCGCCCATGGAAGTCAAGCTCGCGCTCACGGGCTACGGCATGGCCGATAAGAACCAGGTAATGGTAATGACAAAGGCGCTGTTGGGGCTCAAGGAAACGCCGAAACCCGACGACGTGGCAGACGCGCTGGCGATAGCGTGCTGCTGCGCGAGTTCATCTAAGATGGATAAAATAATAATAGATAACGTCAAAAAGAAAAAAGTGGTTCCGTAGAGAGGCTGCTTGCTGCCTCTCAAACAGGAACGTTTTGTTGCCCGGTATGGGCAGGCGTGGCTTTTTAGTGCTGCCGCCCCAATTTTTTTCTCGAGGTAGGATCGAAGGATAAACCTGAATATATAAGTTTTACCTGGACTGAATTTACATGGTAGTATTGTTGGGCGGCAGACTAAAAAAGTCCCGCCTGCCCCAAGGTTTTGTTTTTGTAGGGGCCCCTGTGCAATGTCCGCCGAAGCTCAAAAGAGCGAAGACGGATGGCGGCCCGAAACGAAGGCAAGGAGAAGCAAATGATAGATTTTCTTGAGGGTAACATAGAGGAAATAACGGAGAAATACCTGCTGTTAAACGTCAACGGCACGGGTTACGGCATTGCCATAACCGCCGCTGCCTATGACAGGCTCCGCAAAGAGAACGGCATTGCGCGCGTGTATACTTATATGAGCGTTTCGGATAACGGCGTGGCGCTTTACGGCTTTTCGAACCGTGAGGAAAAGGAAATATTTCTCGCATTGATATCTGTTGAAGGCATAGGACCTAAAGCGGGCACCAATATATTGTCGGGTGTTAACCCCGAAGCCCTGAGAAAAGCTATTGCTACAGGCAACGAAGCCATCCTCACAAGGATACCAGGCCTTGGCCCCAAAAAAGCCCAGCGTCTTATAGTGGAACTGAAGGATAAATTTAAAATGCACGCAGAAGGAAACGACGAAGAATTTACTCCGGACGAAGAATATTTACAGGCCTTGCTCGCGCTTGGCTTCAATTACCAGAAATCAAGGGAAGCCCTAAGGCAGGCTGTAAAGGCTGCCGGGGAAAACGCAAATAAGGAAGTAATAATAAAAGAGGCAATAAAACGGCTGGGTAAATAGTGCCTGGTCGGCCCGTGCAGGTTTTATCCCTTGTAGGGGCGGACCTGTGTGTCCGCCCGGTATCACGTTCGGGCAGGCGTGGCTTTTTAGTGCTGCCGCCACGATTGGCAAAAAAAGCCCTGCCTGCCATTTTTGTCAGGCGAGTAATTTAAAACAAGCGAGGTTTTTGTGGAAGAAAAAAACAAGAAGGACCGCGTCGTGGACCCCGTGCCCGAGGTCGCTGATTTTTCCGATGAAAAGACATTAAGGCCAAAGCTCCTCTCGGATTACATCGGCCAGGAAAAGGTCAAGGAAAAGCTCAAGATACTCATAGATGCGGCCAAACAAAGAAAAGAAGCCCCGGAGCATATTCTTTTTTACGGCCCCCCGGGCCTTGGAAAAACCACGCTTGCCCACATTATAGCAAATGAGATGGGTGTAAATATAAAGGTGACGGCCGGGCCCGTCATAGAAAAGGCAGGCGACCTCGCGGCGATCATAACCAACCTCGAGGAAAACGACATTTTGTTCATAGACGAGATACACAGGCTCAACAGGGCCGTCGAGGAAATAATGTATCCCGCGCTTGAGGATTACGCACTTGATATAGTGATAGGCAAGGGACCGTCGGCCAAGACATTCAGGATAAACCTCCCGAAATTCACCCTTATCGGCGCGACCACCCGCGCAGGGCTAATCGCCGCGCCTTTGCGCGACAGGTTCGGCGCCACCTACAGGGTTGATTTTTACGAGACACAAGAGCTTGCGCTGATACTCAAGCGCTCCGCTTCGATCCTGGGGGTGAAAGCGGAAAGCGACGGCATAGAAGAGATCGCTAAAAGGTCGCGCGGAACCCCAAGGATAGCCAACAGGCTCCTGAAACGTGTGCGCGATTACGCCCAGGTAAAAGGGAACGGCGACATCGACAGGAAAACCGCGGTGCAGGCCTTAACGATGCTCGAGGTCGACGAGCTCGGACTTGACGCCATGGATAAAAAAATAATGACCGCCATAATGGAGAAATTCAGGGGAGGGCCGGTGGGCATCGACACTATAGCGGCCGCGGTTTCCGAGGAGCCCGACACCGTTGAGGATGTATACGAGCCTTACCTCATGCAGGTGGGCTTCATCCAGAGGACCCCTTCCGGAAGGAAAGCGACGGAAAAGGCGTATGAATATTTCAAGATAAAGAAAAAAGAATCCGAGCAGGATAAGCTTTTTTAGGTGGTCCCACACAGGCCCGTATGAGACTTTTGGAGAGCCCTGCGCCCATCTTTTAAATTTAGGCGCAGCTGCCGGAAAAAGGTTCATACGGGCCTGCGTGGGCGTAGCAACAGTTTAAACGGAGAACAGATGCAAAACACAAAAAAAAATGAGAAATTCATCAGAGTGCGCGTGGCCGGCGTTGTTCTAAACAGGCGCAACGAACTGCTGCTGGTCAACCACGTCAAGAACGGCAGGTCATACTGGCTGCTGCCCGGCGGGGGCATCGAATACGGCGAGGATGTCTTTACTGCCATAAAACGCGAATTCATGGAAGAGCTCTCATTAAAGGTCCTTTCCCTGGGAAAACTGGTGCTTGTGCACGACACCATTTATCCTGGAAAAGAAAGGCACATACTCAACCTTTATTTTACCTTAAAGACCGCATCCGCCGATAATATAAAGGTGAACCCGGATACGGTCCTGGCCGGGGCCGCATTTGTTTCGATGGCAGATTTCAGAAAAAAACTGTTCTATCCCGGGATAAAAAGTGATATAATCAAGCTGTGGAAAAACAAATTTAGAGGGACAATTGGGTATATTAAAACGCCTTGGAAGAACTAAAAACCCTTTTGTTGGAGGTTCTTAAAATGGCCGAAGGTCTCAATGTTACGGTAGTTGACAAGGGAAACATCAAAGTGCTCCAGTGCAAGGGCTTCATAGACACGACCACGTCCTCGCTGCTGGAAGCGAAGATGAGCGAGATGCTCCAGTCAAAGAATTACAGGATAATAATCGACCTCGGCGAGGTGGACTATATTTCCAGCGCCGGCTGGGGTATTTTCATCAGCGAGATAAAGAACATAAGGAAGAACAAGGGCGACCTTAAGCTCGTCAATATGAAGCCCGAAGTCATGGAGATATTCGAGCTCCTGGATTTCACCAATATCCTTGAATATTACAAGAGCCTGGATGAAGCGGTAAAAAAATTCAAGTAAAGACGAAATATGCAGCGTAAAATTTCCGCCAATTTCGGGACAAGGGAAAAAAGCGCGGCCGGGCGCGGGTTCAGACCCGGCATCAAAGCAGTCGTTTATTTCATCGCCGCGGTCATTTTCGCCGCGGATTCCATTTTTTTTAACCTAAAAATATCCTTTCCAATCATGGTCTACGTCTGTTTATACGCCCCTTTTTTTCTTTGCATTTTTCTGCTGGAAAAAAATTCCGATGCGCTGGGGAAAAGGGCGCATAACAGGCTTGCCATGGGGCTATGGCTGGTTTACGTCACTCTTTCTGCCGTAAGCGGCGGCGGTTCGTCTCCGCTTAAATGGGCCGTAATAATACTTCCCGTGATCCCGGCCTCAAGGCGCGACATTGCCGCGTGCCTTATCATGTCGCTGGGCGCGCCGTTGGCTTTTGCCAGGGGACTTTTCTCCGCGCCCGCCGCGGATATTTTTGTTTACCCCGCGGCCCTTGCTTTTGCCATGACGGTTTATTTCCTTGCGGACCCGGGGAAAAACCAAAAAGAGGACGAATTCCCCCTGAAGGGCATCGAGACGCAAAAAGAGGGAAAACATTTCAGGCTGATAATTTACGGCCTTCTGGAAAGCCTTCTTAAACTTTACCAATCCGTACTTGATCCCATTTCAATTGTGCTTTTCCTTAAGGACGGGGACGGCGCCTCGGATGGTTTTTCCATAACAATGTCGGTTTCATCCGCGGAGGAGGCCATAAACAAAGGATATTCGTTCAAACTGCAGGAAGGAGCCATAGGTTCGGCTTTGAATAAGAACGCGTTTTATTCCTTCGCGGCCCGCGGTGCATCAATGCCTTATTACAACGCAAAAACCGCCGTCACATCGGTCGCCGTAGTTCCGCTTGTTTTGAACAGGCTGGTAGGCGCGGTTGTCGCGGATTTCGGCAGGGACATTGAGGCTGAAAAACCGGCGTTGAAGGAAAGGATGGAAAAACTGGCAAACGAGATAATATCGCTTATGGAAGTATACGACATAAACAACAAGGTTATCATAAAGGAGCAGAGAGTCTCCCTTATGTACGAGATAAACAGGAAGGTGGACACCCAGGAGGGGAAAAGCGGGCTCATAAAAAGCTTCCTCGGGGAGATAAAGCAATTCGATATATACAGCGGATATCTCGCGGAGTACGACGCGGACGACAATTCCTTTACCGTGACCGAAACCATGAACTATCCAGCCTCGGCCGTATCAACGAAATTTTTTGTAAAGGACAACGAGTTCCTGCGGTATATGATGGACACTGGTAAAAGGACGGTCATAGACGATGCCGGAAAAAAGGACATTTCACTTAATATAAAAAGGGCCAATATCGACACCTCTTTCCTGCGCCTTTTGAAAAGCGGGGACGCGCTGCACGGCTTCATAAAGCTGGACAAGGAAAAGCCGCACGTTTTCAGCGAGTTCGAGCTGGAAACGCTGGAACTTATGCTCTCCAGGATAACCGTGATGCTCGAGAACGCCAAGCTGTACGAAAAAATAAAGAACCAGGCTTACCATGACGGACTTACCGGGCTTCTGAACCATCTGACATTCCAGCAAAAGCTCCTGAAAAGCGTCGAGAAGAAGGAAAAAGGGGAAATATCCTGCGTCTCTTTGTGCATACTTGACATAGATTTTTTCAAGAAATTCAACGATTCCTTCGGCCACCAGGAAGGCGACCGCGTCCTCATAAAGATAGCGAAAATGCTCTCCGAATTCGAGGCAAAGACGCCTGATTCCTATTGCGCGCGTTACGGCGGCGAGGAGTTTGTTTTTGTCCTTGAGGGGAGCGACATTTACGCCGCGGAAAAGGTGGCCGGCCAGATAAGGAAATACAGCTCGGAGAACCTGAGGGGCGGCGATGAGAAGGAAACCAGGCCGATCAACCTCTCCATTGGGGTGACATCTTTTCCCGATTTTGCCAGGGATTCCAGGGAGCTTTTTAAGAACGCGGACGAGGCGCTTTACCTGGCCAAGGAAGAGGGAAGGAATACGGTAAGGACGACGCTGGATGTGAGGAAGATAGATAGAAGAAAAAGGTAAAATTTAACGGCATTATTCCCGCTTGTAAATTCCACTTCATTAATATATAATAAAAAAGATATTTCAGGATAAAGTCATACCGTCATATGTATATGTGGATAAATACGGGCCCTATGCCCGGTTTTTCCGTTATTATAAAGGAGAATAACTTGAAAAAAGGCAGGATAAAAATAGATTCGGACCGGTGCAAGGGTTGCCTTTTGTGCGTCGGCCAATGTCCCAAAGGCGTGATAAAAAAAGGCGAAAAAATCAACCGCTTCGGATATACCCTGGCGGAATTCTGCGATAACGGCTCGTGCAATGCGTGCACCCTGTGCGCCATTGTGTGCCCGGACTGCGCCATCGAAGTGATAGAGATAACGGAGGATGGAAAATGAGCGCGGGAAAACAATTCATAAAAGGCAACACAGCCGTGGTTGAAGCCGCAATAGACGCGGGCTGCAGGTTTTACGCGGGATACCCCATAACGCCCCAGAACGAGATACCCGAAATGATGTCATGGCGCATGCCCGAAGCCGGCGGCACTTTCATACAGGCGGAGAGCGAACTTATCTCGATAAACATGGTCTTCGGCGCGGCCGCTGCCGGGGCAAGGGCGATGACCACGTCGTCGTCGCCGGGCATCTCCCTGATGCAGGAAGGCATATCGTATATGGCCGGCTGCGAGCTTCCGGCGGTCATTGTCAACGTAATGCGCGGCGGGCCCGGGCTGGGAAATATCGCTCCATCCCAGAGCGATTATTTCCAGGCGGTAAAACCGGGGCACGGTGATTATCACATGATAACCCTCGCGCCGCACAAACTCTCGGAGATGTACGATTATACCTTCGATGCTTTTGACCTTGCCGATAAATACAGGACGCCAGTAATGATACTGGCCGACGGGCTGCTTGGCCAGCTCATGGAAAATGTCGAGCTGGACAGGTCCAGGAAACCGGCGCTTTTGAACGCGCCGAAACCGTGGGCATTAACCGGCGCTTCCGGCAGGAAGGGCCAGCGCATTGTATCGCTCTTGATGCAGCCCGGAGCCCTTGAAAAGCACAATATGGACCTCAATGAAAAATACAACATCATCAAAAGGGACGAGACGAAATTCGAACTTACCGGAACGGAAGAGAACCCCGATTACTTGATCGCGGCTTTCGGCACGTGCGCCAGGATATCAAAGGGCGTGATAAACCTTGCCCGGGCCGCCGGGATAAAAATTGGGCTATTCAGGCCCGTTACTCTCTGGCCTTACCCTTACGCGGCACTGAAAGAGGCGGCGAAAAAAGTCAAAAAGGTCTTTGTCTTTGAGATGAACCTCGGGCAGATGGTCGAGGACGTCAACCTGGCCGTGGAGGATTCCTCAAAGATAGAATTTTACGGGAGGCCGGGCGGTGGGGTGCCGACGGCCGAGGAACTCTTTGAATTCATAAAAGGGAAGGTAAAATAAAATGGCCGAGAAAATAGTCTATAAAAAGCCCGAGTCGCTCACGGACAGGATATTCTCATACTGCTGGGGATGCGGACACTCCACCATGCACAAGGTGGTGGCCGAGCTTATCGACGAACTCGGCATGAGGGAAAAGACGATTGCCGTGGCGCCTGTAGGCTGCGCCGTATTCGCCTACGATTTCTGGGACTTCGACACGACCGAGGCGGCGCATGGAAGGGCCCCGGTTGTCGCCACAGCCATAAAAAGGGTGCACCCGGACAAGCTTGTTTTCGCTTACCAGGGGGACGGTGACCTTGCGTCCATAGGCATGGCCGAGATAATACACACGGCAAACCGCGGCGAGAATTTAACGGTAATATTCATCAACAACACAAATTACGGAATGACGGGCGGGCAGATGGCGCCAACCACCCTTATAGGGCAAAAGACCACGACCTCGCCGGCGGGCAGGGACCCGTTGGTGAACGGGTACCCGTTCAAGATGGCGGAACTGATGGCGCAGTTTGAGAACGTGAAATATTCGGAACGCGTCAAGGTGACCGACGCGGCATCCGTTATAAAGGCAAAAAAAGCGGTGAAAAAAGGTTTTTTGAACCAGCTCAACGGCGCGGGATTCTCTTTCATCGAGGTCCTGTCATCGTGCCCGGCGAACTGGCGCATGGAGCCGCTCGAGGCGAAAAAACACATCGACGAAGTGGTGTCGAAATATTACCCGCTGGGAGTATTTAAGGATATTAAGTAAGTTTTTCAGAAACCACCGGTCTTATCCGGACAGAAAAAGAGGTCCTTATGATTGAACAAATAATAATTGCCGGCTCAGGCGGACAGGGAGTGCTGACTCTGGGCATTTACCTTGCGCGCGCCGCGGCCTTCGAGGGCAAGAACGTCGCATGGCTTCCCGCGTACGGAGCGGAAAAGCGCGGAGGCCCGTCGTTTTGCAGCCTTATAATATCGGACACGGAAATATTCTCCCCGGTCGTTGAAACGCCGGACACCCTTATAGCTTTCGACCAGCGCGCCCTTGAGAATTACATGGGCAAATCCGGGAGTAAGACTTTCATAATGGAGAACTCGTCGCTTGTCCTGGAAGACAAAGTAAAAAGCGGGAACAAGCTCCTGATTCCGGCCAGCGAAATGGCAAAAAAGCTCGACGCGATAAAGGTGGCCAACATTGTCATGGCGGGCGCGTACACCGCGTCGAAGAAGGTGCTTAAAGCGGAAAACGCTCCGGCAGTCATGAAGGAAATGCTCGGCGCCAAAGCCGGTAAAATGACGGAAAAGAACCTGGCGGCTTTTAAGGAAGGTTTTGATTTCGCCTCAAAGCAAGCGGAGAGGACATGAAGATACGCAAGGCGTACATAAAGGACGCGTATAATATCCAGGCTCTCCTGAAAAAATACACCTCTGAGGGCGAGCTTCTGGTAAGGCCGATGGCCGACATTTTCGCCCAGATAAGGGATTTTTTTATTCTTGACAACAAAAAACGGCTGACCGGGCTAATTGCCCTGCATGTGTACTGGGAGGACCTGGGCGAGATCAGGTCTTTCATAATAGAAAAGAAATACAGGGGGGGCGGGTTCGGAGAAAAACTCCTTGAGACCGCCATAAAAGAGGCGAAATCCATCGGCATAAAAAAGGTCTTCGCGCTCACGAAGATACCGGGATTTTTCATAAAGCAGGGTTTTAAAAAGATATCCAGGTCGAAATTGCCTCACAAGGTATGGAAGGACTGCTTCAACTGCCCCAAATACCCGAAATACTGCGACGAGATCGCGCTTATATACAGGATAAAATAGTCGGATCTTAATATTGCCGGAGAACATCACAAAAAGTGCGGGCAAAAGGGGAAAGATGAAAGAGGACAGGAAGGAAATTTCCGTAAGCTTTGAGATAACCATAAAAGACGACAACGGCAAATTCATAGGCCAGTGCAGGGACTTGCCGGGGCTCGTCGTTTCCGGCCTGAGCAAGAACGAGGTCATAAAAAATATCAGGGCGGCCATACCCCTTTACCTGCGTTACGTCCCCAAAGAAAGTTTTATCCCCGTCTACGACAATTCCATAGCCCAGATAATATACGGTTTTGAGGAGTTCAACGGACAGCTCTACGCATGCACCAACAAGGATTCCGTGGTGAGGACCACGACCGGGGACCAGGGGGCGTGGGAGACGGTAAGCATAGCCAACGTTTTTTCCCCGTATTTCAACCCGCCGGTCGGCGGGACCAAGACCTTTGAGGAGGAGAGCCTGGGCGATTACACGCCGCAGGTCTATTGCCTCAAGGTTTTCAACGACCTGGGAACGCCCAAGCTGTTTTGCGGGACCAACGCCAACGGCGGTATATACGAGACGCTGGACGGGAAGAACTGGTCGCTTTCTTTCAACAGCGGCGAGGCCAGGATACACTGCATAGAGGCGTTCAAGGGCAGGCTTTTTGCGGGCACTTCCACGGAAGGGAAAATATACACTTACAACGGGACAAACTGGACCGTGGCACTTAACACATCGGAGCTTGCGGTCTCGTGTTTCGGATTGTTCAGGGAGTATCTTTACGCGGGCACCTATCCCAACGGCCTTGTGTTCAGGACCGCGGACGGCATAAACTGGCAGAAGGTTTTCGACACCAACCAGTCATTCGTGAACGATTTCTTCTTTTTTAAGAATAAGTTCTACGTCTCCACGTCGAAGGCGACCGGCGGGCTCGTATATATGACCGAGGACGGCACGAACTGGGTCGAGAATTTTTTCTCGGAAAAGGACGTAAATTTTTACAGGTTCGAGGCCTTCGGCAACGGGCTTTACCTGGGCACAGGGGACTCGGGCAGGGTTTACAAGACCCTTGACGGCAAGCAGTGGGAAATGGCTTTCCAGACCGACGAGGAGGACGTAAGGGCCCTGCATCTTTTCAACGGCTACCTTTATTTCGGCTCATCCCCCAAGGGCAGGATATTCAGGACCACGGTGTCGAACACCCCGCCCCCCGGGGTAATGGATGTCCTTGTATCGGAGGTCACATCGCACAACGTCGTCATAACGTGGTCCACGGACAGGGAAGCGCAGACCATCATAGAATACGGGGCGGACATAAGCTACGGCAACAACATCATAAACGAGACGCTGACCACAAAGCACAGGATAACCCTGAACAATTTAAAATCCATGACGCCATACCATTTCAGGATACTCACCTATTCCGATGTGGGGAGTTTTTCCGGGATACTCAACGATTATACCTTCACAACTACGGCGGCCATCACGCCGAAACTGGCCTCGAAGACGCATCCCGACCAGGAAAAATGGTACAACAGGACCGACGTGACCGTCGAGTGGGGACAGCACCAGGACGTAAAACAGTATTTATACATAGTGGACAGGAACGCCGACACCGTCCCGGAGTACGCGAAATGCACTGCCACTGTAAAGGAAAACGTTACGGTAAAGAACATGGAGGACGGCGTCTGGTATTTCCACGTACTCATCGAGGACAAGGCCGGAAATGTCAGCCCGGAAGTTTCCCGTTTCGCCGTAAAGATAGACACGGTGGCAGCGCCTCCCGAGATACAGTCGCCTACGCATCCGGACCCGGACAAGTGGTATTCCAACAACGCGCCTTCTTTCCAGTGGGCGCCTCCCCAGGACATGTCCGGGATAGAGGGGTATTATTATTTTGTCGACGAGATGCCCAACACCCTGCCGACGGAAAAGACCGGAGTGTTCACGGACGGGACCCTGGTCAAACTGAAACCAACCGAGGACGGGATAAAATATTTTCACATCGTCACAAAGGACAGGGCCGGCAATATCGGGTCAAAGGCCGCGCATTACCGCGTGAACATCGACACACAGGCACTGCCGCCGATAATCAGCTCTCAGACGCACCCCGACGAAAAATCATGGTACAACTCGCGGAAGGTCGAGATACACCTTGCCAAATCGCACGACCTCTCGGGTATAGAGGGGTTTTATTACCTTGTCGACCAGCGGGCCGACACCCAGCCGCATGAGAATGACTGCATTTATAAGACCACCTCCGATATCGAGCTTCCGGAAAAACAGGACTCAACCTGGTACATACACGTAAGGTCCAAGGACATGGCGGGAAACGTCTCGAGGGACACAGCCAGCTTCAGGTTCAACATCGACACGCAGGCCCTGCCGCCGCACATTTCATCGTCCACGCATCCCGACCCGCATAAATGGTACAACAACAAAAAGGCGCAGTTCAACATAGCCAAACCCGAGGACATGTCGGGTATCGAGGGTTTTTATTACATAATAGACAACGCCGAAAAGACCGTCCCGGAATTGACGGCCACCTGGACCGACAAGGACACGATATTCTCCGGCGACCTCAAGGACGGCGAATGGTTTCTGCACGTAGTCTCAAAGGACAGGGCTGGCAATACCGGGACAATGGCCTCGCACTACCGTTTTAACATAGACACGCTGGCGAAACCGCCCAAGGTTTTCTCAAAGACGCACCCCGACCAGGAAGCCTGGTACAACAATTCCCTTCCGGAGATGCACTGGGATACGACGGAGGACCTCTCCGGCATTGAGGGTTATTATTATATACTGGACGAGAAGCACAATACGGTTCCTTCGAAGGAAACCGGAGAATGGACCACTTCCAACCAGGTTACCCTGCCTCTTTTAAAGGACGGCACCTGGTACTTCCACATAGTTTCCAAGGACAACGCGGGCAACACCGGATGGGAAGCCTCTCATTTCAGGATAAAGATCGACACCGTGGTGGACCAGCCAAGAATATCGTCATCCACGCACCCGGACGAGAACGCGTGGTATAACACGGCGCTTGTAAAGCTCGGCTGGACCGTGCCGCAGGACCTTTCAAAGGTAAAAAACTTTTATTACGTTTTCGCCAAGGAAAAGCACCTCAAGATAACACCGGAAATATCGAGTTCCACGGACAAACGCGAGGTGGAATTCAACATTGAAAGGGAAGGCGTCTATTATTTCCACCTGATAGCCGAGGACAACGCCGGCAACATCGGCGAAGAGCCGGCGATATTCAAGGTGAACGTGGACCTCAAGGCTGACCCGCCGGACATTTCATCATCCACGCATCCAAACCCGGACAGGTACTACGCCATGGTTAACCCGGTTTTTGTGGTGGAACATGTCGACGACCTGTCGGGCCCCGAGGGTTTTTATTACATGGTGGACCGCAACCCGGACACGCTGCCGGACAGGAAGACGGCCCGTTTTTCAAAGGACACCACAATAAGGATAGCCGAGAGCCTGGACGAAGGCGAATGGTATTTCCACATCATACTCAAGGACCTGGCGGGCAACCTGGGGACGCAGGCCGCCCATTACAAGTTCCATATAGAGACGAACCCGCCGGAGGTCATGCTCTCCGAATTGAAACTTTTCCAGAACACGGAGACATTCGACGTGGCGTGGTCGGGGGAGGACAAGGAGTCTGGCGTCCACAGCTTTGACGTGGAATACAGGGAAGGTGAAAAAGGCAAGTGGAAACTGTGGCTCAAGGAAACCAAGGCGAAAAATTCCGTATTTAAGGGCGAGGACGGGATAACATATTATTTCAGGGTAAGGGCTCGCGACAACGCGGGCAACTGGTCCGATTATTTCGAGCAGGAGAACATCAGGACCACGGTGGACATTTCCCCGCCAGCGCAGATAACCCAACTGGTGGCAAAGCCCGTGAAAGACGGCAGGGTTCAGATAGAGTGGTCCAGGTCGGTCGATTCGATATCCGGGCTGGATTACTACAGGATATACCGCTCGTCGGTGTCGGGTCAGTTGGGCATGCAGATAAACGACGACGGCGCGGTAACCGACACGAAATTCACGGACGAGTCAAAGGACCTGGAAGACGGCATAATCTATTATTACACGGTGCGCGCCGTGGATAAGGTCGGAAATGAAAGGGAATCGGGGAACAAGCAGGTGCTTGCAATATGCGACAGGCAGGCCATGCCGCCGGTCGTGCGCTCGCTCACGCATCCCATGCAGCAGGACTGGTATAACAACAAGAACGTCAGGCTCATATGGGACACTCCCCAGGACGCCACGAAGATAACGGGTTATTATTACATATTCGACCAGATAGCCACCACCGTGGTCGACGCCAAGACAGGCAACTGGTACATAGAAAACGAGATTGAATTCAAGAACGCCGCCGAAGGCACGTGGTACTTTCACATAATTTCAAAGGACGAGGCCGGGAACATTTCCGAGGAAGCGACCCATTATCAGGTAAATATAGACACTACTAAACCCAAACCGCCGGTGATATCGTCGATAACGCACGCGGATTTCAACCAGTGGTACAACAACAACGCACCTTCATTCTCGTGGTCCACACCTTCGGACCCGTCCGGAATAGAAGGGTATTATTACATTTTCAACCAGATAAAGAACACCGTGCCCGACATCGGCACATCAAGCTGGACCCGCGGGACAATGGCCTCTTTCGTGGATGTTCCCGACGGGATATGGTACCTGCACGTGATAGCAAAGGACAGCGCGGGAAACATTTCCGCGGAGAGCTCGCACATGCAGGTCAACGTGGCCATGAGCCCGCCGCCGCCGCTGGTATTCTCGCCGTCGCATCAGGAACAGGAAAAATGGTACCGCGATACCAACGTAAAGCTGCAGTGGAAACCGATGGATTATGTAAATGAGATAATCGGTTATTATTACGTCCTTGACGCCTCGGACAAGACAACGCCCGGCCAGAAGAATTCCAAGACCATGGACACGAACATGGCGATATCAGGGTTGACCGACGGCACGTGGTACTTCCACATAGTCGGGGTCGACAAGGAAGGCGTGATCGGGAAGACAGCCACCCATTTCAAGATAAAGATAAAGACAAAAGTCACCGTAAGGGGCACCGTGACGCAGTCCAACGGCATCATGCCGTTATCCGGGGCGTCCGTCGAGGTCATGAGGGAGGACGGAACCACGCTCGGCGTCGCCATAACCGACAAGGACGGCAATTACAACGTCGATAACCTTGCGGTAAGCAGGATAAAAATGAAGGTCCTGACTAAGAATTTGCCGCCGCAGCTCATAAACGACATCGAACTCAAGGCGGACGAGCCGGAGAAGATAGTGAATATTTCCAGCGAAATTTTCGCCCTTTATGAGGCGTCCACCGGAAAAATAGCATTCAATTATTACATACCCGAGGACGGCCTTGTGACAATAAAAGTCTATAACGAGTCCGGCAAGACGCTTGCCACCCTGGAAGAGACAAAAAAGGGCAAGGTGTACAATTCGACCGCATGGGACGCCGCCGGCACCGAAGACGGCATGATTCTTTACCAGGTAACGGCCAAGGGCGCCACCACGGGCAAGATAACACGCTACGGGATAAGAAAGATAAAAAAGGGTTTCTAAGGACGCCCGAAATATAAAACACATATCCGGAGGGTTATTATGGACCGTAAATGCAATGCCTGCGGGGAGATTAACCGCGGGGACGCCAGATTCTGCAAAAGCTGCGGCTCGCCGCTTCCGGCAATAAAGGTAAAAATGACGCAGCAGGAATTGGCCCATGAAAAACAGGTGAAAAAATTCTGGCTCACCCTTGTTGTCAGCTTTGCGGTCGTTGCCACTGCCTCGGTTTTCCTCATGAACTACATGGACAGGCAAAAAGGGCTCGCCGTTGCAAAAGAATACTCCGAAAAATACATGAACGACGACGATATGGCCTTCGGGACAATCAAGCCGGGCGCCTTCGTTTTCGAAGGGCTCATATGGGGCATGGGGATAAACGACATCAAAAGGGTTTACCCATACTGCACGGACACGAACGACCCGGATTTCAAGCAGTCCCTGATGTCCACACAGCACGACCTTAAGACGCAGATACCCCACGCGAATTTTATGAGCCTGGGGCTGTTAAACGGGAAATTATACGCGTTGAAATTTGAGTTCGGCGAGAACGAGAAATTCGAGAGTCAGCAGCTCAAGATCCCGCACAAGGATGAAATAATGTACGGGAGGTTCACCGGCATTTACGAGATGTTCAGGAAACTTTACGGTGAGCCGGCATTTGAGCAGTACCCGGAAAAACTTATGGACGTCAGGACAAAGATAGCAACGATAAAGTCGGGGGAGCTATCCGACGGAAAACCCAGCAATGTTTACCTGGCATGGGACTTAAAGGACACTAAAGCCGAGTTGGCATTTTTTGGATACGAGGGAAAGCTCCATTTGACCATAAGGTTCTTAAGCGAACCCGTGTGGGATATGGCCAATACCGCCCCGGCGCAGCAGGGCAATTTCAGGAATTTTTAGATAAAGTGCGGCCGAAAAAAAACATATACGGGTTTTCATACAGGCTTTTTATCCTTTTTATGCTCTGCGCCGTGCCTCTTGCTTTTTCACCCGGGGCATACTCCCCCGTAAACATAAAGACCACCGTGCTGCTTGCGTGCGCGTTTTTTATCGCCGCGGCATGTGTTGCCTCCGGGGATTTCGGAAAAAAAGCACTGCTGCCGTTTGCCTTTATCGGCTGGATGTGCATAAGCGCGGCCTTTTCCAGGTTCTCATACGCGTGCGCAATGCCGATATTCACCGCCATGGCGCTGTTCGTCGTGTTCTTCGCCGCCGCGAATTTTTCCGGAAATAACCTTGATTTCATAAGAAAAGCACTTGTCCTGTCGTTTATCCCGCCCCTGGCCGCGGGAGTATTGCAGATATTTTTCCCGGGCGGCTTCACCGAATTAATGGCCTTCGGCGGCAGGGTGCCGTCGCTTATGGGAAACCCCAATTTTTTTGCCGCTTATATAATAGCGGTATTGCCGGTCGTTGTTTTTCTTTATGCCGGGTCCAACAAATGGCGCAAAGCCGCAATTACCGCGGTTTTTATTTTGGCGGCGGTGTGCCTTGTAAAAACAGGGTCGAAAGCCGGTATGCTTGCCGCCGCAGCCGAGGCTGCAACGGCCCTATACTTCTTCATGAAAGAAAAGAAAGTATCTAAAAAAAAAGCTGCCGTCATATCACTGACATGCCTGGCATTGTCGGCCGCTTTTTTGCCGGCGGCATTCAATGTCCCTTACAACAAAGCCTTCGATCCGGCAGCTTACGCCGCCAATGCATCGGTTTTTTTCAGGATAAACACATGGCAGGGCGCTTTCAATATGGGAATGAAGAACATTTTTACGGGGACCGGTCCAGGGTCGTTTTCCGGGGCGTTCCCGTCATTTCGGCCAGGGGAAATAATGAAGTGGTCGTTACAGAGCAGCTATGAGGTCACGTATCCCGAAAACATATTTTTGCAGGCTTTCGCCGAGCTGGGGGCATTGGGGCTGCTCGGGTCGCTGGCTATGGTGTTTATGGTGTTGAAAAGCTATGACCCGATAAAAAAGGATATTTACCTCGGGTTCACCGGGCTGTTGTGCATGAACCTGGTCGGGGTGGATTTTAATTATGTTTCGTCTTCCATGCTTGCGGCGCTATTTGCCGGCCTGATAATGAACCGGGAGGATAAAATGCCGCGTAATGAGGAAAGTTCAGCGGGAGCCGAGGCTGTCTTCAGGGTGGCGGGGGCGTTATTTGCGGCAGCCCTTATCGCCGGATGCGTCATAAGCGTCAAAAAAATCATTTCAGACACTTATCTTAACAAAGCCATAGAATTTTCCGGTGAGGCAAAATGGGGCGACGCGGTGGAGGATTATAAAAAATCCATTGAAGAGGACAAATACAATATTACCGCGGGTTATTTCCTTGCGCAGGCGTATTACGACTCCAACCCGTCCGCCAACGCCGCGGCGGCACTCGGACAGCTTGAGGAAATCGGCAAACTCGCGCCGGATTATGTCCTTATACATTACAGGAAGGCGGTGATTCTTTCCGGGCTGGGACGCGCGGACGAGGCGGAAGATGAATACAAAAAGATGATAAAGATAGACCCCTATTTCAAGGAGGCCCTGGAGGCCATGGCTTACATCAGCTATAACAGGGGGGACTGGGATTCGGCGCTTTCATACACAAACAGGGCGCTGGAAAAATATCCTCTGGACGCGGCGCTTTATTCATACCTCGGCAACATTTATTTTGCATCAAAGCGCCCTGATGAGGCGGTTTTGGCATATAAAAAAGCAGTTGAAATAAGCGGTAATAAAGATTATTATTATAACTTAAGCTGTATTTACTATTCGCTCAATGACTTCCCGGAAGCCATGGCAAATATTGACGAGGCCATTAAACGCGGCGGAAAAGACGACCCCAAAGTGGAAAAAATGGCAGCAATGATAGAAAAGCGGAACCAATAAAAAAACAAGGGGGTTTGATGAAAAATATCGCGGTTTTTATATCGGGCGGCGGAACGAACCTCCAGTCTCTCATAGACGCGTTTGAATCGGGGCTTATCAGGGGGGGAAGGATAGAGATGGTATTTTCCAACAAGAAGGATGCCTTCGGCCTTGAAAGGGCGAAGAAGCACAATATTCCGGCAATTTATTCCGCGCCCGAAGATTTTCCTTCTCCGGAAGAATATGACAGCCGGCTGGCCGGGCTTTTAAAGGAACGCGGCATCGGTCTCGTGTGCCTGGCCGGTTACATGAAAATATTGACGAAAGCGTTCCTTGACAATTTTAATGGCGACATAATGAACGTCCACCCGGCCCTGCTGCCGTCATTCGGAGGACCGGGCATGTACGGCATGCACGTGCATGAGGCCGTCATCGGGAGCGGCGTGAAAGTCTCGGGATGCACCGTCCATTTTGTGGATTACGGCACCGACACCGGCCCCATTATAATACAAAAAACGGTACCTGTCGGGCAGGACGACACCCCGCAGGTTCTGCAGAACAGGATATTGCCACTCGAGCACGAGGCGTACAGGGAAGCGGTAAAGCTTTACTGCGAGGGAAGGCTTGAGATAAAAGGCAGGAAAGTTTTTATAAGATAATATGACTTCAAAAAACATTGATTTGGCCAGAACATTAAGAAAGAATGCAACTGATGCCGAAACAGTTCTTTGGCAATGCTTGAGAAGAAGAAGCATTAAAGGTTGCAGGTTTAAACGGCAGCAACCAATAGGTGATTATATTGTTGATTTTGTTTGTCTGTCAAAGAAGTTAGTTGTGGAAGTTGACGGCGGACAGCATGTTAATAATATAAAAGATGAAATCAGGGATAAATGGTTAAAAAACAAAGGATTTGATGTGTTAAGATTCTGGGACAATGATGTGCTTGTCAGGACGGAAGATGCGGCTGAAGCAATATACAATAAGCTTTGATCACCCTCCCTCTTGCTCCCTCCCATAAAGGGAGGGAGTAAAGACAGAGGCATGAATAAGCATCTTTAACCTTCCCTCCCCCTTTAGGGGGAGGGTTAGGGAGAGGGTGGCTAGGAGGATACATGTTCTGCCCCAAATGCCTCTATGAATATGAAAAAGGGATAACAAAATGCCCGGATTGCGGCTCCTTGCTTGTCGAAGAGGATCCGGCCAAAGAGGACGAGGGCGACCTTCCCGACATCCGGGTGGCCGAGGCCGCCGACGTGGATGACGACCTTGAAGCCGGTGCCCTGCGCAGCATGCTGGATGCGGAAGGCATACACAGTTTTTTAAGGGTCAATGTGCTTCCGCACACGAACATAGTCCTGGGATTTTTCAGGAAGAAATCATACGGCACCATAATAGTGAACAGGGAAGAGCTTGAAAAGGCAAAAAAGGTCGTGGAAGATTTCAGGAAATTGTAGATCATATACGGGGCGGATCTTCGCGCCCCGCACATAAAAACGGAGGCTTCTTATGCTGAAGGTAAAACGGGCACTTATCTCTGTATCCGACAAGGAAGGCGTTGTTGAGTTCGCAAGGGAATT
Source organism: uncultured Spirochaetia bacterium (assembly GCA_964443355.1). Taxonomy (GTDB): domain Bacteria; phylum Oederibacteriota; class PGYV01; order PGYV01; family Palsa-1178; genus Bog-1181. Next base: position 56,104 of record CAYUDX010000007.1, read on the forward strand.
GAAGGCGATGGGGGTGGAGATAATATCCACCGGCGGCACGAAAAAGGCGTTCAAGGACGCAGGCATCGACGCCATTGACATTTCCGACGTTACGGGATTCCCCGAGATGCTTGACGGAAGGGTAAAAACACTGCACCCCAAGGTGCACGGCGGGCTTCTGGCTCTGCGGGAAAACCCGGAACACATGGCCACAATAGAAAAGCACGGCATCAAGCCCATCGACATGGTAGTTATCAATCTTTACCCATTTAAACAGGTTATAAAAAAACCGGGCATATCAATAGAGGACGTCATAGAGAATATAGATATCGGGGGGCCGTCCATGATAAGGTCCGCCGCGAAGAACGCGCAATCGGTCGCGGTGCTCACCGACAAGGCGGATTACCCGAAGGTGCTCTCCGAGATGGGCGCCGGAGGGATCACGCTCGAGACACTTAATGCACTCAGGGTAAAGGCCTACAAAACGACGGCGGATTACGACGCATATATATCCAATTACCTCGAGTCGAGGTTTGTAACCGGCAGCGGCATGCCCGAGAGGATAGTGATATCGGCCGACAAAAAGCAGGAGATGCGCTACGGCGAGAATCCACACCAGAAGGCGGCGTTCTATATTTTTCCGGATTTCCCGGAAACAGGGCCGGGCAACTGCGAACAGCTGCACGGCAAGGAACTATCTTTCAATAATATATATGACATGGACGCGGCCCTTAATATCGTGAAATCCCTGGAAGAGCCTGCGGCCGTCATAATAAAGCACGCTAACCCATGCGGCGTGGCCATAAGCGCCGATATTACGGATGCTTACGTGAAGGCATACGAGGCCGACCCGCAGTCGGCATACGGCGGAATATGCGCCCTTAACAGGCAGTGCACAAAGGGGATAGCCGACAAAGTCGAAAAGATGTTCATGGAAGTGATAATCGCGCCTGACTTCGACGCGGACGCCCTGGAGACACTTAAGAACAAAAAGAACATAAGGATAATGAAGTGCGGCGGCCTCAAAAGGAATGCAGGCACCGGCATACAGTATATGGACATAAGGAAAGTCACGGGCGGGTTGCTTGTGCAGGAAGCCGACACTCTTGAGCTTGACAGGGGCGCGTTAAAGACCGTCACCAAAAAAGCGCCCGGAGCGGGGGAGCTCAAAGACATGGAGTTTGCCTGGACAATATGCAAATTTGTGAAATCAAACGCCATAGTCATAGCAAAGGACGGCGTTGCCGTGGGCATCGGGCCAGGCCAGACCAACAGGGTGGGCGCAATGGCCATTGCAATAAAGAATGCCGGAGAAAAGGCAAAAGGCGCGGTGCTCGCCTCAGACGCGTACTTCCCGTTCAAGGATAACGTGGAATCGGCGGCCGCTGCTGGCATTTCGGCGATAATACAGCCCGGAGGCTCGGTAAGGGATGCAGAGAGCATCTCCTGCGCCGATGAAAAAGGGCTCTCGATGGTATTCACCGGCGCGAGGCATTTCAGGCACTAGGTATTGACGGCCGGGTATAAAACAATATGGAGGAAAAGGACTTGAAAAGCGCCGATGAGCAACTGAGCGTAATACTTCGCGGTGTGACCGACGTGGTCACAAAAGAGGACCTGGCCGCAAAATTAAAGACGGGCAGGCAGCTTATAATAAAACTCGGCATTGACCCGACGGCGTCGGACATTCACCTTGGGCACACGGTCACGCTCAATAAATTGAGGCAGTTCCAGGAGCTGGGCCACAAGGTTGTCCTTATAATAGGGGATTACACGGCCATGGTCGGAGACCCCAGCGGCAGGACATCGGGCAGGCCGCCGCTTACGCGTGACGAGATAATGGGCAACGTCGCGTCCTACAAACAGCAGGTGTCAAAGATATTGAAACCCGACAACCTTGACATTGTCTTCAACGGCGCCTGGTTCGAGAAACTGACTTTCGCGGAGACATTGAAGCTGGTCTCGAAATTCACCCTGGCGCAGATGCTCGAGCACGACACGTTCGACAGGCGACACAGGGACGGAGCCCCATTGTCACTTCTGGAGATGATGTATCCGGTGATGCAGGGTTATGATTCCGTTATGATAAAAGCGGACATAGAAATAGGCGGCACAGATCAGCGCTTCAACGTGATCGCCGGAAGGTTCTTGCAGAGGGAATCGGGAATGGAGGCCCAGGCGGGCCTTTTTACCCCCATACTTTTGGGCCTCGACGGGAAGAATAAAATGAGCAAATCGCTGGGAAATTACATAGCCTTGAACGACAAACCCGAGGATATGTTCGGCAAGGTGATGTCGATCCCCGACAACCTGATGAGGAACTATTTCGAACTTTTGACTCAGGTGGACATGGCCGAAATAGATTCGTTCGAAACGTCGATGAAAGACGGGAAGATGAACCCCAGGGACGTCAAAATGAGGCTGGCCTTTGAAATAGTTAAAAAATACGTCAATGAAGCCGGGGCCTCCTACGGCAGGGAATATTTTGAAAAATCGTTCGGGGCGAACAAGGCGATACCTTACGACGCGCATGTTTATTCATGGACATTCGCGGGAGACGAAACCACCATCGGAGAGCTTTTGAAGGCGGTAAACGCCGCGGCCTCCAATTCCGACGCGAGGCGCATGGTGGAACAGGGCGGATTTTATATGAACGATGCCAAGGTCGCGGATTTTAAAAGGCCCGTTAAAAAAGATGAAATGCCATTCACTTTTAAGGCTGGCAAGAAGATATTTGGAACATTCCGGTAATAAAAAAAAGCGGACAGACAGGGAAATGAGAGGAGCTGCATGCGAATCATAACGGACCTTCACGTCCATTCGAAATATTCACGCGCCACTTCAAAACTTATGAACATATCGGATATCGCGAAATGGGCGGATAAAAAGGGAATAGGAATAATCGCCAGCGGAGATTTCCAGCATCCCGCTTACCTGGGCGAGCTGAAAAACAAGCTTGTGGAATCGGACCCGGGGCTTTACAGGGTGAAAAATTCAAAGGCAAAGGCCAGAATAATCCTGTCCACGGAAATATCCAATATTTACAAACAGGACGGCAAGGTAAGGAAAGTCCACACCCTTGTAATAATGCCGACGATAAAAGACGGCCTTAAGTTCTCAAAGTTCCTTTCGGAAAAAGGCAACACAGAAGCGGACGGCAGGCCGATATTCGGATTTTCGGTCCGCGATCTTGTCAGATACGCCCTGGATATAACTCCGGACGCAATGATAATACCTGCGCACGCGTGGACGCCGTGGTTCTCCATATTCGGCTCAAAATCGGGCTTTGATTCCATCGAGGAATGCTTCGGCCCGGAGGCGAAATACATACACGCAATCGAGACAGGGCTTTCGTCGGATCCTTCCGCCAACTGGCGGATATCGGCGCTGGATAAAATAACCCTGGTATCCAATTCCGACGCGCACTCCCCGAGAAAAATAGGCAGGGAAGCCAACGTTTTTGACTGCAATATGAGCTATTACGACATAAAGGATATAATAGAAAAAAAGGACAAAAAAAGGTTCCTTTACACAATCGAATTTTTCCCGGAGGAGGGTAAATACCATTATGACGGCCACAGGCTCTGCAACGTGTCGCTGCACCCGCGCGAAGCCGAGGCAAAAAAGAACAGGTGTCCGGTCTGCTATAAGCCTCTGACGCTCGGGGTGCTGCACAGGATAGAAGAACTGGCCGACAGACCCTGGGATTATGTGCCGGAAAACGCCATACCGCAGAGGCACATGATACAGCTGGAGGAGATAATCGCCGACTGCAGGGACGTTGCGCCGTCGTCAAAAAAGGTGCAACTGGAGTATGAAAAAATTATCGCCAGGGGAGGCCCGGAATTCGAGATACTTCTGGACAGGAGTCCCGAAGAGCTCGCGGGAATAGCCGATGAGAGGATAGCCTCGGCGATAATGCGCGTAAGGGAGGAGAAAGTAACGGTCGTGCCGGGATTCGACGGCGAGTTCGGCAAGATATCCATATTCAGGGAACCCGGCAAGCCAAAGGACAAAACCGGCAAGATTCAGATGAAGATGTTCGGTGACGAATGAAAAATCATTTAAAGCAGCTTCTTGTATTTTTTTTCGCGCTCTTTGTGGCGTTCAACATCTACCTTAATATGCAGCTTAAGCCGCTTACCAGGGCGCTGGCCCCCGGGGTGGACTACATTTTCGCGGTGTCGATAATACCCGACAGGGCCACCCTGATAAATTTTGAATACCTGAATTTAAGCGCGCCTGCCGTGACAATAAACATCAACCTCATGAACATGATAAAGGGCGATTACGAAAAGTCCCTCGAGGGGCTGGTAATATACGGTATGAAATTCAGGTTCTCGGACAAAAAAAGCGCCGCACAGGGTATAAACGCGGGCAACGCAAGCACGAGGGCTTTCATAATACCTTTTTGCAAATACCTTTATATTTTTGATTCCTCAGTCGAATACACGACGGCTTCGGGGTATAAATTCACCATCACCGGAATAAACGGGATTTCTTCTTACAAAGGGACCACAAAGAGCGAGGAATTCATGACGCTGGACTGCTCCGGCAATATACTGGGACGAATCAGCCAGAAGGTCTACATGAAATTTTATTTCTATCCTTTTTACAAGAACAGGTTCTTTTTGAATGTGTTCGCCACGGGTATCGAGGCTTCCTCGTTCGAGCCCATGTTCAGGAGGAACAACCTGAAGTTCGACTCGGGCAGGATAAATTTTCTGGTGCAGGTAAAGGGCGAGATGCGCAAGATATACATGAACAACATAATGCAGTTCGAGAACCTTAAGATACGGGAGAACACCGGGCTTGACATCAAGGCGCTCTTCGGCGTCTCGGTCGAACAACTCGTGGATTTTCTCAAGGATTCAAAGGGCTCGTTCTATGTGAATTTTAATTTTGTAATGGATGATTCCGATTTCGCCGGCGTCTTCAAAAAATACGGCGAAAGTTTCCAGGCGTCCATAATTGACAGGCTGAAGGTCGGCATAATAACGGCTCCCATCCGGAGGATAACGGATTTGATATGGAACCTGACGGGTGAGAACGTGGTCAGGATATTCAGGCTTTTCGGCGGGGATAAGTAGGCAACGGAAAAAAACACAGTGGAGGTAATAATTAATGAAGTACCGCGACCAGTACGTGCTCGAGAACATTGCGGACGACGCATGGAGGATGTTCAGGATAATATCGGAGTTTGTCGACGGATTTGAGGCCCTGGGCGACGTCACGAACGCTGTTTCGATATTTGGCTCCGCCAGGGAGGAAAAGAACGCGAAATATTACAAGGACGCCGAAAAGACCGCGTTCCTGCTTTCTAAAAAAGGTTACGCCGTAATTACCGGCGGCGGAGGCGGCATCATGGAAGCCGCAAACAAAGGCGCTTATGACGCGGGCGGGGTATCGATAGGTTTGAACATAGAACTGCCCCATGAGCAGCACCCGAACAGGTACGCCACGATCCAGATGGGATTCAGGTATTTTTTCGCCAGGAAGGTGATGTTCGTAAAATACGCAGGGGCCTTCATAGTTTTTCCGGGCGGATTCGGCACCCTGGACGAGTTCTTCGAGGCGGCAACCCTGATACAGACGCAGAAGATAAAACCCTTTCCAATAGTCCTTTACGGGAAAGAATACTGGGAGGGGCTCCTTCACTGGCTGCATAAGAAGGCCCTGCCTGATAAATACATATCCCCGGAGGATCTTGACATATTCAAAATAGTCGACACCCCGGAGGAGGCGGCGAAATCCATAGTATCCCCCTTTAAAAACGGCGTTAAAAAGAAAAAATGAGAAAAGGGAAAGCATGAACATATCCGTTGTCTGCGCGTTAAGGGACATGAACGCAAAAGAGAGGGTCATAGATAATATCGGAAACAACGCCGCCGATGAAGCCGTTTTTGTGGAAGGCAGGAACCCGTCATTGCAGCGTAACGCGGGGGTTGCCGCGGCAAAGGGCGGCATCATCTATTTTATGGACGACGATTCAATGTTGCCCGACGGCGTTCTGGGAAAAGCCGCGGAGCAGTTTGAGGCGGATCCCGGGCTTGCGGTCCTTGGAGGGCCCGAGCTCACACCCGAGGGCGACTCGAAACTCCAGAAGGTGTTCGGATATATTTTTTCGTCGGTATTTGCCGCGGGCGCAAGCGCGGCCCGTTACTCTTCCAGGGGTAAGCGCAGGGAGTCCGGGGAAAAAGAGCTAATCCTCTGCAATATGTTCGTCAGGAAGGACGTTTTCCTCGAGTATGATGGTTTCAACGAAAAGCTTTACCCGAACGAGGAGAACGAGTTTTTGAACAGGGTCAAAGAAGGCGGAAAGCGCATCATATACGACCCGGGGCTTTACATTTACAGGTCAAAAAGAAAGAGCTTCGGGGAATTCATCAAACAGTGCTTCGGTTACGGCAGGGGCAGGGCCGAGCAATCGGTGACGGCATTTGATGTCGGCGGCCTGGTGAATTTTATCCCGGCTTTTTTTGTGATATACATTCTTTCCGAAATATTACTCGGCGCGGCCGAGATATTTCCGATGATATTGTATGCGGCGCTGAATATAGGTTTTTCCATAGGAGCCTCCGTGAAATTCAAGGACGTATCATCCGGGTTCCTGGCGGCTGCGGGTTTTTTTGCCCTGCACCTGTCTTACGGCTGCGGCACCCTTTACGGCCTTTATACCGGGTTCAACCTTAAGGATAAGAGGGCGGACGATTCAATAAAAACAGAGGTAACGGTCCTGAGATGAACATACTGGTGCTATCTTCCCAGGCGAGCAACACAGGCTCCACGTTAAGGGGATATTATATTTATAAAAGCCTTAAGAAAGCGGGTATGAATGCCTTTTACATCCCGCCGCCTTTCAAGTCAATGGTTTTTATGGCTGATTTCGCCCTTTCTTTTGTATATTATTTTTTTGCGTTGATGAACAAAAATTATGATGCTGTTTTAATTATAAAGCCCTACCCGAACACCGTGATCCCGGCCATGATGCTAAAAATTCGCGGCGCAAAGCTTATAATAGACATCGACGACCTGGACCATGGTTACAGGGACGGCGTTCTTTCCGGCATAATAGAAAAGATGCAGCACTGGCTGGTAAAAAAGGCCGACATTCTTACGACGCACAACAACAACTTAATGAAGCTTCTCAAAGCGCGCAACCCGGAGTTCAAGAACAGGATATACATGCTCAAGCAATGCGTGGACATGGCGGCGTTCAGGGTGAGCGCAAGGGCGGCGGCCGCGGCAAAAAAAGCGTACAAGGGCCAAAAGATGATATTTTACACAGCGCATCTTAATGTTGCCAGCTACCTTGACGAGATATTGGCGGCTTTTTCCCTGCTGAAAAGGGATGACGTCGTACTGGTAGTCGCGGGCGGCGGCCCACTTGAGGGTCATTACAGGAAGACGGCGCGCAGGATGAAACTTGGCGGAAGGGTCGTGTTCCTGGGCCAGACCGGGCAGGAAGAGACTGCCGCTTTGATGTCTGCCGCGGATGTGTGCCTGGTATATTATAAAAACGAGGAAGTCAACCGCTACAGGGCCTCAATGAAACTCAGGGAATATTTGTGGGCGGGGAACAAAACCGCCGCGACCCTTGTCGGCGAGATAAAGGATTTCAAAAAATTTGTATTCGGATCGGCCGCGACGCCGGCTTCATACGCCGCCGCCATAAATTTGGCGTTAAATGGCAAAAAAAACACTGCTGCCGCGCGGAGGTTCATCAAAAAAGAATACAACTGGGACCATGAGGGCGAATTATTCATGAGGTTCCTGGAGACGGTGGAAAAAAATGGGTCATGAGGCGGGGTTTTACGAAGAAGAGCCGGGAAGCAAAGTAAGGTGCGTCCTGTGCCCGCACCAATGCCTGATAGCGGACCATAGATCCGGTATATGCAGGGTAAGGGCCAACGAAGGCGGGGTTCTTTATTCAAAAATATACGGCGAGGTGACATCGTCTTCGATGGACCCGGTTGAAAAAAAGCCGCTTTTTCATTTTTATCCGGGCAGGGAGATATTTTCCATAGGGTCGTGGGGATGCACTTTCAGGTGCTCTTTCTGCCAGAACTGGCAGATATCCCAGCAGCAGATCGCCTCCGATCATTTTGAAAAGGAAGAAATAGTCAACACCGCGATGGAGAACGGCTCCCTTGGGGTGGCTTACACATATAATGAACCGACAGTATGGTATGAGTTTGTTTGCGATACGGCAAAACTTGCCCGTGAAAAAGGACTGAAGAACGTCATGGTGACAAACGGATATATTATGGAAGAGCCGCTGAAGGAAATATTGCCTTTTATTGACGCCATGAACATAGACCTGAAAGCATTCGACGACAAATTTTACAGGGAAATATGCGGAGGACACCTGGAGCCGGTACTCTCGGCGATAAGGCAGGCGGCGGCCTCGGGAACGCACGTGGAACTGACGACGCTTGTCATACCCGGCCTTAACGACGGGGAGGATATTGCGAAAATAGCCGACTGGGTATCGGGGGTATCACCGGACATACCATTGCATCTTTCGAGGTATTTTCCCAACTACAAGATGGACCTGGACCCGACAGGGCTTGAAACGATGAAAACGGCTTACGGGATTGCCCGGGAAAAATTAAAATATGTTTATCTGGGGAATCTCCCGGCGGACGCCGGAGGAACCGACACATTTTGTCCGGCCTGCGGCAAGCCTGTGATAAAGCGCGGCAGGATGCGCGTGGACATGGCCGGAATGAAAGACGGGAAATGCCTCAACTGCGGGACGGAAATACGCGGGAAATTCTAAAAAATTGGAAGGAAAAAAATGAAAAAATTGGTACTCGCATCGACATCGCCACGGCGCCACCAGATATTGAAACAGTTCGGCCTCAAGTATGATTTTATAAGCCCTGAGCTTGACGAGGAAAAGGCAAAAAAAGCGCTCGGGACCGGGGATCCTCTGAAAGTTGCGTGCGGGCTGGCATTCGCGAAAGCCGCGTCCGTGGCACATAAGGTAAAAAAAGGAATAATACTTGGTTCGGACACAATTGTCGTTTTAAAGGGGAAAATGATAGGCAAGCCTTCTTCCCGGGAGGACGCTTTCAGGATACTCAGGAACCTTTCTCTTAACCGCCATTGCGTAGTGACCGCCGTGGCCTTTATCGACTCCGAGACGGGAAAAACCCTGGTTACATACGACGAGTCGTTCGTGACTTTCAAGAAATTGACCGCAAAATGGATCAGGGGCTACGTGGAGGCCGGCTCTGTTATGGACAAGGCCGGGGCTTACGCGGTCCAGGAAAATTCAGACCCGTTCATCAGGAAAATAGAAGGTTCGTATTATAACGTCGTCGGACTTCCCATAGAAAAGGTAAAAAAGATACTGGCCATGTGGGAAAAACTTTAAAACAGTGATTTTTACAGGTTCTTTTCGAATATCTCGACTTTCTGTTCCGCCTTTAATTTGTCCAGCATATCCTGGTGTTCCTGTGTGAATTTGATATTCTTCAATTTGGCCTCGAGCGTGTCATATTTTTTGTTGAAGTCGGCTTCGTTGAAAGCGGACGGCGTTTCCGAGGATATCCTGGCGACATAATATCCGTTATCGCCCTCGATCGGCTGTGAAATGTCGCCTTTGTTCATGTCCAACAGCGTGTCTACAAAATCAGCCGAAGAGATGCCGGCCGGTTTTGAGCCTTCCGAAAACGAAACAGACTCAAGGGAAACGTGGTATGACGGGTATAATTTATCAAAATCGGACGGGTCTTTTATGGAGTCCTTTAAAGCCTGCGCTTTTTCCTTCATGAGTTTTACGCCTTCGTCTTTCTGCATCTCTGCAAGGACCTTTGACCTGACTTTGTCGAAAGTCGGGTCAAAGCCGGCTTCTTTTGCGGTAACCTTGATGATATGATAGCCGAACTGCGTCTTTACTATGTCGCTTACTTCGCCTTTTTTAAGGGAGAAAGCCGCGCTCTCAAATTCCGGAACCATCTGCCCGCGGGCGAAATAATCAAGGTCGCCGCCCTTTATTGCGGAGCCCGGGTCCTGTGAATATTTTTTTGCGAGAGTCTCGAAGGATTCGCCCGATTTTATCCTGGCGAGAATGTCCTGCGCGAATTTTTTGGCGGCGTCGTCGGTCCTGCCGGTCGGGGAAGTGGGAGAGGCGTCGGCCCTTATAAGTATATGTGAGGCCCTGACGCGGTCGGGCTTTTCATAGTTCTTTTTGTTTACGGCGTAATAATCTTTCATCTTTTCATCGTCTATCTTGAGCTCGTTCAGGAAATTTTTGTAATTGAAAGAAACATACTGCGCCGTGACCCTGCGGCTGCGTTTTGCGTAGTATGTTCTTAATTCGTCGCCGGTCACTTTTATCCCGGAATAGAACATATTCCTGAGCTTGGCAAGGACGATGGTGTCCTTTTGCTCGTTCTCGAAATCATCTGGCCTGATGCGCTGGCTGTTAAGGTAGGCGATATACCGCTCTTTCTGGAAAACTCCCTTGTCGTTGAACGCCTGGATGGAGGCTATCGACTGGGCCGCTTCCTCGTCGGATGCGGAGATGCCGAGTTTTTTCGCGTAATCAAGCTGGAGGGTGCGGTCAATCAGGGCGTTGAGGATATCTTTTTTTATCTCTTTTGACTTTTCCTCGGAAACCTTGATGCCCTGGTCGGAAAGCTGCTGCAGCCTTGAGTTCCACGCCTCGCCGAGAACGGTGTAGGTTATCTCATTTTTTCCGACCTTGGCTATGGTGTCGGGATTTGATTTTGAGTCCAAAAACACGGATTTAGCGCCCCATACGGCCACTATGGTGAGCATAAAAGCCGACAGAACAACCCATAAAATAACTTTCGCGTTTTCACGCATTGTCTTCATCATGACAGGATCACCTCAAAAAATCAGTATTGGGTTAAATTATTCATACCCCGGATAAATAAAACAAAGGCTATTATAGAAAATTTTCAATTATTTTGCAAGTGAATTAAGCGCTATGGCGGAATTTTTAGAGAAGACAGGCTTTATAGGACGCAACAGCCATTCAAAATAAAGGGTAAAACCCTTAAAAACAGTGGGATATCATTAATTTACAAATTAGTTGTGGCAAAACTTATAATTTTGCTGAACCGGTTCACATTTTCGGCTTAAAATCCACCGTTAATCGTGTAAATTTGAAAAACGAATAGTTGACAAAAAACATGTCGGCTGATATACTTCAATTATTACGAAAAATTCTTATTAAAATGATGAAAGAGGGTAAAAAAATGAAAGAAAAACTTATTGGCATCGGCGCCACAGCCAAATTAAGCGGATTATCTGAGCGTACCCTGCGTTACTGGGAAAGCCTGGGACTTATCAAACCGGTAAGGCTTCCATCGGGCCACAGGAAATTCTCGAAAACAATGGTCAAAAAAATTATTGCCATACGCGACATACTTGAAAAATACAACCTGCGCATTAACGACCTTATAACATCTTCGAAATTCCTCCAGGACGACCTGCTCAAGGACAAGGTGGAGTCGCCGGACGTATTTGACCTTAACATAGCCCTTGATTCGGAACTTTATGAATTCGCGAAGAAAAATTCCAGGATAAATCCGCTCTCGGGGCTGCCCGACACCCTTTTTGTCCAGCAGGAAATAGGGCGCAGGATGGACGACGACGCGAAGCTGGCGGTATGTTACGTGGACATGAAGGATTTCAAATATTACAACAAACGCTACGGTTATGAAAAAGGCGACGCAGTGCTGAAGTTCATCGCAGCGTCCATATATGACATTGTCAAGGAGAACGGCGACAAGAACGACGTGGTGGGGCACCTGGGCGGGGATAATTTCGTCATAATCACCTCACACGACAAATACGCGAAAATATGCTCGGAACTCATAAAATCTTTCGACCTTCTGATAGAACAGCATTACGACAAGGAAGACAGGGAAAAGGGCTACATAGTCACCAATACAAGGCGCGGCGAGGAAATAAGGACGCCGATCATGACCCTGTCGATATCCGTGGTATGGAACGCGAAGCGCAAGCTTTCCCACTTCGCACAGGTCGAGGACCTTGCCGTGGAGCTCAAACAATACGCGCAGAAGTTCCCGAAGTCGGAGTTTGTCGTGGATAGAAGAACAAATTAAAAATTTAAAATTCAAAACCAAAAATTGCAACTTATAAACACATAAATTAAAAGCAAAGCGTTGTTTTAAACCAAAGTTTTATAATTGTTTTTAATTGTAATTCTTGGTTTTGAATTTTAAATTTTTACTTTCGCAGCCAACTTCTCCAGCATGTCAATGTAAGGCTTCACATCGTCCCTCGCCGGGTTTATCTCCAGGACCTTCCTGAACTTCTCAAGCGCAGCCAGGTAGTCGCCCTGTTTGTAATTGCACACTCCCAGGTTGAACCAGGCGCTCTCGTATTTCGGGTAGAGCTTCAGGCATTCGTCATACATTTCAACGGCCCTGCCGATATCCTTTACATTATAATACGCGTTGCCCATGTTATATATATATTCGTGATCCGTTGGCGCGAAATCATGGGCCAGCATGAAGTAACGCAGGGATTCCGGATAAAGGCCGTTTTCCTCCAAAAATGTCCCGGCCGAATTCAAACACACCGAATAATCCCTCAGGTAAAGGTCGGTTATATGGGCGTCGGTGTAATTGCCGCGGCGTTCGAACACACCGCGGAAGTTGTAAAATTTCCATATGTTGTCCTGCATGGCTATGTACTGGCGGGTGGCGTAGGCGTATTGCGCGGGAAGCACCTTGTACACTATGCCGCGTGGCACGATCTTCAGCCCGCCTTCCATGGCGTTATCCTCGAGCTTGTTATATGAAAAGTAAAAAGGGTATTTTGTGAAATTGAGCCTTATCAGGGCGTTGACGATATAACCGGTGGATTCGGTCCCTATATTCTCCGTTTTCAGGCGGGGCACCTGCAGCGAAGGGTTCTGCCGGCTGATAGAGTCGCGCACCCATTTCATCGGCAGCACGGCGGAGCCCACGAGAGTTATGTCGGGCCGGTAGTCTTTCGCGTACTTGAAATACCATGTTGGGAAAACAATGCCGTCGCCTGTGGTAAAGATGACCGAATTTTGTTCCAGGGAATCAAGCATGTTCTTGTTGTAATCATAGGAAAAAAAATAGGAGCTTTTGTCTAGCTTCGGAAAAAAATAGAATATCTGGGCGCCGGCAAGCGCGCATGCCAGCACAAGCGCGGCCGCGGGCCTGAATCTCCCGAAGACGGAAGAGGCGGCCATTATCCCGGCGGCAATGAAGATAGACAGGGAAACATACGACGGGGTTATGTAGGTCTCCATTATATAAAGCCTGTCGGCGGTAAGGTTCAGGTAAAAAGAGGTTATGACAAGGAAAAAGAGGGGTATGGCGGCCAGGTAAATAAAAAGGCTCCTGTCCTTTTTGAACACGACGACCATCCCGGTGACGCAGAATAGCGCGCCTATATATAGGTTTTCCATGCCGGCCGAGGAGAAGAATTTCAAGGCCTGCGTCATTGAGCCCGAAATTGAGCGTGTGCCTTCGGAGCGGACATACTGCCAGCGCGTGATCATCCTGAAAAAATTCTCGAGCGTGTCCGGCGATCCCCAGTTTAGGTAAGCGGCGGAGGCGCGCACCGGCAGGTATATGTAAGCCGAAAGCCCGGCGGAAAAAAGCAGAAGGCATGTCACGGCTTTTTTTACTGTGAGTTCCCGGAACATCCCGGTCCTGAACATAAAAAAGGCGTAAACCGGGGATATAAGCAGTTGTGACATGTGGTGATGTGTCAATGAGGCCCCGAAAACAAAGGAGAACAGGTAAAGGTATTTGGGCGAAGCCGTCCGTTCCTGGAAGGCGCGCAGCATTATGAGGGTAAGGGCGAGCAGGAAAAAAATATTAAGGGAGTAAATGCCGCCCTTGGCTATTGCGGACTGTTCCCATATAGTGTAACCGAAGGCGTAGGCCAGGACGGCCATGGCCGCGAACGCATGCCTGTTATCCTTTGCGCCGGCGGAGGGCGCTATGCGCAGGCAGATGAGGAAAATAAGCAGGGCGTTAACGGCTGATATCACGACCGAGAAAAAATAGACCTTGAACGTAACGTCGCCTGCCGGGAGCATGGTGAATAATTTTCCGAGCAGGGTGTGCATGGGGTAGCCTGGCGGATGCTGGATGCCGAGTGTCTTGCAGCACGTCACGGTCTCGCCGTCGTCGCCGCTGTAAACCGAGGCCGGCACCGTGGAGATATAGACGGCGCAAATAATTACAATGGGGACGGCCAGGATAAGAAGGTTTTTTAATTTTACGCGGTCCATAAAGAACGGCTTGTCAGTTGAAATGCTCAACGAGCCTTTCAATATCTTCCTTATCGCCTTTTTCCAGGTGAAGGCCCGCGGCATAACGGCCGAAAATTTTATACGCGTTGCGCTTTGTCCAGGCTATGCGCGCCTTGAATGAAAGCTTTTTGTCGGAAAAGGAACGGTCGTTGACGGTCATTTTTATAAGGGTGCGCTCGGGCAGGAGAAAATCGCAGTTTATCAGCATGCCGGTTTCGCTTACGTTGATGGTGGTGGCCCTGAAATTATCGCCGGTCTTCAATTTGGCTTTTTCGCCGACGACGTCGTCGGGAAACCTTTCAACAAGGCAGTCCATCTGGATAATTTTGGTATACCGCGGGTGTTTCCTGGACTCTTTCATCTCTTTTTTCATTTGACCACCCTTGTTCTGGTTTTTGGTTAAATCGTTCCGGCTTTATGGTGCCGGAGACCGGACTTGAACCGGTATGCAGTCGCCTGCGGAGGATTTTGAGTCCTCTGTGTCTGCCATTTCACCACTCCGGCGTGTTTACTATTATAATAAAATAAGGAAAATTGTCAACGTGAAAGCGCCCGGTTTTCTAACCGCCCCTGCCGCCGGTCCTGCGGTTCATAGTGGTCTGTCCGTGCGACCTGTAATTCTTGATATTCCTGGACTGCTTAAAATGTTCCCACGGGGCCATTTTTTTCTCGACCACGGCCTTGGGGATGTTCTCGCTGGCAGACGCCTCATGGGGTGCGGCCGGCGTCTCCGCTGGTTTGGCTTCCTTTTGTTCCTTCTTATCGTTTTCCGGCATGTTAAAGCCTCCTTATATATGTCATCTGAATAATTAACCATAATTATACCATAGAAAAAGGGAAATTATGTAATATTTGATGGAGCGGCCGCCACACTTTTTGTTTTTGTATTTTAAATTTTTAATTTTATTCCATATTGTTTCCGGCCGATGGTTGGTGTATCATTATATGGCTGGAAAACTCCAACAAAAAAAACAAAATAAGGACAGGTGAAAAAATGAACGTAAAAGAAGCGACGGAAACAAGGCGGGCCTACAGGTCTTTCGAGCCGGTGGAAATAACGAAGGAAATGATGGACGAACTGGCGAAGGCGGCGCAGCTCACGTGCTCTTGTTTCAACAACCAGCCATGGAGGTATGTCTTCGCTCACGGGGAACCCGCGCTCTCAAAAGTGAAAGAGGGGTTGAACCCCGGCAATGCGTGGGCGAAATCTTCGTCCATGATAATCGCGGTGTTCGGAAAAAAGGAAAAGGACTGCAATATAAAGGAAAGGGAATATTATCTTTTTGACATCGGCATGGCGACATTTGCCCTGATCTTAAGGGCGACGGAACTCGGCCTCGTGGCTCACCCTATAGCCGGGTTTGACCCTGAAAAAGTAAAGGCCGCCCTGGAAATACCCGCGGATTATTTGCTGATTACCGTGATAAATGTGGGCAGGAAATCGGCTTCGATAAACCCGGTGATGAGCGAAAAACAGGTGAAAGACGAGACTCAGAGGCCGCCAAGACGCGGCCTTGAAGAGATATACGCCGTGGACAAATACAACGAAATTCTTGAAAGATAATCAAATTCAATAAAACGAGGCGGTCATAGTATGAAAACAATTTTTCAGGCGCTTGCAAGATACAACAGGAACGTTAACCTTGAGATTATCGGGATACTGGAAGGGATGCCGGCGGAAAAACTGGCTGAAAAGACAAAGGCATATTTTCCGACCATAAACGACGCGGCGGGCCATATTTTATTAAGCGACATGGGCATACTGAAAAGGTTCAAACCGTCTTTTGCCGACAGCAAAGCCCTTAATTCTTCCCCTTTGATGGCAGCGGATACGGCCGTTATTAAAAAGGAAATAGAAGCCGACATAAAGAAATATTTTCAGTACCGCAAAGAGATTGACGCCATGATAATGGAGTTTACCGAAGAACTTACGGACGAGAAGCTGAACAACGTCATGAAATTCACAAATCATAAGGGCGAGGCGGTCGAGTCCGTTGCCTGGAAATATCTTATCACTGTTTTCAACCACCAGACTCACCACCGCGGCGGCATATCAGTGATGCTTGACATGGCCGGAGTAAAGAACGATTTTTCCGGGACACTGTCCAGAATATGAGGGCCGCTTAAGCACTGCCGCGCGGCGCTACCTTGCCGCCGCGTTCTCATATCTTTTTGCGCGGTAATACATTGCCATGTCAAGCATGACCATTAGCAGGTTAAGGATGTAAAGGTAAAGCACGAAGTCGTTGGAATGGATCAGTTTATGGATTATACCGGGAATATATCCCACGATAACTATCAGCGAGAAAAAGAGGCTCTTCCCGCCGGTGCTCCTTGATTTCCAGGTCTTATACACCGATACCGGCCACGCAATCCCGAAGCACAGGAGCATTATTATCTCAAATATGCTGTTCATGTAAGTTCTCCTTAATTATAATTTTCAATATGGTAGCATACACGCCGGAAAAATCAAAGAATATTGACCGGAACTCAACAAAGGTAATGGTCAAACCACGTAAAATGCGCTATAGTGTTTAGACAGCCGAAATATTTTAAATATAAGGAGGACGAATTGGACAACTCGCCGGAATCAAACCACAGGGAACTTCTCGTAAAAATAGCGCGTAGGGCCATGCTTGAACGAGGGCTTGCGGCCGATTTCCCGGCGCAGGTGATAAGGGAAGTAAGCGCCGTAAAAGAGCCCCTGCCGGACACAACTCCGCCGGTCCGCGGCCTTCAGGGACTGCCGTGGTGTTCCATAGACAATGATTCCTCCGAGGACCTTGACCAGCTAACCGCGGCCGAGGCGCAAAAAGACGGGTCCGTAAAAATATTTGTAGCCATAGCCGACGTGGACGCCATAGTAAATAAACACACGGCCATGGACGGTTTCGCAGGGGTCAACACCCTCTCGGTTTACACCCCGGCCGTCATATTTCCCATGCTTCCGGAAAAACTTTCCACAGACCTTACTTCCCTTAAATTTGACAGCGAACGCGCGGCGGTAATAATGGAAATGACGG
Organism: uncultured Spirochaetia bacterium; assembly: GCA_964443355.1. Lineage (GTDB taxonomy): Bacteria > Oederibacteriota > PGYV01 > PGYV01 > Palsa-1178 > Bog-1181. The sequence continues at coordinate 73,411 of CAYUDX010000007.1, forward strand.
TCGATACCACCGGGGAGATAATTGCCGGTGATGTTTACCGCGCGGTGGTTAAAAATAAGGCGAAGCTTGCCTACAACCGCACTGCGGCATGGCTCGACAGCGGAGCGCCCGCGCCACATGAGGTTTCCTCGGTAAAAGGGCTCGAGGAGAATTTAAGGCTCCAGGCGCAGACCGCCAAACTCATGAAGGGATTGAGGCAAAAGAACGGCTCGCTGAGCCTGGATACCTTCGAGACCACTCCGGTTTTCGAAGGCAACGAGGTCAGGGCAATAGTGGCCGAGGTCCAGAACACGGCAAAAGACATCATCCAGGATTTTATGATAGGCGCCAACGGGACCTCTGCGAGGTTCCTTGAAAAGAAAAAATTCCCCTCCATACGCAGGGTCGTCCATAAGCCGAAAAATTGGGGTCGGATAATAGAGCTTGCCGGCGCCAGGGGATATTCACTGCCGGCGGATCCGGACGCTGTCTCCCTTGAAAATTTCCTGAAGGAACAAAAGTCAAAGGACCCGGAACATTTCCAGGACCTTTCCCTGAGCGTGATAAAACTTCTCGGGCCGGGTGAATATTGCATGCAGGCGCCGGGCGCGGCATCCGACGGCCATTTTAGCCTGGCTGTAAAGGATTACACCCATTCGACCGCGCCCAACAGGAGATATTCCGACCTGCTGACCCAGCGGCTGCTGAAGGCCGCCATGACAGGGGAGGCTGTGCCTTATAAAAACGAGGAACTCGCGGCTTTCGCGGCGCGCTGCACGCAAAAAGAGGACGACGCGAAAAAAGTGGAGAGACAGCTGGATAAATCCGTGGCCGCGCTTTTGCTTGCGCCGATGGCGGGCATGGAATTTGATTCCATAGTGACGGGCGCGTCCGACAAGGGGACATGGGTGAGGATAACGGCCCCGCACGCCGAAGGCAGGCTGATCTCGGGAACGACGGGTTTTAAGGTCGGCGACCATGCAAGGGTAAAACTTGTAAGGACTGACGTGGAAAAAGGGTTTATAGATTTTGAGAGGATATGACCCATTGTTTGCCGACATAAGGGTTTATAATTGTAATTTTTGGTTTCTGTGTCCGCCGTAGCACCTGCGGAGGCGGATGAATTTTGCCTTTTTAATTTAAAAGCTCTATAAGTTATTGCCATAAATCCCTAAAAATGATATATTAATGAATATTTATAAACCTAACTTTCAGGAGGGTTTTATGTTCATCAAAGAGGACCACAAGAAGTATCTTCTCACCGAAAAGGATATGCCCTCGGCATGGTATAACATCCAGGCCGATATGAAAACGCCGGCCGAGCCGCCGCTTCATCCCGGCACCGGAAAACCCGCCGGACCCGACGACCTGGCAGCAATTTTTCCAAAGGCTATAATAGAGCAGGAAATGACCATGAAAAAGCACGTGGACATTCCCGGAGAAGTTATAGACATCCTAAGGCTCTGGAGGCCGTCGCCTTTGTTCAGGGCGCACGCCCTGGAAAAGGCCCTAGACACACCGGCGAAAATTTATTACAAATACGAAGGCGTATCCCCTGCGGGCAGCCACAAACCCAATACCGCAATTGCCCAGGCTTATTATAACAAGAAAGAGGGCATAACAAAGCTGACCACGGAGACTGGCGCAGGCCAGTGGGGCTCTTCCATATCGCTCGCGTGCGCTTTAATGGGGCTTGAAGTCGAGGTTTACATGGTCAAGGTTTCCTACGAACAGAAACCCTACAGGAAACTCATGATGAACACATGGGGCGCGAACGTTTACGCTTCGCCTTCCAACAGGACCGAGGCCGGAAAAAAAGTGCTCGCAGAGGACCCCAACTCGCCGGGCTCGCTCGGGATAGCCATATCCGAGGCGGTCGAAGCGGCGGTAAAAGGCAAGAACACAAAATACACTCTTGGCTCGGTTGCAAATCACGTCATGCTTCACCAGACCATAATAGGTATTGAGGCAAAAAAGCAGATGAAGATGGCCGGGGAATATCCGGACGTCATCCTGGCCTCCTGCGGCGGCGGCTCCAATTTCGCCGGGCTGGCTTTCCCGTTCCTTGAGGACAAATTGCTCGGTAAAAAACCGAAACTGCGCGCAGTGGCCGTGGAACCCACGGCATGCCCGACACTGACAAAGGGTGTATTCGCCTATGATTTCGGCGATACTGGAGAAATGACGCCGCTTTTTAAAATGTACACGCTGGGACACAAGTTCGTCCCGAGCGGGATACACGCCGGAGGGTTGAGATACCACGGGGATTCCCCGATAGTTTCAAGGCTGTATCAGGACAGGATAATCGAGGCGGTTGCCGTGGACCAGAACCCGGTATTTGAGGCCGCCATACTTTTTTCAAAGACAGAGGGAATAATCCCGGCGCCGGAATCCGCGCACGCAATAAGGGGGGCGATCGACGAGGCCCTTGACGCGAAGAAAAAAGGGGAGAAGAGGACCATACTTTTCAACCTCAGCGGCCACGGGAATTTCGACCTGATGGCATATGACGATTATCTCAACAAAAGGCTCAAGGACGTCCCGCTCCGGCAGTCGGACATAGACGAAGGGCTGAAGTCCATACCAAAGATAAAATAAAGTCAAGTCAAGTTCACCCGGCGGGGGCTTTTATTAAGGCCCCCTTCCGGAGAAAATATTTTAAGGGGTAACCTATGAAAAAAATATTGACGGCGTCCGTTCTTGTCCTGATATTTTGCCTTCCGGCCTTCGCGGAGCTGGGCGGAATACCTTTCGAGACCTTATACAAGACAATCGGGGCCCGCTCCCTGGCCATGGGGGAAACAGCCGTGGGAAACCCTTCGGGGATCACTACGATATTGTGGAACCCGGCTTACCTGGATTCGATCATGAAGAACGAAGTCTACGCCGGTGCCGAACTGCTTTACGAGGGGGCCTCCATGGAATACCTTTCCTACTCCACCCCGATAGGAAAATACGGCGGGCTTGGTTTCATGGCGGGGTATCTGGGTTACGGGTCGTTTGACACGGTCGACAACAACGACATTTCGACCGGCACATCGGATTACAAGGACATATTCATATCGGCGGCATACGGGAAAAATATTTATGCCGGCTTCGAGGCGGGCATATCCCTTAAACTGCTCCTGCAGGACCAGAGCTCGACAACTTACCCGGCGTTCAATTCCGACATTTCGTTCTTTAAATCATTCGACAACTTCGACCTGGGGCTGGCTTTCAAGAACATACTTCCGCTGACCATAAAGTACGACGTGGATTCAGAAAAGTTCGTCTCCACCATGAGGTTCGGAGGGACATACAGGGCCCTTGACGGTAAATTGAAGATCGCGGCGGATATAGAAAAGTATTTTATAAATGAGAACCCCTTCTTTTATTTCGGGGCGGAATACAACATATCGGACCTGATATTCCTCAGGGCGGGTTACAACACCTTCTCCGAAGTTTCGGCCGGACTGGGAGTGAATTTCAACAATATGGGGGTTGATTACACCCTGACCGACGGACAGGCCGCGGTGACACATAAGATCGCTGTCTATTATGATTTCGGGGGATATGACGTTGCCGTAAAAGCCGACCCCGAGGTATTCTCGCCCGTCGGCGCCATAAGAAAGACATATTTGAGGGTTTCAGCCATGACCAAATACGACATATTCAAATGGTCGCTGGAGATCAAGGACAAGACGGGCGCGGTGATAAAAAGCTGGTACGGCTCCGGCGCCCCGGATACGGAAACCGTCTGGGACGGGCTGAAGCAGGACGGCATGCCCGTGGACGAGGGGGATTACAAGGTCGTGCTGACCGTGGTCGACGAGAACGACAAGACTATCAAATCCGCGGAAGAGACGGTAAAAGTAAAATCGACGGATTCGCATTCCATACCGCTTTTCGGCGAATAACAAAATAATATAATAAATAAAAAAAGCCGGGCATTGCGCCCGGCTTTTTTTATTTACGGCCGTTTTCGCCTGTCCACTGCAACAGTTTTTTTGCCTTTCCTGCGGTCCTTTGTGTAAAGGACGAAATTGGGGCCTATTTTTTTATACAACTGGTGGGTTACGGTGTCGAAATAAAGCGACGCCGAGACCAGAAGATAACCTTTCGGTGTCCTGTCGTCCTCTCGCCTTTTGACGCCGTCGACGGCCTTGCCGGTGCCGCGCCTGTCGTGGCGCACAAAGACATACCTGTTGCCCATGTTCTGGACGATGACTTTTTCCTGGTTGTCGTAATAAAGATGGCCCTTCAGATGTTTGTAACGGGTGCTGTCGGTCATGGCGGCTCCTTGGATATATTCATATGAATTTATTAAAACCAAACCGATTGCATTATATTACAAAAGTTCTTTATTTGTCAAACTTCAATTCGAGTATGTGGTTCTCTATGCGCTTTAAGTCCGACTTGCTCACCGAGAGTATCCTCACGCCGGCCTTGTATGACGCCGCGCCCTTTATCTGGGAATCAATGTTCCTGACTTCCGCCAGGATCTTTACCGGCCTTGAAATTTTCGGAAGGAAAAGGTCGATGACCACAAGCTGCCCGAGCGCAAGGGGCCTGTCCGTCAGTATGGAAAGGCCGCCTTTGCTTATGTCGTCCGTCATGGCGTTTATTATGGAATGGTTCGACCTTTCGCTTGAAAGTTTTTCTATGGTCGTATCCCTGTAATCCTCGGTAGAAACCACCTGGTCGGCCGAGCCTTCGACGGGGTAAAAGACTATTTTCAGCACATCCTGAACGCGCTCATGCTGGCGCTGCTTTTCCAGCCATCCTTTTTCCATGTTCATTTTTTGCCTGTTTTCCGGAGCCTCTGCGGCAGGCTCTTCGCGAAACTCACGGCCGTATACTTGCGCAGGTGAAAAACGCCCAATGAAATTACGGCCTTAAATCCGTCTTCCACGGACATATCCACGGGATAAACATTTTTTCTTTCCGCGAGTATTATGAACCCGGAGGCCGGGTTGGGGGATGCCGGTATCAGAACGTGAAACATGTCGGTATTTTTTCCTTTATTGGAAAAAACGTCTATTTCAACCGACGGCAAAAATCCGATAAGATATATCCCTGATTTCGGTATGTCAACCAGAACGACCTTGGAAAAAGTTTTCTTGTCGCCGGAAAAGATGGCGTCGGATATCTGTTTTATGCCGGTGAATATGGTGTTTAATATGGGGATCCTCTGGATGAGGGATTCATAGAGCCGGACGAATTCCTTGCCGAGATAGTTGGTTGTTACAAGGCCGGTTAACCAGATAAAAAGCACAAGGGACACAAGGCCAAGCCCGGGGATGTGGATTCCTATGAATTTTACCAGCAGGGGGCCTATAATGGAATCCAGCTTTGTAAGGAGGAATCTGATAATAACGAAGGTCAACACCAATGGAAGCAGGACTATGAGGCCCGCGATAAAACGCCTTAAAAATTGATTTGAAACGTCTTTTAAAAAGCCTGTTTTTGCCATTTAACCTCCAAAACTGAACCCAATTATACGGCAGAAAATGGCAAAAAACAAGTCCTTTTAATGATGAAAAATGGAATCGATTTGACAATTAAAAACCGATTTCGTATAATATAATTTGGAATATATTCCAAAAACGGGTGCGGGTTTACAAAAAAACCGGCCTTTAAGGGAGCGATTGATTTTGAAACGTATCTTAGCATGCGTTATCCTGCTTGCCGTTTCGTTTTCCGCTTACGCCATAACCGATACCTTCACGCCCACAATAACCGGGACATCGACCCCGACGGTTACCCCCACAATAAGCCAGACAGCCACGCCGACCCCGACGCTGGAGGTCCAGGCCGTTGCATCGAACGAAATGGAGCTTTCCGCCAATGTTTTCAATCCGAGGGCGGGCCAGAACGTGGCAATCGAGTTCAGCGTTGCACAGGCGGGCAGTGTTATCATAACCATTTATAACATAGCAGGGTTAAAGGTCAGGACGTTAAACGAATACGGCCTCCAGCCGAATATTTTTTATACATCGCAGGCTGCATGGGACGGCACGGCGGACGACGGCATGGAAGTGGCTTCGGGAGTTTATTACATCAAGCTAAAATCAGGCACGGCCTTTGAGATTGTAAAAAAGGTCATTGTGCTGAACAAGTGATACAATAATGGGAGATAAATGAAAAGGTTCGCACTTCTTACAGCGGCCATAAGTTTCGCGTTTTTCCCGCGGCTTTTTGCCATGGGCGGGGGCACCTCTTACGCGGATTTTTTGACGATAGGATGCGGGGCAAGGCCCTCCGCAATGGGCGGCGCATATACGGCAATCGCGGACGACGCAAGCGGTAATTTCTGGAACCCGGCGGGCATAACCGCGGTGGACAGGATATCGGTGACGGCAATGCACCTCGTATGGTTCATGGACGATTATTACGATTATTTCTCGGCGGCCGCGCCGCTTGACGCGACGACGGACATTGCGCTATCTGCGAACGCGATGATAGTCCCTTCATTTGATTCCACGGGAGGGCTCGGGACGCCCGCGCCCGCCTCGTATGACATTGCCGGAACATTCACTTACGCGAAAAATTTCGGGAGCATAGACACAAGGGACTTTACAATAGGCAATATTTCTCTCGGCGCGAGCATAAAATACATGTACCGCCAGCTCGCCGGGATTGATTACGCATCACAGATGTTATACGACGCCGGCTTCATGGCGGGAATAAACCAGGATATAAAGATAGGCATCACAGCCTCGGATATGGGCGAGGCCGTAAACGGGGAGAATTCGCCCTTTAACGTGCGCTTCGGGTTGAGCTATAATATGAAGCTCACAAATGATTCCGGGATATTGATCGATTGCGACGTTGAAAAACCTGTCGATATGGCCGATACCGCATACCAGCAATGGCTCGTGAGCGCCGGGGCGGAGATAAAATTCCTTTCCTGCCTGTTCCTGCGCGGCGGATACAAGTCGGGCAACAGCGACGAAGGTTTTGCCGTGGGCGGCGGTTTCAAATGGCCGTCGGTGTGCGATATGGATTACGCTTTCGTGCCGCATGACGCGCTGGGAGCCACCCACCGCATCTCGCTTTCATTTAATTTCGGAAATGCCGTGGCAAGGCCGGCGATAGGCGCGCCGTCGCCGCCGGAAAATGTGACCGCGGCAGCGGGCGACAGGACGGCCTCGGTTTCATGGGATCCTGCCGGCCAGGGCGACATAACCGGATATAATGTTTATTACAGGGAAAAAGGCGGGGAAAAATACTCGAAACTCAACTCGGCGCCGGTAACGGACGAGCGAAAACTTACCATGATGCTTTCGAACGGCATTGCCTACCAGTTCGCCGTGACGTCCGTAAACAGCAGGGGGCTTGAATCGGTTTATTCGTCCTTTGCCGAGGCCACCCCGGAAAAGCACGGGAGCAAAAAACCGCTGCGCGTCGACGGCGTGAATACTTCTGAAAAAGACGGCAATATTATGGTAGAATGGAACGACACCAGGGATGAGGCCGTGGCCGGCTACAATCTATATTACAAAAAAAGCGGCGACGCCAAATTCCGAAAACTAAATCAGAAGCTCTTGTCCGAGAACAAGGCGACTCTCGGGGGGCTTCAGAAAAAGGTAAGGTATTTTTTCATGGTGACTTCTGTTTCCGCGGACGGGGTTGAAAGCGACTATTCCGAAATATCGTCCCGGGAGCTGCCGGTGGAGGGATACTGATTTGGTGAATTCAAATGCATAAGGTAATGGACGAAACAAGCGAAGTTTCCATAAAGAAAAACCTGCTTGACGATATCAAGCTGAGATGGGCCGTCCTGGCCGTCATAATACTCATGTCGGTCCTTTACCAGATACTTGTCAAGGGCGCGCACATAATCCCCTTAATAGTCCTTTTTGTCCTGGCCGCCGGAATAAATTACGGCTACTTTTATTTCATGGAAAAACATATAAAGTTATACGTCTGGATATTCATAGCCGAGGCGGCCCTCGACGTGATCCTGGCCACAATGGGGATATATTTCACAGGCCGCATGGCGAGCCCGCTTTATCTCGTTTATTTTGTGATGCTGGTCGACGGATGCTTTGATTACTGGTCGGGCAAAAGGTATTATTTTTTTCTCGGCGGGATAGTGGCGGCTTACACGCTCCTTTTTGCTATCACAAGATCAGGCTCTTTGATAAGTCAGGATACGTTTGATTTTTGCGTAAAAGCGGCTTTCATGATAATAGTCGGGCTCCTGACGAATAATTTTGCCTATGAAATAAGGTCGTCCCGGACGCAGGACATGGCCGACGACACCGAAAAAGAAAAGCTGTACGAGGAGATAAAAAAATCCAACGTCAAGCTCGAGGATAACGTAAAAAAAGCCACCGAGAACCTTGAAAAAACGAATCTTATGCTCGTCAAGAAGAACATAAGCCTGCTGGCGGCCCATGAAATATACAAGACAGCCAATGAATCCAAGAACAAAGCCGAACTGCTGGAAATGATACTCGGCATAATCGTGCCTCTTATGAAAGGACACGGCGGCGTAATATTTTCAGCCAATGACGTAAAGAACAAACTGCGCATAGAATCCGTAAAAAAAACAGACTGGGGATATGATTTCACCGCGGGGCAGGAACTGGAAATAACCCCGGACTCGGAGCTCTACGGAACCCTGATACGCAGGCAGGCGTTTTTATACGAGGATGTCGAGGAAATGAAGGATGAGTTCATGAAAAAGGTGATCAAGAACGGCTCATGCATCGTCGCCCCTCTCATCGCGGGCGGGGAAGCCAACGGGATAATAGTGATATTCAACAGGAACCCTTACATCTACAACAAGACAGATTCGGAACTGCTGGAGCTTCTTGGCGAACAGATAGGGACGCTCATTTACAGCAGGTCGCTTTTCGAGGAGATGAAAATAAAAGCCTCAGGTCTGGAAAAGCTTGTTAAAGTCACGATCAACATAGAGTCTTCCCTGGACGTGGACGAGATCATAAGCACGGCCCTCATAGATTCCATCAAGAAACTTTTCTTTTATTCGACCGGCGTCATTACCATGCTCGACGGCTCCAATGAACTCAGGATCAGGGCCCAGTACGGCTACAAGGGACGCCTGCTGGACCGTGAAATACCAACCGACAGCATCACGGGTTGGGTGTTCAAGAACAGCAAGGGACTTATAATAAAGGACGCGGAAAAAATAAAATTTTACAATACGGAAGTGGACTCGCTTTACATAAAGGGCAGCGCCATTATCGCCCCGATAACAAGCAAGGGCGGGGTCATAGGGACCATATGCCTCTCGAGGAAGGAACCCTACACAAGGGAAGACCTTTACCTTTTGACGATCCTGGCGACCCATGTGGGCTCCACCATCGAGATGGCGCGTTTATACGAGGATGTTCAGCACGATTACATCAATACCGTTTACGCCCTTGCCGCGGCAGTCGACGCCAAGGACCATTACACCCACGGCCACTCCACGACCGTAATGAAATATTCCATGAAGATAGCAGAGGCCATGGGAATGCCGGACGACGAGGTCGAGACCATAAAATACGCGGGCCTGCTCCACGACATAGGCAAGATAGGCATAAGCGAGAACATAATCAACAAGCCTGGAAAGCTCACCAACGAGGAATATTCCATAATAAAAATGCACCCGCAGCTCGGCGCAAATATTATTTCCAAGATCGATTCGCTCAAAAAACTCGTGCCAATGGTGCTTTCGCACCATGAATGGTTCAACGGGGCCGGATATCCCCTGGGGCTGCGCGGCGAGGAGATCATGATAGGCGCAAGGATAATAAGCGTGGCGGACGCGTATTCCACAATGACCTCAAAAAGGCCCTACCGCGACGAACGTTCGACCGATTATGCGGTCAAGGAAATGACAAAATATTCCGGGATCCAGTTCGACCCGAAGATAGTGACCGCGTTCATTAAGGTGCTCAGGGAAGAGGAAGCCATAGAGAAAAAAGCCCTGGAGGAAAAATCGAAAACCGACCCGGAAAAAGCCGCGGAGAAACCCGCCGCCGAGGAAACTGCGGAAAAGGCAAAAAAGCGCATAAGGGTTAACATCGACGGGGACCTTTCGGACCCCGGGATAAAAAAGAACGAAGAGTTTTACAGCTGACATATACCTTTTTTTAGGACCTTCCAATGCCCCTCTATTTTTAAATTGAGTAAAATTTCTCTTTGTGATATTATCATTTATCTTACTAAAAGCGCATTAAATGCGCAATGACCCGAGGAGGGAATTATGATATTAAAACTTGGCCTGCCCAAAGGCAGCCTGCAGGAATCGACTTTCGGCATATTCAAAAAGGCGGGGTTCGCCATAAACGCCTCCTCGAGGAGTTACTATCCCGGCGTGGACGACCCGGAGCTTTCATTGACGCTTGCAAGGCCGCAGGAGATGGCGCGCTACGTGGCCGAAGGAATATTCGACGCGGGGCTCACCGGCTATGACTGGATGGTCGAGAGCGGCGAGAATGTAAAGGTCGTGGACAGGCTCGTATACGGCAAGGTGGGATTAAGGCCGGTAAGGTGGGTGCTTGCCGTTCCCGAGGACTCAAAGATAAGGTCGCCGAAGGACCTTGCGGGAAAAAGGATATCGACCGAACTCATAAACACGACGAAAAAATATCTTAAAAAGCACGGGGTCACGGCAGAAGTGGATTTTTCATGGGGCGCCACGGAGGCAAAACCCCCGCACCTGGCCGATGCAATAGTGGACCTGACCGAGACGGGTTCGTCGCTGCGCGCCAATAAACTGCGCATCGTGGATACCATTCTTGAGTCCACTACCGTGATGATCGCCAATGATAAATCGCTGAAGGATAAATGGAAACTGCAGAAGCTCAATAATGTAATGATGCTTTTGAAAGGCGCGCTTAACGCCGAGGAAATGGTGGGCTTAAAGCTCAATATTAATAAGAAGAACCTGCCGGCCATCATGAAGATACTTCCGGCCCTTAAAAGGCCGACCGTATCCGGGTTGCTGGGCGAGGAAAAGAACTGGATGGCCATTGAGGTTGTCATAGACGAGAAAAAGGTGAGGGAGCTTGTGCCCCGCCTCAAGGAAAAAGGGGCGGTTGATATCATAGAATATCCGCTGAATAAAGTCATATATTAAGGGGCGGAAAGGAATAAATTTGAAAAAAATGATATTGGCGGCCTTGATTCTATGCGCCTTCGGTTTTTTGCTGAGGGCGGCCGATGACAGCGAGATGTCGACCCTTACGGACGACACATTCTATTACAGTTCCCTGACAAATTCCGCGGAGTTCAAATTCAAGCCGGTTTACCAGCCGGCGTCCTTTACCGCCAACGAACTATTCGAGGACATCAAGGTCACCGCCGTGGAATCAATACCTTTCGGGTTTTTTCTGACTTTCGCCGCGTTATGGATAGACAAGGCCATTGAAGGCAGGACCATTTCGCCCAATATCGGGACGCTCCAGACCAATGAAAATATTTACATACCGGCGATCGCGGCCTTCGCCGCGGTAAATGTCGCCGTAAATGTCTTCACATATTATGATTACAGCAAGCAGAAAAAGAAGGAAGACACGGCAGGGAAAAACAAGGATAAACCCTGATAACACTTTAACGAGGAGCATTTATGGCGCAGATAAACCCGTTCAGGAGCCTTTTGTACAATCAGGAAAAAGTGGACCTAAAAAAAGTCATAATGCCCCCGTATGATATAATTAAGGAAAAAGACGCGGGGATATATTACAGGCGGGATCCCCACAATATCATCCGCGTTGACAAGGGAAGCGCCGAGGAAAACGACGGCGACAGGAACAACAGGTACACGCGGGCGGCCGACCTGCTTGACGAATGGATGATGGACGGCGTGCTTTTGCCCGACGGGGAAGAAAGTTTTTACGCGCATACGCAGGAGTACAGGCTTCCCGGAGGCGAAAAAAAGGAAATGACCGGTTTTTTCGCGGCAGTCAAGCTTGAGGAATTCGACAGGAAAATAGTCCTTCCGCACGAGCGCACCCATTCGGGGCCAAAAAAGGACAGGCTGGACCTTATGAGGGCCACACACGCCAACACCAGTCCCATTCTTTCGCTCTATTTCGACAAAACAAAAAAAATACACGCCATCCTGAAAAAAACAATGCGGGCAAAACCTTTCATCGACGTGGCGGGGTATGATTCGCTAAGGTCAAGGATGTGGAGGATCACCTCAAAAGGGGACATAAAGAAAATAAAAGTTTTTTTTGGCTCCAAACAGCTGTTCATAGCCGACGGGCACCACAGGTACGAAACGGCGATAAACTTCAGGAACGAAATGAGGCAAAAGCTCGGCATCGAGGAGACGCCTTATGATAATATTATGATGTGCCTGATATCCATGGAGCATTCCGGGATATCGATACTGCCGACGCACAGGGTATTCGCCGATTTCAGGGGATTCGACCCGCTATCTCCGGCCGTTGGGGAATTTTTTAAGGTAAAAAAGGTCCCATCCGCAGGGGCAATGAAAAAGGCCATGTTGAAAAGGACTGCCGGAAAAAAGATCGGGCTTGTCCTGCCAAAGGGCTTCTTTATCCTTGAACTCAGGCTCAAGCCATACCTGGCGGTTTTGCCGAAAAAAGAACATATCAGGCAGTATTACCTGCTTTCAGTTTCCATACTGCATACGCTTTTATTCGAAAGGATACTGGGAATAAAAGAGCAGGAGATACTTCACGGCATAGGATATACGCAGGACATCGACGAGGCTCTTAAGCTCGGAAAAAAATCAAAAAGATCGGCGGCGTTCCTTCTGGAGCCGTCGACAGTTGAAGAGGTAAAGGAAATGTCGCTTCACGGGGAAGTCATGCCACAGAAGTCGACATATTTCCTGCCAAAACTCTCGACGGGATTCCTTATAAATAAAATGGGCTGAAGCGGGAGGTTGTTTTGGATCTGTTCGGTAACGAAGAAGAGGAAGTAAAGGACGCCTCCAAAGTGCCGCTTGCTTTCCGCATGCGCCCGAAAACGCTCGCGGATTTCGCGGGCCAGCAGGAAGCGGTCGGCGACAGGGGCTACCTGAAAAAAATGCTGGAGTCCGGAAGGATACCTTCCATAATATTCTGGGGGCCGCCCGGCACCGGGAAAACGACGCTTGCCATGATAGTGGCGCAGCATATCAAAGCCGAGTTCATACCCATGTCCGCGGTATCAAGCGGGATAAAGGAAGTAAAGGCGGTGGTGGACAGGGCAAAGTTCAATTTGAGGGCGGGGAAGAAAACAATACTTTTTGTGGACGAAATACACCGTTTCAACAAGTCGCAGCAGGACGCCTTTCTGCCGCACGTGGAGAACGGGACGATAATACTGATAGGGGCCACGACTGAAAACCCGTCATTTGAGGTAAATTCCGCGCTTTTATCCCGAGCAAGGGTTATAACGCTGAAGGCGCTCGAATTTGACGACCTGAAAAAAATAGTACTAAGGGCCATAACGGACGCGGAAAACGGCCTCGGCAGGAGGCGGATAAAAATAACCGACGACGCTCTGAAACTTATCGAGACCATATCAAACGGCGACGCCAGGAGCGCCCTTAACATCCTGGAGGTTGTCGACGCCCTGAAAAAAGAGGATGAATACGGGATATCCGTCGAGGACGTCCGGCAGGCCGCCGACACCAAGACATTCCTTTACGACAAAGCCGGGGAGGAGCACTACAACCTGATTTCGGCGCTTCATAAATCAATGAGGGATTCGGACCCGGACGCCGCGCTTTACTGGGCCGTAAGGATGATGGAATCCGGTGAGGATCCGCTTTATGTGATAAGGCGCGTAATAAGGTTCGCCAGCGAGGATGTCGGCAATGCCGATCCCATGGCCCTTATTATCGCCAACGCGGCGAAGGACACATATCATTTCCTGGGTTCGCCCGAAGGCGAACTGGCCATTGCCCAGGCGGTTATCTATATAGCGTGCGCCCCTAAGAGCAACGCCGCATACGCGGCTTACGGCGGAGCGGTCGAAGACGTAAAGAATTCAAAGGACGACCCTGTGCCGCTGGGGATACGCAACGCGCCGACGAAATTAATGAAGGAACTCGGGTACGGCAAGGGGTATAAATACGCCCACGACTACGAGGACAATATAGTGGAGCAGCAGCATTTGCCGGACAGGATAAAGGACAGGAAGTATTACTTCCCGTCCGGGAACGGGCAGGAAGAGAACATTAAAGAAAGGCTTGCCGAATGGCGAAAAAAACTCTCTTCGCGCTGATAATGGTATTTACGGCGGCGGCCTCGTGCTTATGCCAGGTTGCGGCGGCCTACGGGACGACAGGGACCGCTTCCGGAACTACGCCTGCGGCTTCGGACATTGCGAACACAACCACGGCCGCCGTTGCGCTTACGACTACCGCGGCCACATTCAATGATGCGGGGTATATGACAGCCACGGTCACGGCGGCCACAGAGGACGAAATGATGAAGCTTAACGTCAAGGAACTCCACCTGGACATAACCCCGTCATTCAGGATAGAGCTCCCGGACACGAGCGTGGATCTGGGGCTAAAACAAAAGATAGGGGACACGACGCTTGAGGGCAGCACAAGCTACAATTATATTTATAACAGCATAAGGTACAGCCTTAACTATTCGCTGGATCTTTACGTGCCGGTGGGTCTTGCACTGTATGACTCCGTCGATTTCGAGCAGATATACCAGAACGCCAAATATATCCAGCGAGTCAAGGGGCTCGGAGTGAATATAGGGAGCCCGGTCATACTGTCGATTTTGAAGGTCGGGGCGGAATTCAAGAATGAAAGCACATACCTGGCTAAACTTGACAGCCCGCTGAACGTCGACCAGGGGCTGGCATCCCTGGTGACCACGTGGTTCGAGTTCAAGTTCAAAAACCGGATCGACGGCAAGGATTACGACATGCTGAGGTTCTGGGGCGACCTTGAAAAAGCGGTGCCAACGGACTATTCCTTTTATAATTTTCTTTTTTCAAATTATTCGGTGAACTTCACGTATAAATTCGAACCCGAGAGCATTCTCACCCTGCGCGGAGACACAGGGTATATGATGGTCGCCGATGTTGTGCCCCTGTGGAAAATATACAGCCTTGGCGGATTTGATTCCCTGGTGGGATATCCGATCAACGAGTTCCAGGATTTTTACAAGGTCATAGCCCGTCTCAGATACGACCAGGAACTGTTGGGCAACATAAACTGGGAAACATGGTGGGTAAGGTTCGACAGGCTGAAATTTTTTGTCATGGGCGACTGCGGCAGGGTGGGCAATGTTTACCAGGTGCAGCAGTTCCCGGGATACAAATACGGGGTGGCGGCCGGGATATCCCTGGACATTACTTTCAGGAAAAGGACGCCGCTGCGGGCGACGCTGGCCGTCGGACAGGCACTTTACAGCGGGCTGCCGCCGGTGGTGTATTTTGTCTACGAGCTGCTGTAGAAAGGCAAAAGTCAAAAGTAATAACCAATAAGCGCAATTATTAATCGGATAATTGACAACACCCTGTTTTTATTTATAAATTTGCAAGTTGAACTTATTGGTTTTGCGTTTTAACTTTTAACTTTAATTATTGATATTACTCATTGTTTTTGTTATATTAAACTCACTTAATAAATATTTGAAAAAAGAACCACTGGAGATTCCATGAGCCTGTCACTTGCCGGTTATGTGTTCAACCCTATCGTCTCGATCGCTGATTATGTGAAAAACCCCGATATTGAAGGGCTTTTTGGCATATTTTTCCTGAAGCACCCGGAGAAAAAAATGGCCGATTACGGCGTTGTTTATATAGGGGAAACAAAGGAAATATACGAGGACAACGCTTTTCCTACCGGCCACAAAAAATACCATTGCTGGGCCGACAAGGGACAGGGCGAGGAAAATCTTTACATCGGCCTGTGCCCGACTCCGGGTCTCATGCCGAAACAGAAAGACCTGATCAGGAACCATCTTATCTACAAATATAATCCGCCCTGCAACAGGTAGCCGTGGGAAAAAACATGCGCGCCGTTATCCTGGCGGCTTGCACCTTTCTTTTGGCTCCCGTATCATTCGCGTACCAGGAGTTTTATCCGTCTGGATTGGGCATGACCTGGCATTATGCCGGCCATATGAAACAGGATAATGCCGCGAAGATACGCGTCGAGGCAAAAATAATATCATTTGACACAATAAATTCCGTCCAGTACATGTATTACGCCGCGCCGTCGGTCGACGTTCGATTCATGGTCAGGGTTGATGAGGCTGGCGCGTATATGAAACTGGTAAAATACCCGTTCCCCATATTAAAATTCCTGACAGTGGACGTCTATATGGAGCCTGAGATTCAGTTCCTGAAGTTCCCGCTCACTGAAGGAGAAACGTGGACGCAGAATTTAAAGGCGACCGCAGACCTGGTCCCTTTCAAGCTTAACAGGGATGTAAAGGTCAAGTTCACCGTCGTCGCAAAGGAAAAATTCAGGTACAAAGGCGCGGACCTTGACTGTTACCGGGTCAGGATGGAACGCGACGAGGGTATGGGCACGTTATGGGTGGAGGACAACTGGTTCGCCAGCGGCCTGGGATTCGTACGCGGGGACACCCCGGAATATTTTATAGAACTTAACGGTTATGATCCGGTTTCGGCCATGCCGTCTTCGGCCACGGCCAAATAACCCCGGTATGAGATCAAAAGCGCCAATTTTCATTCTAGCGGCGTTTTTATTCTGCGCTTATTCCACAAGGGACAACGAGAATATACGTTTCGGCGCTCCCGAAGGCGGCGGAAAACGCCTCGTCAAGAACGGTTTTGTGCTTTCCTACGACACAGCCCTTAAGTCCCCGTTATGGACCTCATATTACCTCAAAAAAGAAAATATAACGCTTTCCGGCGGCAGTTCCGGGTTTTTTAAGGCGGATGCATCCCTTAAGCCGGCGGAAAGGTTGTCCAGGGAAGATTATCCTTCAACATATGAAAAATGCCCTATGGTCCCGGTCAGGGATATGGCTTATGATAAAAAAGCCTTCTCCGACGCTTTTTTGCTGACCAATGTCTGCCTGATGTCGCCTGAATTGAAAAACAAAAAATGGCGCGAGCTCGAGGATGCGGTGCGTTATTTTGTAAAAAAGCGGGGTTCTGCGTGGATAATAACCGGGCCTGTATTTGACAGTAAGGCAAAAAAGCAAAAAAGGGCGGGTAAATCCGGGATCGCGGTCGCCGCCGGGTTTTATAAAATCGTCCTATACCAGTCCGAAGATTACGCTTTTCATGCAATAGGATTTTACATGGACAATTGCGCCGACAACCTGCCGCTCGAGTCTTATATTACCGGCGTTTCTGATATAGAGGCAAGGACAAAGCTCGTCTTTTTCGATTCCTTTCCGCCGGAGGTCCAGGGCATAATGAAGAAAAAAGCTGTTGACCGGGCTTTTGGCGGGAATTGACGGCCAAGTATTTAATATTGCAATATGTTTCACCATGTGGTAAATTAATTGCCACTACTCTTGAAAGGAGAAGTCATGAAAAAATTTTTGGTTTTGGCAGCAGTTCTCGTATTTGTAATGGCAATTGGATGCGCAAAGAACGGTGGCGCAACGGCCGCGACGGTAAACGGAAAGGTCATCACAACCCAGGATCTCGATGACGAGATAGAATCATTGCCCCAGCAGTACAAGATGTTCGCGCAATCACCCGACATGAAGAAAAAAATACTGGATAACCTGGTTATCAGCGAACTTTTGATACAGGAAGCGGAAAAAGAGGGGCTTCTCGCAAAGGCCGATGTCCAGAAAAAAATAAAGGATTACGAGAGTTCCATCAAGGCAGAAGTGGAGACACAGATAATCAGCCTCCAGAGGCAGAAAGAAAAGGCTTCCGATATCGCGAAAAGGGAGACCGTCATTAAGGAGCTCCTGGCCACGAAGGATTTCAAGGACCAGCCGGTAACGGATCAGGAAATCAAGCAGTCGTACGCGCAGTATTCGGCTTCAATGAAAAAACAGGACCCGAACGCCAAGGTCGAGCCCCTTGCAAAGATAGAGAACGACATCAAGACATCGCTTGCCAGGCAGAAATGGCTTGATTCGCTCAAGGCCAAGGCAAACATAACGGTAAATGATTCCGTATTCGCACAGCAGGGCCAGGGGATACCGGCAATGCAGGCTCAGCCGGCCGGAGTAAAGATAGTCGAGCCCAACGCGGACACATCGGCGGCTAAAAAGTAATTAATGCGTTCAATTCAATATATTATTATTGCCGCACTGGCCGTTCTCACGGCCGGTTGCGGCAATAATATATTAAACGAGCCTGTTGCGGTTGCCGACGGACATAAAATAACCGCCGGCGAGATGGAATTAAAGGCGAAGCTTTACGGCCTTTCCATAACAAACAAAAAAGAGGCCGGGCAGTTCGTAAATCTTCTCATTAATGATTATCTTGTCCTTGAAGAGGCCAAAAGGATGAAAGTCGCCTTTACCGGCGATGAGATGAAAGCCGAGATGGAAAATTTTGCACCTGATTACGCTTCCGAGGAGACAAAAAAAGCGCTCAGAGCCGTGGGCATCGGGTACGGCGAATGGATAAAGGACATAAGGGAAAAGGTCACCAGGAAGAAGCTCATAAACATGGTGATGAAGGACAAGATAAAAGCCGACCCGGAAGAGATAAAAGGCTACTTCTGGAGCAACATCCTGGACTTCAGGACATTCAAGAAGGTCAGGGCCCGGCAGATAGTGCTGGATTCCGAGGAAAAGGCAAAACAGGTCCAGCAGCTCCTGATGCGGGGCGAGGCTTTTGAAAAACTCGCCGAAAAATACTCCGTGACCTCAGAAGGAAAGAACGGCGGCGACCTGGGATATTTCGGGGTCGGCGAAATGCCTTCCTTCATAAACGACGCGGTTTTTTCGATGAAGAAAGGCGAAATAAGCGGCATAATAAGATCGCCATACGGCTGGCATATATTCAAATGCGAGGATATACAGGAAGAAAAAACGCCGAAGTTTGAAGAGGTAAAGGATCTGGCTTATTCGAAATATTACGAGAGCAAGAAGGACGAATATTTCAACTCGTGGATGCAGGACATCCGCAGGAAAGCCAGGATAACGATATACGAAGAAACGCTTTACAAACTGGTTGAATCAAAGGAGGCTGTAAAATGAAAAAGATGATATTCACGGCGGTCATCGCCCTGTTTGGAGCCGCGCTTTTCGGAACCGCGGGGCAGGCCGACAAAATCATAGTAAAGGTCAACGACGAGATCATCCTGCAAAGCGAGGTTGACGAAGCCACTGAAATGGCCGCGGCGCAGGCAAAGCTTTCGAACCAGCCGTTCAACGATGACGAGTTCAGGAAAAACGCCGTAAAAAATATGGTTGAACAAAAGCTCATCATAACCATGGCCAAGGACGAGAACGTTGTCGTGAGCGACGAGGCCGTTGCCGACAAGGTGAACGAATTCCTTGAAGGGCTTCGCTCGAAGTTCCAGACCGAAGAGGCATTTGAGGAGGCGCTCCAGAAGGAAGGCCTTTCATACACCGATTTCCGCATCAAGATCGAGGCGCAGGTCCACGACAGCCTGATATTTTCAAAGGTCAAACAGAAGAAACAGCAGGATTTTATAGCCAAGGCGGCGGTTAGCGACGAGGAACTGAAGGATTACTACGATAAGAACAAGGATTCGCTCAAAGTGGACGACAAGATGAAACTGACAAGGATGTACATTGCCAGGGGACAGATAGAGGCCGCCGACATCGACAAATACACGGCCGAAGTCGAGGCTAAAATAAAGGCCGAAGGGTTCGACAAGACCGCCCTCGAACTCAAGGGCAAAAAGGGAATAACCGTAACGGACCTGGACTGGGTGGAAACAGCCAATCTTTCCAAGAGCGTCAGGGACGCGCTTAAGGACCCGAAAAAAGGCAAGGTGACGGTGCCAATCGACACGCCTTCATCATCGCCGTCGGATAACGGCGGATATCAGATAATAAAGATCGCCGATTACCAGAGCGGCACGGTTCCGGAATTCGCGGACGTCAAGGAAAAGGTCAGGGTAAAGGTAATCGAGGAAAAAGTGGACGCCCTGTGGAACGAGTGGATAGATACCGTAAAGAAAAAGGCCTACATCAGTTATATGTAAGGCCGGGTAAAATATTAGAACGGCCGCAGGACGGCCGTTGAACAAAATAAAAACGCTCCGGACGCGGTTTTTGGCCGGGTCGCAAGATTAAGGAGTGATGACATGTTAAAAGTCGGAATTATCGGCGGTTCCGGGTTGACCGGCCGCGAAATCATAAAGGTGCTGTTAAAACACGGCGAAGCCCGGCCGTCAATCGTAACTTCCCGCGCTTCCGCCGGAAAAAAAGTAAGCGACGTTTTTCCGGAATTCAACCGCCTGACCGACATTGAATTCACGGACCCGAAAGAAAACTCCATATTCGGATCCGCCGATTTTTTCTTTGTTTGCCTTCCGCATACGGACGCCATGGAGTTCGTGAAAAAAGCGCATGACCGCGGCAAAAAGGTGGTCGACCTTTCCGCGGATTACCGCATGCGCAGCGCAAAAACGTACGAAAAATTCTATAAGACCGCGCATAAATATCCGGAGCTGCTGAAAAAGGCGGTTTACGGCCTTCCCGAGCTTTTCCGCGGGGAAATAAAAAACGCCGACATTGCCGCCAATGCGGGATGCCACGCTTCATGCACCATACTGGGGGCGGTCCCGGCGCTCAAACACATGCAGGTCGAATCCATAATTTCCGATTCCAAGACCGGCATATCGGGTGCGGGCATGAAGCCGGTCGCCAGCTCGCTTTACATAAACGTAAACGAGAACGACGTGCCGTATAACGTGGGATTCAAGCACCGTCACGCGCCTGAAATAACGGAAATATTGAAGCGCGCGACCGGGAAGAACGCGAAACTTGTCCTGACGCCGCAGCTTATACCGGTCGACCGCGGGATGCTGGCCACCATTTATATAAGGCTTAAGAAGGGCTTAACAGCAGCCGCCGCGGAAAAGATATACCGCGATTTTTATGCCGGCGAGCCCTTTGTGCGTTTTACCGACAACATCAGCATGCACAACGTCCAGAACACAAATTTTATAGACATTAAGATTGAGGATTCCGGACACAGGGATATCCTCCTTGTTATAGCGGCTTTCGACAACCTTATGAAAGGCGCCTCGGGAAACGCGGTCCAGAACATGAATATCATGATGGGATTCGACGAAACAGAGGGCTTGCTGTGAAAAAAACATATTTGCTCCCGTCGGGTTTTGCCAGCGCCGGGATACACGCAGGCATAAAGAAAAACAAGAAGGCGGACGCCGGGCTTATCTATTCGAGGACGCCATGCAGGGCTGTCGGGTTTTTTACGAAGAACCGGCTCAAGAGCGTCCACATAATGCACGCGAAAAAGGCGATCAACTCGCCCATACAGGCGGTTTTTGCCAACAGCGGGAGCGCGAACGTGCTCACCGGAAAAGCCGGATTTTCGGATCTTAAGGCCATACTGGAAAGCGCGGCGAAATATTTGTCTCTGTCTCCGTCACGCATGCTGGCGGCCGCGACGGGGAAGATATCAAAACGTATCCCCGTAAAAAACGTCCTTGCATCAATGGAGGAGCTCGCCGGTGCGCTCTCGACGCACGACAGTTCCTTTCCGGGGGCGATCATGACGACGGATACATGCGAAAAATACGCCTCGGATGTGGTTCCCATAGGCGGTAAAGATGTCACAATTTGCGCCGTGGGCAAAGGCGCGGGCATGATTTCTCCGGATATGGCAACCATGCTCGTCTTCTGCATGACCGACGCGGCAATCGGACGGTCCCTTTTACGGCAGGCGGCCTTTGAGGCGGTAAAGGGGTCCTTTAACAGGATAACCGTGGACGGGGACATGAGCCCCAACGACACCGTGTATGTCCTGGCCAACGGCGAGGCGGGCAACAGGGAAATAACTTCGAAGAACGCCGATTACATAAAATTCAGAAAAGCGCTGTCTGATATATTTTATTCCCTGGCCGACGACATGGTCATGGACGGTGAAGGCGCAACAAAATTCATAAAAGTGGTAATTTCCGGGGCCAGGTCGCCCCTGCAGGCGGAAAAAACCGCCAGGCAGATAGCCAATTCACAGCTTGTCAAAACAGCTTTTTTCGGCATGTCGCTGAATCCGGGCCGCATAATAAGCGCGGCGGGGCAGACATTCGCCGATTTCAATCCGGACAGGATAACCCTGAAATTCAACGGAAAAACCGTGATAAAAAACGGCGGCATGATCGGGAAAAATTACGCCGGCGCCGAACAGGAACTGAAAAAACGGCGCATAGAAGTCGAGCTGGACCTGGCAAACGGCAGGCACGGTTGTTTTATTCTCACGTCGGACCTTTCATACGATTATGTCAAGATAAACGCGGATTACAACTAGAAAATAAAAATTTTGGTTGGGGAAAAATTGCAAAACACACCGTCTCGGGCTCCTGAAGGTAAATCACGGATATCTCCGGGTTTTCCCAATTATACCGCAGTATGTTTCATCATTATAAGCATTGTGCTTTCTCCGGCCCGCGGTTTTGCCGTATCGTCGGCCTATATAGACTGCCGCACGGCCACGGTAACCGTGGTATCCGACGACCCGCTTTCGCGGCAGGACAAGGGAAGGTTCACGGCGGGCGACGGGGCGGGCAGGAAGATATTATACGGATATCCAGGGGCGCCGTGGTCGTCATTTACCACGCTGAACATAGAGGCCCCGGTGAACACGCTGACCGTATACGGCTCTTCCGCGGGGGCGTGGCAGGTAAACCCGTACGATACCTTTGACGAGAACGGGAATTCCATGAACACTTCCACCTGGGCATATTCCGGCATCCATGTCAGGCAGGACCTTTCCATAATAAAAAATCCCGACACCCAATCGAGATACGACACCATAAGGATAAGATACGCCGTGGAGAACAGGAACACGTTTACCGCGCAGGTGGGGCTGCGCATAATGCTGGACACCCAGGCAAACGGCAACGACGCCTCGCCTGTCTATACTTCTTCCTCGGGGCTTGTCTCGCAGGAGGAGAAATTCACCGGCGCGGCAGTCCCGGATTACTGGTACACACAGGATGACCCGGTCAGCCCGACTGTAATTGCCGAAGGGTATTTAAATTCGGCCGGAGCCACGACGCCGGACATGCTTATAATAGGCCAGTGGGACTACATGAACGAGGGTGTGAACATCTGGGATTACGAGGTGCATGCCCAGGCCATTACGGACAGCGCTGTCGCCGTATTTTACGATCCGGCCCTTATCGCGGCCGAGACTACGGATACAATAATCGCTTATTTCGGCATAGCGGACATGTCGGGGGCGAACCTCTCGATAAGCAAGGACGCAAACGTTGCCTCCGCGAATTACGGCGACACAATAAGTTACAATATTGTTTACTCCGACAATTCGGCCTACTCACTCACGTCCCTTTCGATCTGGGACACCCTGCCCTGGAACTCCGGATTTGTCGACGCGTCGCCGGGTTACACACTGTCGGGATCCGTGTTGAGCTGGAGCCTGCCCGACCTGCCGAATTCATCGAACGCCTACAGCCTCTGGGTAAGGGTAAAGGCGTCGCCGCAGGGCGAGTCGCTTACGAATACGGCTTACGGCGCATATACGGATACGCACTGGAACACAAGGCAGATACGCCATTCAGGCGAAGTGAACGTGGCCCTTCCAAGTTTTACTCCGACGCAGACTTTTACCAGCAGCCCGACATTCACCATAACGCCGACAATGACCATTACGCAGACACCGACGGTTTCGCCGACATTCACCCCAGTGCCGCCCGCGCTCGTATTTAAAATGGAGGGTAATTTTCCGAACCCCGGCGCGGCCTATACCAATTTTCTTTTCACCCTTACCCGCGACGCGGCCATCCAGGTGAGGATATACACCATTTCCGGGGAATTCATAATACAAAAACAGGGCTATTTTAACGCGGGCAGGGATTATATAAGGTGGGACCTGAAAAACCTTAACGGCAGGGATGTCGCGTCGGGCACTTATTTGTATAAAATCTCAGCCTCCACAGACAGGGGAGAGAAAGCCGAAGCAACGGGGAAATTCGCCGTTGTAAGATAAAACAGCCGCTGTCAAAATAATATTGTTGAAAATTGACAAATAATACGGAAGATAGTATAATCAAAATTAACTCATGATTTTAAGGTTAAAAATAGTGAAACAGCAAAGCAAACGAGCCTCTTGAAATTGACAAAAAATCTACACACGGTTAAGTAAGCGAACGAAAAAAAATGAGAGGTAAAAATGGCGGATATTATTTCCAGCCTTGTAAACGGCAATAAGGAGACGTTTTTTAAGGATGAAAACCAGATAGCCGTATGGACCACGGACGCCGAGGGTAACGTAAAAAAAGAAGGTGAAAAAATAGACGGCGTAATAAAACGCATCATTGTGGATGAATTCGGGGTTGAAAAAGGCGAGACCGTGGAGATACGCGGCAACGAGCTTAAAAAAGGGGTCGCCAGGATATATTTCAACGACGGTAAGGTAATGCAGGAGATACAGCATAATAATTTCAACGTCAACGGTTTCATAAGGATGTATTACCCGGGCGGAGCCCTGAAGCTCGAGGGGGCCTACCTTAACGGCATAGGCCAGTGGCCCATGAAAACTTATTATGAGAACGGGAAACTGAAAATAGAAAAGACCTACGTGGAAAACGTCAGGATCCAGAAGACGTATCTTGAAACCGGCGAGCTTGAGGCCGAGGAGACATTCGATAACGGCGTGGAGAACGGCCCCTTCAGGCTTTTTCACAAGAACGGCAAGGTCAGGGCCGAAGGGTCTTATAAGGACGGGAAACGCGACGGCCTTTACAGGGTGTTTTTCGAGACGGGAATGATCAAACTCGAGGGTGAATACAAGAACGGCGTGGAGGAAGGCACGTTCAGGCTTTATTACAAGACCGGCAGCGTCGAGACCGAGGAAGTTTACAGGAACGGCAAGCAGGAGGGGCCCTATATCCAGTATTTTGAAAGCGGAGGGGTCAAGCTTTCCGGCCTTTATGAGAACGGCAAAAAGAACGGCGAATATAAGATGTATTATGAATCCGGGAAAATAAAGATAGAAGGGACCTTCAGGGACGGCAGGGAAGACGGGCCGTATAAACTGCATTATGAATCCGGCGGGATAAAGATCGAAGGGGAATACAGGGACGGCGTCGAGGACGGGCCCTACAAACTTTATTACCAGGACGGCGGCGTAAAGGTCGAGGGCCAGTACAAGAAGGGCATGGAACACGGCACTTACAGGCTTTTTTATCCGTCGGGAAAATTAAAGGTCGAGGAAACATACAGGGACGGAAAAGTCGAGGGGTTATACAGGGCTTATTTTGAGTCCGGAAAGATACAGGCGGAAAAGATGTTCAAGGACGGACTTTCCGACGGGCCGTGCAACCTTTACCATGAGAACGGCAAGATAAAGATAGAGTCGGTTTTTGAGGCCGACAAACAGATAGTAATGATCGAGTACGATGAAAAAGGGACAAGGATAGCTTAAGGACAACATTCCGGAGGGGCTTTTAATGGATAAACTGGGCAGGCAGCTCTTCAGGCTCAAGGACCTGAACATGATGATGTCGGAAACCCATGAAGAGGGCCACAAGCTAAAAAAAGTACTGGGCCCGCTTGAGCTTGTTTTGTTCGGTATCGGGGTAATAATAGGCGCGGGAATTTTCGCCACTGTGGGAACCGCGGCCGCCGGCGACGCGGCAAGGCCCGGGGCCGGCCCCGCGCTCATCCTTTCTTTCGCGATTACGGCCGTGGCTTGCGGCTTCGCGGCGCTTTGCTACGCGGAGCTTGCCTCGCTTGTTCCCATATCAGGCAGCGCATACACCTATTCCTACGCCACCTTCGGCGAACTCATTGCGTGGATAATCGGATGGGACCTCATGCTTGAATACTGCGTGGGCTCGATCGCGGTTTCGATATCATGGTCCGGATATTTCAACGGGTTCCTCCATTCAGCCGGGATAAACCTGCCGGTCTGGGCGACCGTCGATTACAGGACCGCCATGCAGGGTTTCACAAAAGCCGCCGCCCTCATAAGCGGCGGGACGCCCATTTCCGCGCTCGCGCCAAACCTCCGCCACGCCTTCGAAGCCTACAGCGCCGCGCCGCATATTTTCGGCATAGCCTTCATATGCAACCTCCCGGCAAGCCTTGTGGTCCTGCTTTTGACCGCCCTTCTGGTCCGGGGCATAAGGGAATCATCGGCTTTCAATATTGTAATAGTGACGGTAAAACTGCTGGTGATAGCCTTTTTTATTTTTGTGGGCGGCCGGCACATCAACCCGGCAAACTGGCATCCTTTCGCGCCCAACGGGTTCGCCGGCATAAAGGCCGGGGCTGCGATAGTTTTCTTTGCTTACATTGGTTTTGACGTGGTCTCCACCGTCGCGGAAGAGACAAGGAACCCGAAAAGGGACATGCCGATAGGCATCATCGGATCGCTTGTGGTCTGCACCATCCTTTATATGCTTGTCGCAGCCGTCTTTACCGGCATAATACCTTTCCCGGCGTTAAAGGAGGCCATGGCCACGCAAAAAGCAGAGCCGCTCGCGTACGCCCTTGAGAGCATAAACCTCGGATGGGCGGCCATGATAGTGGCCGTGGGTTCGGTTGCGGCCCAGCTTGCTGTCCTTCTGGCCCTGCTGCTCGGACAGTCAAGGATATTTTTTTCCATGTCCAGGGACGGGCTTCTTCCGGGCATATTCTCAAAGGTCCACGAAAAATTCAGGACGCCTTATGTCACGACGATCGCCGTGGGTCTGCTGGTGGCGATTGTGGCGGCATTTACCAATATTGACGAGATGGTGGACCTTACAAATATTGGGACGCTTTTCGCCTTTGTCCTGGTATGCTTCGGCGTGATAATCCTGCGTGTAAAAGAACCCGACAGGCCAAGGACATTCAGGGTTCCGTTTTCCCCCGTATTCCCGCTGCTCGGCGTTGCCGCATGCATATTCCTGATGACCGGGCTTCCGGCGGTCACATGGATAAGGTTCGTGGTGTGGCTGTTAATCGGGCTGGCGGTCTATTTTACATACAGTTACAGCCATTCAATGCTGCACCCGAAGAATTCGGGAAAGCAGGCGCATGTGCATAAACAGTGAGGCGCCTTCCTATATAATTATATAGGGGCGCATTTTATCGAATGTTTTTATTTTACTTTTACGGCGGGAAACCGACAATATACCCGGGACGGCAGGGAAACAAGGATTTTTTTTGCTTATCGTGAAACGCAGTGTCAAAAATGTCCTTGAAAAAATAAATAAACTGTTGTAATATCCTTTTTGACTTTTTAAGGTCGCAAATATCCGCCTTATTAGGAGTTCAAATATATGATAGAAATGAAGGTTAACGGCCTGGCGATAGACAGCGCATCGAAGATGCCGGTCGTTATTTTGACCGATAAGGATGAAAAAAGGTTCCTTCCGATATGGATAGGCGTTTATGAGGCCGACGCTATACTTGTCGCACTTGAGAATATCGACGTTCCAAGGCCCATGACCCACGACCTGGTCAGGACAATGCTGGACACGATGGAAATAACCATAGACAGGGTCGTGATACACGACATAAAGAACAATACTTTCTTCGCAAAGATACACCTTATAAAGGACGGCAAGGAGTACGAGATAGATTCAAGGCCTTCGGACGCCATCGCCATGGCGCTAAGGATGGATTCGTCCATATTCGTTTCAGAGCACGTCATAATGGAAGCGACCATAATGGACAAGGATAAGTACGAAAAGGAAATGAAGGAATTCAAGGAGTTCTTAAAAGACATAAAGCCCTCGGATTTCATAAACTATAAGGAATAGTTCCTTATAAAAAAGGGCGGATGACATGAAGGACGAGAACAGGGACGCGCTGAGGAAATTGGGCGAGATGGGTTCGCTCGGGTTTACCCTTGTGCTGTGCACTTTTACCGGTCTGGGAGCGGGAGTCCTGCTCGACAGGCTTACGAAGCTAACCCCGGTTTTTACTGTAATAATGCTCCTTATCGGCATAGCGGCGGGTTTTGCTTACATGATATACAAGTATGGGCCGAATGCGAAAAAATAAAGCCGTTCTTTTGTTATCGGGCGCGGCCGCGGCAATTATCTGCGGCGCGGTTTACATGGCCGACAAAAGGCTCTCTCTCGGGGTATTTGCCGGGTACTACGCCGGGCTTGTTAATTATTTTTTGATCGAGTCGCAGGTGAAAAAGACGCTCTCCGGGGCCGGAAATACGGCGTCGAAGGTTACGGCAGGGATTTTCTTTTATTTTTTAAGGCTTTTGGGAGCGGCTGCGGTGATAGCCGCGGTTGTCATTAATGCGAAATATTTTTCGATAGCGGGATTTTTGGCCGGGTTTACGGCATGCGTGGCAATGATAATCACCGCGCACAAACTGGACCCTTAAAACTAAAAAAAAGGTGACCCGATGGAAGAAGCGCTGAAATTAAACTTTACGATCTTTGGCCTTGATGAAAAAGGCACCATGACGGTGCTCATGATAATCCTTGACATGCTTATCGTGGCCTTCATTGTCTGGCTTGGGTCGATCGGAAAGAAAAGAAGGCCCGCAGGGCCGCAGAACCTGGTCGAATGGACCGTAATGTATATCTGCAACTACGCCGATTCCATAATCGGCGAAAAAGACGCGCCGCGCTATTACGCGCTGCTGGTCATGCTTTTCCTTTATATATTCGTGGGCAACCTCATAGGACTTATCCCGGGGCTGGTATCGCCGACCGCATCGCTTTCTGTGACCGTAACTCTGGCCGTTGGAGTCTGGCTTTATACCTGGTTCGAGGGGTTGAAACGCAAGGGAGTCGTCAAATTCTTCGCGCATTACGCCGGCCCGAAAAGCGTCCCCATAGCCATAAGAATCCCGTTATTTTTTATCGAACTGTTGTCGGATTTTTCCAGGATGATATCGCTCTCTTTCAGGTTGTTCGGCAACATAGTGGCAAAGGAAGTCCTTTTGAGCGTGCTTGTCACCCTGATACTCGGGTTTTGGCCCATTGTGGCAAAAAGCGTTATAAACGGGATGATATTTTCGATAGCGGCGGTTTTAAGGCCGCTCATAATATGGCTCGGCGTGCTGGTCAGCCTCATCCAGGCCGGTGTTTTCACATTGCTCACGGCGACATATATAGCCGGCGCAGCCGTTTCCCATGAGGAACATTCGTCAGAAGATGAAAAGCACCACATAAACGTATAAAAAAAACAAACCAGGAGGTGAATGAATGAAAAAGTTCGCAAAGGTATTACTGGCAGTGATCGTCGTCCTGTCGATCGCATCGTTTGTAATGGCGGCAGAGGCGCCTGCGGCGGCCGGTACGGCGGCAGTCAAGACGGCCACGGACGCGTCGGTACAGTTTTTTGCTTTTTCGGCGCTCGCGGCGGCACTCGGAGTGGGCATCGGCGCTCTGGGATGCGGCATCGGACAGGGAATGGCTACGGCAAAGGCGTGCGAAGGCGTTGCGCGTCAGCCCGAGGCAACATCGAAGATACAGGGTGTGCTGATCTTAGGACTTGCAATCATCGAGTCTCTTACGATCTACGCGCTCGTTATCGGCCTGATCCTGTTGTACGCAAACCCGCTCAAAGATTATTTCTTAAGATAATATTTTTTTGCGGGCCTTTTAGGCCCGCACGCACTTATAGAAAGACGGCCGGCATCGGCGGTTGTATCCCTTAAGTTCCGGGTTTTTGAGCCGGGAACTTTAATAAACGGAGGTTATGATGGTCAGCGCAGATTGGAGAATAATTCTTGTTCAGTTAATAACTTTTGTCGTGGGCATGTGGTTTGTCTGGAATTCCATGATAAAGGCGCTTATCAAGACATTAAAGGACAGGGAAGGCTATATCACGTCCACCCTCGACAAGATAGAAAAAGACAAGGGTGAAATTGAAGGTTTGAAAGTGGATTATGACAGGAAGATACAGGATATGCACGCGCAGTCGGCGGCGGCCCTCAACAAGGCGATAGCCGACGGCGAAAAGATAAGGGAATCAATGGTCGAAGAGGCGAAAAAAGAAGGGGCCAAGCTTATTGTGGAGGCAAAGTCCGAGATCGAGGCCGAAAAAAGAAAGGCCATCGAGGAAGTAAAGGACACCATTGTGGAAATATCCATGATGGCCGCCGAAAAGGCCATAAAGAAAAAAGTCACCAAGAAGGACCAGCTGTCCATGGTGGACGGCTATATAAAAGAAATCGGAAAGTCTTCAAACTAAGGAGCTGACATGGCAAATCTGGTATTGCCCTCGAAATACGCACTGGCGCTTTACAACGCGGCGATCGAATCAAACAGTCTTAACGCCGTTACCGAGGAGTTGAGGTCCATAAAGAATATAATAGACACAACGCCCAGGTTCAAGCAGGTGCTTTTTCATCCGGGTATAAGCAAAAGTGAAAAAGCCGAGCTTGTCACCAATGTCTTCGGCGAAAAGGTGACGAAACTGTCGCTGCGGCTGATGCTGCTGCTGATAGAAAAGAAAAGGGAGTCGATATTCAACGACATTTGTGGGATTTTCTTCGGCAAGGTCGAGGAAGCAAGCGGGCTCAAGAGGATAACCATAGAGACCGCGTTCCCCCTTGAGCAGGAAGAAAAGGCCAAGCTCATAGCCAAGCTCGAAAAGGCGATGAACAAGAAACTGACCGTCGACACAAAGGTGAACCCGGAGATGTTGGGCGGCATTATAATAAGGGAACGCATGAAACAGATCGACGCCTCAGTATTCCAGTTTTTAAGGTCCATGAAGACCCGGCTTAATTCGGTAAAGGCGGTTGGCGTGAAAAAACAGGCCGTGAAGAAAGCCGCGAAAAAAACGGCGGCGAAAAAGGCGGTAAAAAAGCCCGCCGCAAAGCCCGCGAAAAAAACCGTTAAAAAGAAAAAACAAGCATAAAAAAATTATAAACACTAAATTATTCAAGGAGGATGTATGCAGATCAGGCCGGAAGAGATAACGAATATCATAAAGTCCCAGCTGGAGAAATACGAATCAAAAGTCGAGTTGACGGAGGTCGGCCAGGTAATCCAGGTCGGCGACGGAATAGCCAGGGTTTACGGCCTTGAGGGATGTATGTCCCTTGAATTGCTGGAGTTCCCGGGCCCGGTTTACGGCGTTGCCCTGAACCTGGAAAAGGACAATGTCGGCGTTGTTTTGATGGGCGATGATAAAGGGATAAAAGAAGGCGACACGGTAAAGCGCACAGGCAGGATAATATCGGTGCCGGTCGGTGATGAACTTATAGGAAGGGTGGTCGACCCCCTCGGACAGCCGCTTGACGGCAAAGGGCCGATCGCAACATCAAAATTGAGGGCGGTCGAGGTAAAGGCCCCGGGCGTTGTCGACAGGAGTCCCGTCAAAGAGCCGCTTCAGACGGGCATCAAGGCGATAGATGCCATGATACCGATCGGGCGCGGGCAGAGGGAACTTATAATAGGCGACAGGCAGACGGGGAAAACCGCGGTCGCCATCGACGCAATAATCAACCAGCGCGACTCGGGCGTCATATGCATTTATGTGGCCATCGGGCAGAAACAGTCGACCGTGGCCAAAGTGGTAAAGACACTTGAGGAACACGGCGCCATGAAATACACCATCGTCGTATCGGCTGGCGCCGCGGAACCGGCGCCGCTTCTTTACATAGCCCCTTACGCGGGATGCGCCATGGGTGAAGAGTTCCAGTTCCAGGGAAAGCACGTGCTGTGCGTATACGACGACCTTTCGAAGCACGCCGTGGCTTACAGGCAGATGTCGCTGCTCCTTCGCAGGCCGCCGGGGCGCGAAGCTTATCCGGGCGATGTTTTTTATCTGCACTCCAGGCTCCTCGAGAGGGCTTCGAAATTGAACGACAAGCTGGGCGGCGGTTCGCTTACGGCGCTTCCCATAATAGAGACGCAGGCCGGTGATATTTCGGCTTACATACCCACGAACGTCATTTCGATAACCGACGGACAGATATTCCTTGAATCGAACCTTTTCTTCGCGGGAGTAAGGCCGGCCATCAACGTGGGACTTTCCGTGTCGCGTGTCGGCGGCAACGCCCAGACAAAGGCCATGAAGCAGGTAGCCGGAAAAATGAAGCTCGACATGGCGCAATACAGGGAACTCGCGGCGTTCGCACAGTTCGGATCCGAACTCGACAAAACATCTCAGGACCAGCTGAACCTCGGACGCAGGATGGAAGAGATATTAAAGCAGGGCCAGTATATGCCTTTTGACGTGGCCGACCAGATACTCGTCATATACGCTGCCACAAACAGGTTCCTGGACGACATCGCCGTGGCCGACGTGCCGAGATTCGAGGAAGGCCTGATCAAATTCGCGGCCGCCGGATACGCGCACATAAAAAAGGACATAAAGGAAAAGAAAGTCCTCAACGACGAATTGAAAAAGGCCATGGACAAGGCTATAACCGAGTTCAAGGCGACTTTTAAAAAATAGGATAAGCACATCTTAAAGGAGCTTTTATGGCGACATTAAGAACGATCAAAAAAAGGATAAAGAGCGCCGGCAACATACAGCAGATAACAAAGGCCATGAAAATGGTATCCGCCTCGAAATTGCGCAAGGCGCAGGAACGCATTTTTCAGGCCAGGCCTTACGCCGTAAAAATAGAGGAAGTAATAGACGAGCTTATAGTGAACGTTAAATCAGAGAGGGGCAGATACCCTCTGCTTGAGGAAAACAAGGGCGTGGCCAGGGAAGCGGTAGTTCTCATCACTGCGGACAAGGGGCTATGCGGAAGTTTCAACACGAACCTTTTCAAGGCGGCCGTGGGCAAACTCAAGGAAACGCCGAACGCCGCGTTCTATATTATCGGTAAAAAGGGAATGGACAATATGAAAAAGCTCGGCCTGGAGGTCGAGAAATTCAAGTTTAACGACAGGAAAATCAACTGGGGGGATATCGAGGAGATAAGCTCCCTGATGATAAAGAATTACACCGCGAAAAAGTACTCAAAGATCACCATGATATACAGCGAGTTCCAGACGTCGCTCATGCAGAAAATAGTCAACAAGCAGCTGGTTCCCGTCGTATTCGAGGCAAAGGGATCGCCGGCCAGGAGTTTCATATACGAGCCGTCGGAAACCGAGGTCCTGAATTCACTGCTTTTAAGGTACATTAAGACGCAGCTTTTTCGTGCGGTGCTCGAGAGCCAGACCGCGGAACAGGGCGTAAAGATGGTCTCCATGGAAATGGCAACGAACAACGCCAAGGAAATGATAAGGTCGCTGACGCTGCTGGCAAACAACACGCGCCAGGCTCAGATAACGAAGGAAATACTCGAGATAGTGTCCGGAGCCGAAGCCATAAAGTAGGCGGCCGGTATAATTAAAACAGGAGGCAGAGATATGAACGAAGGTAAAGTTGTCCAGGTAATCGGCCCAATTATAGACATTGAGTTCGGCGAGGGAAAACTTCCGAACATTTACAACGCCATAAAGGTGCAGGGCGAGTACTCTGTCGGCGGGGACAAGTTCAAGATAGACCTTGTGTCCGAAGTGGCCATGCACACCGGAGACAATACGGTGCGCACGGTGGCCATGTCGTCCACAGACGGAATTTCCAGGGGAATGAAAGCCATCGACACCGGCGCGCCAATCACGGTGCCTGTCGGAGCAGGGGCGCTTGGAAGGGTAATGAACGTTTTGGGACAGCCCGTTGATTATAAGGGCGAGATAAAGTCGGAGAAGACATCGGCCATCAGGAAAAGGCCGCCCGCGTTTGAGGAACTCTCAACAAAGACCGAGATGTTCGAGACCGGCATCAAGGTCATCGACCTGCTCTGCCCTTACCCGAAAGGCGGAAAGGTCGGGTTGTTCGGCGGGGCCGGAGTGGGAAAAACAGTCGTCATAATGGAGCTTATCAATAACATAGCAAAACAGCACGGCGGCCTCTCGGTATTCGCGGGAGTCGGCGAAAGGACAAGGGAAGGCACCGACCTGATGATTGAAATGCAGGAATCAGGCGTTATTTCGAAAACAGCGCTCGTATACGGACAGATGAACGAGCCGCCGGGGGCAAGGCTCAGGATCGGCCTCACGGCCCTGACGCAGGCCGAGTATTTCAGGGACGAAGAGGGAAAAGACGTGTTGCTCTTCATAGACAATATATTCAGGTTCACACAGGCCGGCTCCGAGGTTTCCGCGCTGCTCGGAAGGATGCCTTCCGCGGTGGGATACCAGCCGAACTTATCGACTGAAATGGCGGAATTGCAGGAGAGGATCACATCGACAAAAAAAGGGTCTATAACGTCGGTGCAGGCAATATACGTCCCGGCTGACGACCTTACGGACCCGGCGCCTGCCACGGCTTTCGCGCATCTTGACGCCACAACGGTGTTGTCGCGCGCATTGACGGAGCTCGCCATCTATCCGGCGGTCGACCCGCTTGATTCCACATCCAGGCTGCTTGACCCGCAGGTCATAGGCCAGGAGCATTATGAGACGGCAAGGAAAGTCCAGGGAATACTGCAGAGGTACAAGGACCTTCAGGATATCATAGCCATCCTCGGCATAGACGAATTGGGAGACGAGGACAAGCTCGTGGTAGCCAGGGCAAGAAGGATACAGAAATTCCTTTCGCAGCCCTTCTCGGTCGCCGCGCAGTTTACCGGCAGGGACGGGAAATATGTCACAATAAAGGAGACGATCCGCGGATTCAAGATGCTTGCGGACGGCGAACTCGACACGCTGCCCGAGCAGGCGTTCTACATGGCCGGCGGCATAGATGAAGTAATCGAGAGATCCAAGGCAATGGCATAGAAGGCGGCAAAAAAATGGCAAAATTATTATCGCTGGACATAGTAACACCTGAAAAAAGAGTATTCGAGGGACAGGTAAAAGAGCTGACCGCGCCGGGCACCAGCGGGGAATTCGGAGTACTGCCGAACCACGCCCCTTTTGCCACCGCGCTTCAGCCGGGTGTTGTTTCGATAGTCAGGGAGTCTGGAGAGCGTGAACTTATGGCGGTCTCCGGCGGCTATATAGAAGTGACCGGTGACAAGGTTGTCCTGCTTGTTGAAACGGCCGAGCGTGAGGGCGAAGTTGACGTGGAGACGATAAAGCGCAGGAAAGACGAAAAGGAACGCATGCTTAACTCAAAGTCAAAGGAAGACGTTGATTATGACATGCTGCAGACATCGCTCATGAACGAGATCGCCAGGCTTAAGGCGGTCGAGCTTCTGCAGAGAAGGAAAAAATAAGGTTTTACACAGGCTTATCACAAAAGGCCGCGGTCCCAGGGATCGCGGCCTTTTTTTATGTGGATAAAAATACCTAATATCTGCAATAAACATGGAAACACTTCCATAATCCATGATTTTTATATTTAAATAAAGGGGAAAATATCGGCACGGATATTGCTTTATTATTACTTGTATATTTGTATGGATGAATATACAAGGAGCTGAAAAATGAGGCCATTTGAAAAACCCGTTTACCTGACAAGACCCATATTGCCGGACCTTGACCTGGTGCGCGCAAAGCTTGAGGAAATATGGGAAGCGCAATGGCTGACAAACAACGGCGCCCAGCACAGGGCGCTGGAAAAAGCCCTGTGCAATGTCCTGAAAACCCCCTATCTCTCGCTGTTCAATAACGGGACCATAGCGCTCATCGTGGCGATACAGAGCCTGAAGTTAAAAGGCGAAGTAATAACCACGCCGTTCACGTTCCCGGCCACGCCGCATGTTTTGAGCTGGAACGGCATCAAGCCCGTGTTCTGCGACATAGAGGACGGATCGATGAACATAGACCCGGAAAAGATAGAAGAATTAATTACCCCGGAAACTTCCGCCATATTGGGGGTGCATGTTTTTGGAACCCCGTGCAACGTGGCCAGGATACAGGAAATAGCCGACAGACACTCGCTCAAGGTCGTATATGACGCGGCGCACGCTTTTAACACGGAGATAGACGGAGCCGGAATAGGATCGTTCGGCGACATCTCGATGTTCAGCTTCCACGCCACAAAACTTTTCCATACGCTTGAAGGCGGAGCACTGGTGTTCAGGGACGCAGAACTGAAGAAAAAAATAGACCTGCTGAAAAACTTCGGCATAAAGAACGAGGAAGAGGTTATTTTGCCGGGGATCAACGGAAAAATGAACGAAGTTCAGGCCGCCATAGGCCTCATAAACCTTCAGTATATAGCGGCCGAGCGCGGGAACCGCGCAAGGGTAACAGGGGCCTATATGGAATATCTAAAGGGAATACCGGGGATCAGTCATTACGTGCTTCCGGAAAACGTGAACAACAGCTGCCAGTATTTTGTCGTGCGCGTCAACGCGGAAGAATACGGGCTTTCAAGGGACGAGGCATACCTGAAATTCAGGGAATTCAACGTGCTTGTAAGGAAATATTTTTATCCGCTTTGCAGCGATTACGACTGCTACAGGAAACTCCCTTCGGCCGACCCGGCAAAACTTCCGGCCGCGCAAAAAGTGGTAAATGAGGTACTGTGCCTGCCTTTGTACGGCGCACTGGAGATTGAAAAAGTGGAAAAAATCTGCGGCCTGCTGAGGAATAAATTTTCCAGTGTTTATTCCATGGCAGTTTAGCGATAAGGGGGAGTAAAAAATGGAAAATGTAATGGAAAATGCGGGCGTTGCCCAAAAGGTAAAGCTTCATGTGGGGTGCGGCACAAATTATTACAGGGGATGGATAAACCTGGACAACAACAGCGACAATAACATAACAAAGGTCGACGTCAATCATGACATGAGGAACCCCATGCCGTTCCCGGACTGTTCGGTCGATTTTATCTATAACGAGCATTTTATGGAGCATCTTACGGTGGGTGAGGGCCAGCGGGTGATAAAAGAATTCATGAGGACGCTGAAAAGGGGGGGGGTTTTAAGGATATCGGTGCCCGACCTGGAAAAAACGGTGGATAAATATCTGCACGTGGAGCTCAAGGACGATCCCGTGGTCCAAAGGTTCGGGCTCGGTTGGAAAACAAAGGCTGAAAGGATAAATATGGCGTTCCGCGCGTGGGGACACAAATGGCTCTACGATGCGGAGGAGCTCGAAAGAAGGCTGAGGGAGGCCGGCTGTGTGAACATAAAGAAATGCGGGTTTATGCACAGCGATTACGAAGAACTCAGGAATCTGGAGACAAGGGACAATTCAAGCCTCATCATGGAAGTCGTGAAATGAAGAAAGTTTTTATAATATTCTCAGGATATAACCAGAGGGCCGTTGTCGCCTTTATAAGGACCCTGGCCGCCCAAAAGGCTGATTTTGCCGTCATAGCGGCCTCCAAAGAAGACCCGATATTTGACTCTGCATACTCCGACAGGGTCCTGGATGTGAGGCGAAGCCGCGAATTGGCGGTGGATGATGTCTTGAGGTCAATAAGGAAGGTGAAAAGTAAATTGAATGCCGGCTCCTGCGTTATCTCTCCGTCAACGGAGGCGCTTAACAGGTTCATGATATCAAACCGGGGGATCCTTGAAAAAAACGGGTGCGAAGTGCCTCTTGTTGGAAAAAAACTTTATGAGATTATATCCGACAAATACCTTTTTACCGGGGTCTGCGGCAAAAACGGCATAACGGTCCCCGGGGAATACAGGACGCCGGAAGAGGCAAAACTGCCGTTCGTGGCCAAGCCGAAAAAATATTTTTCCGGCAACGGCGGGGTATACGAGCCCGTGCTTGTTTTTACCGCGGCACAGAGGGATGATTTTCTAAGGAAATACGACCCGGGCCATTTTTATTTCCAGGAATACATCGAAGGGAAAAGCATATACCTGCTTTATTATTTTTCAAAGGGCGGGAAGGTTTATAAGTATTCACAGGAAAACCTGGTCCAGCAGCCCGGCGGCAAGTCCATAGTGGCGGCAATATCGTCGGCGTGGCACAATGGCCCGGAATCGCGGAAATATGAGAGGCTTTTCAGGAAGCTCGGCTTTCACGGCCTTGTGATGGTCGAGGTAAGGAAGCGCGGAAATAAATTCTACATGATAGAGGCCAATCCGCGTTTCTGGGGGCCGTCGCAGCTTTTTGTGGACGCGGGCGCCGATTTTTTCGGTGTTTTTTTGAAAGACCTGGGAATAAGAACTGAGGGAGTAAATTTTCGCGGCAAAGCCGGGGTGAAATATTTCTGGCTCGGCGGCATGTCCGGAAAAAAATGCGTTTATTACGGGGAGCGGGGAAGACGCGTTACGGAAAACATGAGGGCCTGGTCCGCGAAGGACATATATAACAGGGCGGACACCGCCGGGATATTTAAAAAAGAGACAAAATCCGGGTGCCGCCCATGAGTACAGGAGAGGAATTACTGGACGCGCTGAACAAACGCAGCAAACATTCCCAGTACCAGAGCCTGCCGGATTCTTTGACGGCGCTTCTCGGCGGCGGCAAAGTTGCGGCAAAGGGAAGGTATGAGAAGGAACGCATGGAATATATATTGAAAAAGATACGCATCGCGGGAAGATCCGTCGTCGATGTCGGCGGCAATACCGGTTATTTTACCTTTGAGGCCGTAAAAGCCGGGGCGTTGAGCGTCCGTTATTATGAGGGGAACAGGGAACACGCGGGGTTTGTGAGGCTGGCAGCCTCCGAACTGCATATGTCCGAAAAAATAAGGGTGTCCAACGAGTATATGCAGTTTGAACCCGGAAGCACCGAAAGGTGCGGCGTCATGCTGCTGCTTAACGTGCTTCACCATCTGGGCGATGACTTCGGCGACGGCGCCATATCCATGGGAAAAGCGAAACTTTCAATGATCGAAAAGCTCAACGCGCTGAAAGAAAGCGTGTCCATAATGGTGTTCCAGCTCGGGTTCAACTGGAAGGGAAAAACAGGGCAGTGCCTTTTTGATAACGGCACAAAAAAGGAGATGATAGAATTTATCCGGGAAGGGACGGACGGCAGCTGGGAGATAACCGACACGGGTATAGCCGTCAAAAAAGGCGGCGGTATCGTATATGAGGATTTAAGCCGGTCCAATGAGGCGAGGGATGATTCCCTGGGGGAATTCCTCAACAGGCCGATTTTTATAATGAAGTCAAAAGGAACGGTAAAGTGAAAGCACCAAAGGTTTCCGTGTTATGCCTTGCTTTCAACCAGATAAAATTCATAAGGCAGGCCCTGGACGGATTTGTCTCGCAAAAAACAAATTTTGATTTTGAGGTCATAATAAACGACGACGCGTCCACCGACGGAACCGCGGACGTGATAAGGGCATACCGGGACAGGTATCCCGAAATAATAAAACCGATATTCCAGCCGGAGAACCAGTATTCAAAGGGAGTCAGGGGGCTTACGGTCAGGTTCCTTCTGCCGGCCGCTGCCGGTGATTACATATCACTGTGCGAGGGCGACGATTATTTTACCGATCAGAACAAACTTCAGGCGCAGGCCGACTTTCTCGACCAAAATCCGGGCCATGCGCTGTGTTTTCATCCGGTGAGGGTTGTCTATGAAAATAACGAGTCCCCGGGATTTGTTTTCCCTCCGGCGTGCGACCCGAAGGATTTTACCTTACGCAGGCTCATGCAGGCCAATTTTATACAGACCAATTCCGTGATGTACAGGCGGCGCGAATACAAAAATTTACCCGTCGACATCCTTCCCTCGGACTGGTACCTGCACCTGTATCATGCACGATACGGAAAAATAGGCTTCCTGGACAGGGTCATGTCCGTTTACAGGAGGCATCCCGGAGGGATATGGTGGAGCGCCGGGAACGACCGCAACGCTTTTTTCAGAAAGCACGGGCCGATGCACCTTTCGATGTACCTTGAACTTTTGAAGCTATTCGGGCATGACGACATATACAGGAAGACAATCCTGAACAATATAGCGGAAATGGCCGGCTGTGTGCTCAACGTCGCGCAAAAGGACAAATGGCAGGACGGCAACGAGACGGCGAGACTGGTAAAAAAGATTCTTGGCGGGACGGGCGGGCTGGATAAGGTTAAAATATTCGTCGACCGGCGCTGTTCGGCCGGAGGCATGGAAGAGCACACCCTGGCAATTGCCGGATCAAACCCCGGGGCAATCGCGCAGGCCGTTAAATCGGCGAAGTTTTTGATCGGGTCGGCGTGGAAAAGCAGGTTCCACACGGCAAATGCGGGGATAAAGAAGATAAAAAACGTTTCCGCAATAAGGCTTGAATTTGACACAGGCCTTATCGCAAAAAACGGGTTAAAGCCCGATGATGTATGCAGGGCCGCGGCGCTGTCCGCCGGGGGAATGGCCGCCGGAAGGAAGAACATATCGAATTCATCCGAAGTTCTGACCATAGTCCTCGATGATAAGGCGGCCTGCGTTCCTGCGGCGGGAAAGATATTGTCGGCGGAATGCGCAAACGCATCGGGCGAAGCGGTCAAAGTGGCGGATTGCCTGAAAACGCGCAACTGTGTGGCCGATATAGTCGTGGAATCAAAGATAGACCTTGAACTGCCGGTTGAGGAAGAGCGGAATGGGCCCGGGACCAGGGATGTTTTTGTCGCCATAGATATGCACTGCCCGCAGCCGGTGTGGCCGGCAATAAAGGAAAAACTCGGCAGCCTGACCCTGATAACCTGCGCAAATAACACGCCGGAAACCCTGGCTTCAATGCTGAAGTCTTTTACCGCCTTCCACGGGGACGGGCCGCACAGGCTTATACTGTTCGAGAATTCGACCGGTGAACACGCCGCGAATATGCTCGATGAAAGCAGGATACCTTATATAAGGAACGCCGGAGGCGCCTATGCCGGATCCATTGATGAAGCCATAAAGATATGCACGACAAAACACGCCCTTATCGTGTCCCCTGATATCGTTTTCAACCAGTCTGTCATACCGCTCTATGAAGCCTTTATAAAAAACGACGGTATAATAATGGGGGAGGTATGCGGCGCTCCCGCAGAGGTGCGGCCCGGTTTCATTTTTATCGACGCCGAAAAGATCAACAGGGCGGGCATATCGTTTTTAGGC
Source organism: uncultured Spirochaetia bacterium (assembly GCA_964443355.1). Classification (GTDB taxonomy): domain Bacteria; phylum Oederibacteriota; class PGYV01; order PGYV01; family Palsa-1178; genus Bog-1181. The sequence goes on from CAYUDX010000007.1 coordinate 114,311, forward strand.
TCCCGAACATCTTTTTACGGGGAGATAAGGAATGCGGGATTAAATATCATCCAATGCAAGGCCGACCCGGATTTTTTTACCCGCTGCACGGATGCGGGCCGCGGAAGTGAAGCTGCGGATTCATACTGTCATGAAACGGCGAAATACGGCTCTGTGGAAATAAAGGGCAGGTTCATCCCGGGATTTTCCGGAAGGCCCGGCGCCATAAAAAGCACCGTGGATTTGGCCGGAATAGACCACGCCATAAGCGCGGTCGTGCCCGTATTATGCTGGACGCCTGCCGCCGCGCGCGCCATCGCCTCACTGGCCGGGCAGATGGGGAAAAAAGACGAGGTCATCGTTGTGTCTGCGGACGACCCGGGAGCGGGCGGGATTTCCGCGTCGATCCCGGCAAATACGGGGATTAAAATATTAACCGCCGTGAAGGGCGCAAACCTGTCATCTTTGTATAATGCCGGAATCAGGGCGTCATCCGGAGGCGTGATAATATTATTGAGGGAAGATATAATCTGCGGGGAGGGATTTTTTGAAGCGCAAAGGCGCGGGCACAAAGAACATCCGGGGGAAAAGGCGGCCATTATTGGTAACATATACGCAATAAAGCAAAGCCGCGGGGAAACGATAAATCAGTACCTGAACGGCGGCGGCATTGAGCAGGTGGATTTTGAGGCCCTCGGAGGGAACGCTTGCAAGGCCGGGCCGGGTTTTTTCAACACATCCTGTGTTTCCGTTAAAAAGGAATTTTTGTCGGGAAACGGCGCATTTGACGAAGTTTTCGGCGATATCATAACTCCGGCCAGGGAGCTGGGCCGCAGGCTGTTTGAAAACGGAATGGAGCTGATCTATCTGCCTGATATAAGGGTTGAGTGGGAACACCCGTTGAAATTCATGGAATACGCCAGGACCGGGTATCTTGAGGGCCGCTTTTATCCCTATTTTCTGGACAAGTTTCGCATAAGTGGAAAAAAAGATTTTACTGGGCCGCTGTCCGGAGGCGGGCTGACATGGGATGAACTTATGGAGGCGGAAAAACTTAAATGGGAAGAGGCCGAAAAGAGCGGGGATAACGCGGGCATTGGAAAATATGTTTCCGAAATATTCCGGGCGTCGTTTTTCCGGGGAGCCCGGGACGCGGCTGCGGAAAATTCAATGGGCGAAATGCTGCATTTTGAGAAGGGCAAATGGGGGGCGTATAAAACCGGTAAAAACGGCGCTTGTGTCAGCCTTGTCAGCGAATACGACCCGGAGCGCGAGGCCAGGCTCATAGCATCCAGGATACCGGCGGATAAGAATATCGTTTTTATCGGGGCGGGCATGGGACGGCATATTAACGAATACCTTTCCGCCGGCCTTTCGAGGCGCGCGGCCCTTTATGAACCGCATGACGCGTTATTTGATTATTTAAGGACAAAGATGGATATGGAAAGGGTCACAAGGATAAAAGAACGCGGTGGACTCTCGGCGCTCAGGGACAAGGGTTACGAAGCCGTCATCCTGCCGTCATTGAAGAACACGGAGTGCGAATATTCGGAGGCGTATAAAAGCTTCCCGCCCGACGGGACCGCAATTTCCGGATAGATCATCACGCTTTTTCTTATCATATTGAAACCTTTCCGTTTTTCCGGTAAAATACTCCTGTTTACAAAACTATCAGGAGGACAAAAGCCATGAGGAAAATTTTTGCGTTCATTACGGCCGTTCTGGCCATTTGTTCCGCGGTATCCGCGGAGGCCCCGGGTTACAAATATCTTTACACGCTCACGAAGGACACGGACAAAATAATTTCCGCCTCGGTCCTGCAGGACGAGGCAAAATTTGTTCTGTGGGAAGAAGGCAAGCTTATTTATAAGGATGTGTTTAACGAAGGTGATTTCTGGGGGAAATACATGGATTTTGAGCCTGAAAACTTCGGCATAAGGATGCTGCAGGATGACGGGAATGTAAGGCTGATAAAACCGGCAACGGTCTCGGCTATTTGTTATAATCCGGGAACCAAAATAGCGGCGCTGCTCATGAATCTTAACTACGCCAACAGCGTCATCTCCGTGTGTGATATGGAAAAAGGACGGCAAATATTCACCAACCTTTCAAAAACACATCCGCCTGTTCCGGGCAGGCGTTTTGAGGCGGTGGTGTTGGAACAAATTGACCTCGTGCCGTCGTTATCGGAAGATGCGTCAACTGTGGCTTACGGGGTTTACACCTATATGTTTGAACATCATGTTGAAATTGTCGACATTGCGTCGGGGAAGATTTCCATGATACAAAAAGCGGCGTTTCCCGTTATCTGGAAGGGCAGGGTTTACTATCTTGATACTACGGACCAGGCGAAAAAAAAGTTCCTCATAAAGACGGCGGCTCTTGACGGTACGAAACAGGAAAAAATGATAAAAATTGATTTTGAACCGTCCATGCTTATGTTGCAACGCGGAGTTTTATATGCGGTGTCCGGCACAAAAGTTTACTCTTTACATATAGGAATGAAAAAAAAATTTATGGAAACTGCTGATTTTACGGATTTGTACGGTGCGGACGACTCCCCGACTGTAGTCAGGCTGTTCCCGGTGGTGCACGACTCGAAAGAATTCATGATATTTGTTGTAAAAATTACAAAAGACGATAAGACACAGTTGAAGTTTTATTCAAAGCAATTATAGGGAAATAAGTCCGGCCAATTGCAACCCCGGAACATTTTAACCGTTTAAAATATCATAATGATATAATTTGGTAAATATTTTCAGGTTGTATCAGGCAGGGAAAGACAGGGAGCAATACCCCTTATTTTATTGACGGAATAGCGTTTCACGCTGGAGAAACACTATTTGATTCTGATTGTCTAAATTATGGTAAAAATGTAAAAAACGCCCGGTATTATTAAGGAAAATATTCTTGACACTATTGGCAGGAAATGATATATTTTTCTGGAGAGAGGTGAATTAATGAAAGTAAAAACATTGTTAATTCTGGTTTTTACGTCGGCTTTACTGTCTTTATTTTCATCATTCCTGTTTGCGGATCAGGGAACAACGTCCGCCGTATTCTTAAAACTTGAACAGGGAGTAAGGCCAATAGGAATGGGCGGAGCATATACAGCCGCCGCCGACGACGTAAATTCTGTTATGTGGAATCCGGCGGGGCTGTCAAAGCTTCCGGACCTGCAGATCACTTTCATGCATACCATCTGGTTCGCCTCCATATTTTATGATTATCTTGCCGCCGCATATCCCGCCGGGGAAATAGGAACATTCGGGCTCGGTATTGTTTATGTGAACTCCGGACCCATAAATTCATGGGATAACGTCGGCAATCCCGGCGCGCCTTTTACGGCAAGCGACCTTGGGATCAACCTCGCATACGGCACCCACATAAGCAAGGACCTGGACCTCGGCGTGACCTTAAAATTATTCAACGAAACCATCAAGGACTCCGGCGCGTTCGGCTTTGCGGCGGATATCGGCGGATTATATAAGCTTCCCATAAAGGACCTTACGCTCGGCGTTTGTGTTCAGAATCTCGGCCCCAATTTCGGGTTCGGCGAGGCTTTCATGCTGCCGATCATGGCCAAAGCCGGGATTTGTTATACCGGAGTTAAAAACCTTACGGTCGACCTTGATTATATCCAGCCTATAGAAACCCGCGGGATACTTGCCCTGGGTATGGAATACTGGTACAAAGATATCGTATGCTTGAGGATGGGTTATCAGTATCAGGGCGAGATAGACCCCCAGGATCTTTTCACCGACGTTGCAAGCCCGGGAGTCATGGCCGGATTTGTGGCCGGGGCCGGGATCAAAATAGATATTTACGAGATAGATTACGCGTTCAGGCAGTACGGAGTTCTTGATAGCACACACAGGATCGGGCTCACGCTAAAGTTCAAGTAAATGGAAACGCTGAATATCAACAGCTCGAAAAGGACGCAGTTTATCGACATCACGGATGCGGTCCGAAAAGTTGTGGATAGGAGCGGCGTGGAGAACGGAATGGTTTTTTTATATGTGCCGCACACGACCGCGGGTTTGACAATAAACGAAAACGCGGACCCGGCGGTTGTTTCGGATATGGCCGGCAAATTATCGCAGCTTGTGCCGGAAGGAGACGGTTACGCTCACCTCGAGGGTAATTCGGATTCGCATATAAAATCATCCTTATTCGGGAACGAATCGTTCGTTTTTATAGAAAACGGCTCGATGAAGCTCGGTACATGGCAGGGGATTTATCTTACGGAGTTCGACGGGCCGAGAAAAAGACAGGTTTTTATAAAAATAACCATATGATGCGCAAAAATCAGGAGGCTTAAGATGGCAAGAGTGGTCCTAAAAAATGTAGGAAAAAAGTACGGTAACGTAGTGGCCGTAAAGAACGCGAATATAGTGTGCGAGGACAAGGAATTTCTGATACTGGTAGGGCCGTCGGGATGCGGAAAGACGACGACGCTGCGCATGATAGCCGGACTGGAAGAGATAACGGCGGGAGAGATATTCATAGACGACGTAATGGTGAACGACATACCGCCGAAAGACAGGGACATAGCGATGGTGTTCCAGAACTACGCGCTGTATCCGCACATGACGGTATACGAGAACATGGCGTTCGGGCTCAAGCTGAGGAAATACCCTGCGGCGGAGATAAAGTCGAGGGTGAACGAGGCGGCGGAGATATTGTCGATAGAGAAGTACCTGAAGAGGAAGCCGAAGGAGTTGTCCGGAGGGGAAAGACAGAGGGTGGCGGTTGGACGCGCGATAGTAAGGAAGCCGAAGGTATTTTTATTCGACGAGCCGCTGTCGAACCTGGACGCGAAGCTCCGCGTGCAGATGAGGGCGGAGTTGAGCAAACTGCACACGAGGCTGCAGGCGACGATGATATACGTAACGCACGACCAGGTGGAAGCCATGACGATGGGAGAGAAGATAGTGGTAATGAAGGCGACGGAAGTGCAGCAGATAGCCACGCCGAAGGAGATGTATAACAAGCCTGTAAACAAGTTCGTGGCGGGGTTCATAGGGAGCCCGTCGATGAATTTCATAGAAGGGACGCTGGAGTCTAAAAAGGGCGGGTTGTATTTCAACGAGGAGAATTTCGAGGTAAGGGTGCCGGAGACGATGTTGGAAAAGCTGAAGGGAAAGAGCGGGTCGGAAGTGACGATGGGGATAAGGCCGGAGGACATATATGACAAGGTATACGCGCCGAATGCGAGCGCGGATAATACGATAGTGGCGACGGTGGAGGTAGTGGAGCAGCTGGGAAGCGAGTCCAACGTGTACCTGACGACGGGAAAGACGCCGTTTATCGCAAAGATGGATTCTGAAGCCGAGGTCGAGGTGAACCAGGAAGTGGAGCTTGTGCTGGACATGAACAAGGCCCATTTCTTCGATTCCCAGACCGAAG